>CAZUAS010000096.1:0-7067 GCA_964618515.1 uncultured Ignavibacteriales bacterium | reverse complement strand
GCCGGGCTTTTTCCAGAGCGTTTATGGCAGTATTTTCAACTTCGACAGTATAGCCGGATTCTGTCAGGAAAGTTTCAACGATGTCGGTAATTTCCGGTTCGTCGTCAATGACCAGAATTTTCGCGGTTTGAATTTTAATTTTATAAGACATTACTTTATCCCTAACAAATTATTTTCTAAACTGCCTTAATACCTAAATAATTTTATCGGCTTTATAAGATGTTATCTTAACCCTGAATTCTTTATCGAGTAATAGAAAAGTGCCAGAATCGGTCAGTCTTTTGATTGAGGAATTAAATTTATAAGGGCACCCGGTTAATCATCGGGCTAATGGTGCTTATTTTGTTTTTAATTGCCAAAAAAGGCTGAAAAGCCTATTGTTTATCCTATGCAAAAAAGTCAGGATGACATCCGCTATGTAGTGCGTAACCGAAAAGCCAGGCATGATTACCTGATAAAAAGCACTTTTGAAGCTGGTATTGAACTTAAAGGCAGTGAGGTTAAGTCGCTGCGGGACGGCAAGGTAAACCTTTCCGACGCTTATGCCGAGGTCGACCAGAACCAGGTCTATTTGAAAAATATGCACATTTCCCCTTATAAAATGGCTCACGAAGTTCTTGACCCCTATCGCCCACGCCGCCTGCTTTTGCATAAAAGGGAAATTTATAAGTTGACGGTTCAGACCCAGCAGCGTGGCATGACCCTGATTCCTCTGGCGATTTATTTTAAGGGAAAAGTCGCTAAAGTCGAACTTGCCGTCGCTATGGGGCGTAAAAAATATGATAAACGGCAGGCTATCGCCGAAGCCGAGGCGGAACGAAAAATCGGCCGGGCGATGCGCCGGGATAAAAAAAACGACTGATGAAAACAAAAACTTTTATATTTTTTTTCACCCTGTTACTGGTTTTATCCGCCGGTTCACGCTCACTGGCGGATAAGATTAAAATCGCCGTCTCCGGGGGCTACGAAGAAATTCAATCTTTAAAAAAAAATAACGTGGTTTATTATTCTCTTTCCGAGCTGGCTGAGATTCTCGGCGGCCAGCTGGACTGGGAGTTAATCGGGCACCAGGTCCGATATACCGAAGACAACTTCCGCTTCGATTTTCTTATCGATGCCGCTTATTTCAAACTCGATGATTCTGTTTTCAATCTCGTTTACCCGGTAATTTACGATAAAGGCCAGTTGTTTATTCCGGCGGAGACCTTTACTCCCTTTCTGGACGGCGTCACCGCTCAGAAAATCAGCTGGGACAGTGACGCCCGGATGCTTCGCGTCGAACCGGAATATTTCAATGTTACCGATTTCGCCATCAGCAGTAAAGCCAACGGTATCCTGATTGAAGTTTTTCTTACTTCAGCTTTAAATTACGACATTTTCGTGACCGAGGGAAACTGGATTAATATTTCCATTCCCGGCGCCCGCATAAACAGCCCGCGTATTCTTTCACGCCGGGACCCCCGCTTCATGTATAAAATGAATGTTCACCAGATCGGCAACACCGGCCAGATTTCCGTGCGTTTGAAAAAAAATATAACCAAATGGAACCATAAGCTGGTATTTGACCCGCCGCGGATACAGATGTCCATACCGGACATTAATTTTGAGCTCGACCCTGCCGACACCAGCCCGGTTATCGGACCGGACAATAAAATCGATGTTATCGTCATCGACCCCGGTCATGGCGGCAAGGATTACGGCGCCATCGGTCAGCAGGGAACCCGGGAAAAAGATATAGTTCTCAATATTGCCAGAGAACTGGCGAAAATCATTCGCAAGGACAAACAATTTAAAGTCATCCTGACTCGTGACCGGGATATTTATGTCAGCCTCGAGGAGCGGGCTGAAATCGCCAATAAAGCCGGAGCGGATTTGTTTATTTCCATTCATGCCAACGCTTCGCCCAAAAAGAATATCTGCGGCTGGAATGTCTTTTTCCTGGCGCCAGCCAAAAACGATTCCGCCCGGGCGGTCGCCCAGTTGGAAAACAGCTTCTTCCTGCGTGAACTATCGGCCGGCGGTAATAATATCGAAGAAAATGATGATGACACTTATAACAACCCCGTGGTCAGCATTCTCAATGAAATGATTATGACCGAGTTCCAAGCGGAATCCCATGATTTCGCCATGATGATGGATCGTGAATTCCGACGCAGCCTGAAAACTCCCGCGCGGGGTGTGGACCAGGCTGGTTTCTTTGTTCTCAATAAAGTATTCACACCGTCGGTGCTGGTGGAAGCGGCTTTCATCTCGAATAAAAACGAAGAAAAAATACTGAAGGATAAAGACTATCAAAAACAGGTGGCCGAAGGTATTTACCAGGCTATCAAACGCTTCAAAGCCAAATATGAAAATCAGTGAAAGGTATGGTTATGGGCATAATAAAAAGCAGGCGCGGTCATGAATAATCCAATCGGCATTTTCGATTCCGGGGTAGGGGGACTGACTGTCGCCCGCGAAGTGTTCAAGCTCCTGCCGCAGGAAGACGTAGTGTATTTCGGCGATGTCGGCCGCTCTCCTTATGGCGGGCGTTCGAAAGAAATTATTACCAAGTTCACCAACCAGGATATCCTGTTCCTTCTCGAGCACAAAGTTAAATTCATCATCTGCGCCTGCAACAGCGCCTCCTCGGTGGCACTCGATGAGGTTGCCCCTAATTTTGAAATCCCCATAATCGGCGTTATCGAACCCGGCGCAAGGGCTGCGATCGCCCGGACTAAAAACGCCCGTATCGGGGTAATCGGTACCATGGCTACTATCAGTTCCAATGCCTATGCCCGGCTTATTCACGACAGCCGCCCCGATATTAAAGTATTCTCCCTGGCCTGTCCCCTCTTTGTACCTCTGGCCGAAGAAGGTTATATCGAAAAGAAAGCTACCTACCTGATAGCGCAGGATTACCTGCAGACGATGCGCGATGTCAATATCGACACCCTGATCCTGGGCTGTACCCATTACCCTCTTTTGAAAAACGTCATTGCCGACGTCATGGGTGACGAGGTTACTCTTATCGACAGCGGCCAGGAAACCGCCCGCGAAGCCTATAAGATTCTTATGGAGAAGAAGATAATCAACACCAGTGCTTCCCAGCAACCAACGCCCGAGGGCGAGCATAAGTTTTACGTGTCCGACGTCCCGGAGAAATTCACGCAGGTGGCGGCGCGCTTTCTGGGCCGTCCGGTAGAACGCGTAACGAGGGTGGATATTAGTGGGTACTGAGAATGAAGCACTATATTTATCATCCTGAAATTCGTGAACGAAAGATATTCAATTTTGCTTGTATTAATGAAAGCCTTTTTTTATGCAGCTCGTACTGGCCACCAATAACGAAGATAAAATCAGGGAGATAAAAAACCTCCTCGATGACCTTCCGGTAACTATCCTTACCGCTGACGATTTTCTCGAATTCCCCGACCCCGAAGAAACCGGTCAGACTCTCGAAGAAAACGCCGTCCTGAAAGCCAGAGAAATTGCCGCGTTCTGCGAGATGGCCGCGCTGGCCGATGACAGCGGGCTTGAGGTCGATGCCCTTGGCGGCGCGCCGGGGGTTTTTTCCTCGCGCTATGCCGGCGAGAATGTCACCTATGCCGACAACAACCGCAAACTTTTAGCCGAACTCAAAGATGTACCCAAAGAAAAACGCACCGCCCGTTTCCGCTGTGTTATCGCCATCTGCTGGGAGGACGGCTCGGTGAATACTGTCGAGGGTATAGCCGAGGGGTATATTACCGAGGATTCGGTCGGGATGAAAGGTTTCGGCTACGACCCGGTCTTTTATTACCCGCCCTCGGGCAAACGCTTTTCCGAAATGTCGCTGGAGGAGAAGAACCTGGTCAGCCACCGCGGGAAAGCCCTCCAGAATGCCCGTACTCTGATAATGGAACACCTGAACAAAACCCTGTCAAAATAAATCGCTTGAATAACTCAGAAATTATTGTTCCTGATTCGTCGATGGTGAATTACGACCTGACCGCAATTTAGAAGAAAAAATCACTTTTATAAAAACAGTTTATACCGTATATTATATTATAACATCTCGGTATGTAAATATTCACCCTCATCGTCCGAAATTAAAAAAGAGAGGATTATTATGCTTAAGAAAACCATTTTACTGATGCTTCTGTTACTGGTTTTCAGTACCGGCACTCTTCTGGGCGATTGGATGCCTGAAAAAACCAGAAATATTCCAGAACCTTTCTCTTCCGGGTTTCCATACGTTCGGACTATAAATAATTCCGCAGCTATAGAGCCTGATACTGAGCTTGAATTCATCGGCAGCTGTCTCTGGTCACAGGCTCGAGATGTCTGGGCGGACGATAGTTACCTCTTTGTCCTCTTTCACAATACTCTGGTCATTTATCACATGTACTATTACGACGAGCCGGAATATTTCTATCATGTTTATTTTCCGGGAGCGGCGGAGAGCTTTTACCGTAGCGGTGATTATTTCTATATATCAGCCGGAGATGACGGTCTGTTCATTATCGATGTTGCCATGACCACCGAGGAGGCGCATCTGGTCGGCCACTACAATACCCCGGGGGGCGCTCAGGAAGTCGTCGTTTCAGGGACAAATGCCTTCGTCGCCGATGGTGACGGCGGTTTGCAGATAATAAACGTCAGCAATCCGGAATATCCGACTTTCGTGGGCAGTTATACCCAACTTGACTATATCGAAAATGTCGCTGTGAACGGTGCTTTAGTCTATGTCGGCGACACTCTCGGCAATATGCAAATCCTGGCAATTCTGGATCCCTCGTTGCCGCTGAAACTGGGCGAATACAACTCCCCCTGCCGGATCCGGGATATAGACGTGGTTGATACCATCGCTTACCTGGGTTCGGAATTCAGTGACGGCCTGCAGATTGTCAATGTCAGCCAGCCCGGTAATCCAGCCCTGCTGAGTAATTATGGTGTAACCGGCATAATTGTTGATTTATTCGTTAAGGACAGCCTGGTGTATTTCCCCGATGGTGACGGTTACTTTCAGATTTTGAATATAAATGACCCACTGCATCCGGCTTTTACCGGCAAAATATTACAATGCGGCGGCATTTTCGGCTCCGGGATAAAACTTAATGTACACCATACAACGCTTTTTTCAACCAGTATCACCCTGGAAGGTTGCAGCGGGGTATGTTTGATTGATGTCAATAATCCCGCCTTACCAGCGTACGTTGGCGATTTCGGTTACTGCTGGATGCCGGGCGATGTCGAAGTCGTGAACGACCTGCTGTACTCGGCCAATTTTTGGGGTGGCATCGAGATTTTCAACATCTCCGACCCGACCCTTCCCGTTCATCTCGGCAGCAGTTATACTTCCGGTTACGCCTGCGGTATCCAGGTGTGCGACACCCTCGCTTTCGTGGCGGCGGCTTTTAGAGGACTGGAAATTCATGATGTCTCCAATCCCTCGGCGCCCGTTTACCTCTGGAATCATTTCGCCGACTCGGTCGCCTGGTCGTATGACTTACTGGTGCAGGGCAACCGGCTTTACCTGCCCGCCGGTTACGGCAAGTATGGCGGATTGTGTATCCTTGAAATCAGTGACCCGGAAAATCCCGTTCTCCTGTCCCGTTCCGGTGACGGCGCCAGTCAGGTAACCATCAAAAATAACCTGGCTTTCTATACTGATTTTCATGACGGTTTGCGAATAATCGATATCTCCAATCCCGCTTTGCCGACCTGGGTGGGTGATTATCTGTTGCCCGGTTATACCTACCAGGTCGTGCTCAAAGACACCCTGGCATTCGTAACCAACGACAGCGGCTTATATATCGCCGACATTTCCGAGCCTTCTGATATCACCACTTTGTACCTGTATCGGACTCCCGGAAAAGCCGAAGGTATAGCTGTCAGGGGCAACCTGGCTTATGTAACCGACGCTATTTACGGTCTTCAGATACTGGATTTTTCCGACCCCACCAACCCCCAGCTTTTGGGTGGTTACGATACTCCCGGCGCAAGCTCCAAACTCACTTTAAAGGATTCCCTTATTTTTCTGGCGGATATGTACTCCATCATCATACTGAAAGACCCGTTTTATGTACCCTGCTGCCAGGGCTTGACGGGTAACGTTGACTGTTCCGAAGATGAGGAACCGGATATATCCGATATCACTCGGCTAATCGACTACCTGTACCTTTCACATTTTTCATTATGCTGTCCCGAGGAAGCCGATGTCAACGGTTCCGGCGGCGAACCGGATATCTCTGATATCACCGCCATAATAAGTTACCTTTATATAGCCCATGAACCGCTGGCGGCATGTCCGTAAAGGAACCGTTTACGACTGGATTATATTAAAAAATTAAAGGTTGCCCGGGAAGCAGGCAACCTCTGCAAATAAACACATCAAAAATGGAGGGAATATTACCGAACAGATGACTCTGTTCTGCAACAGTTAAAAAGACGATAATATGAATTAAATGTTTAATTTTTTTACTCTTTTTTCTGAATAGCATATAGAAAAGGTTTAATTTTTCCCTTCCTTCCGGAACGTCAAACAAAAAACCATTTAAAAAAGGTCGTCTGATAAACAGACAACCTTTTTTACTTAAGCACATAGAAAAAGGAGCTGCATCCCCTTAAGGGGAATTTGCCTCTTCATATACTTAGACGTTGAATCCACCCGAAAAGTTCGAGAAATTTTTATTCGATTTAATATTTTTCTTATAACGAACTGTTACAGGGTGGTTTTAGCCATAAAAAAGGCTGTCCCTGCAGAAAGGACAGCCGTCTTCGCTTAAACACACAGAAGAAAGGAGTTTACCGATACAGGAGGACCAATCCTGTATCAAGATGATTAAAAGACGAAATTGCCCGAAAAATGTTTAAAGATTTCTGGCGACTTCCTGAGCGACTTCGAGCGTGGAGTTTTTCCCGCCCATATCGTAAGTGCGGATTTTCCCTTCCTTCACAACTCTGGCGATGGCGTTTTCCAGAACCAGGCCTTTATCGGTTTCTTCAAGATAGTCGAACATCATCTTGACCAAGAGTAGCATGGCCATCGGATTGACTAGATCGGAAGAGCACACGTCTGAACTCCAGTCACCGCTCATTATCTC
>CAZUAS010000095.1:0-10175 GCA_964618515.1 uncultured Ignavibacteriales bacterium | reverse complement strand
AGAACTGTTCCATTGTTTGTGGTCTTCCGCATGATTTATTTGGGTCGCCCACGGCTTGCCGTGGGAATGATTGTTTATTATATTAAATCATGCCGCGATTGAAGTCCTCGTAGGTCAAGTCTACTTGGGGCTTGACCTACCGGAACTGCCGCAGTCAGGTAAAAGATAGCGTATTGTCATGCCAACCCGGTGCGATGGGGGTTGGTGAGCGATCCGGGAGATTGGGCGTGGTCAAGTTACAATTGGTATCAGGGTAAATATGACGTGCCATTGCAGATGGATCAATATGAATTATAACTGTGGTGCCTGTATCGGAGAAACCCACGGCAAGCCGTGGGCGACCCAGCCCGGATATGTTCATATTGATATTCCAACCTTGTTTTCGGCTCCCATTTTTCAAAACCGGTCATATCGTTTGGATTTATTATAGGTAAATCATTATCAGTCGATTCCGGGATACCGTAAAGGCTGTCGCGGTCGGGAAATTCGCCCGGTATTACGCGACCGGAACGTTTTTGTTTTTCCGGCTCGTCTTTCTCTGTTTTAGGGAAATAATGGTAAAGACCTAATGTATCTTCAGTGGTAACAAGATATATGCCAGTTCTACCCGATTTCATTACCGGATATCCGTCGTTAGAATGGTATCCAGCTACAAAAATCCTTATTCCGGATGTATCTTTCTTGGGTACATCAATTTGAATAGGATAATATCTTGTTATGTCACCCTTGGCAGTATCTACCTATTTCGTCTCTCCGTTATAAGTGATTTCATCACTAACTTCAAATGAGACCTCCAATTTGTTGAAATTTACCTTTAACTTAACCTCAATTAAGAAATCCATCAGGCCGCCGATCTGAGTTTTATCGACCTGTTTTAATCTGACACAGATTTCTCTACTGCAATCCGCGTTCACATCATAAATATATGGTACCTCTTCATACCCTTTCTGCCCATCAGCAACAACGCTTTGATACATTATCAAAAATATCAAAAACGTAACCACCAACAGAATTTTAGTGTTTTTCATTTTGTCCCCTTCATAGTTTTATACCCTCAAATCTTACTTTTTGCTTAATCAAATTAAATATTTTCTCGTTGCTCATTAAACCATGAAACACGGGTATTTCCACTGCCGGTGTGATACCGCTAATCCTGATTAAGAATACTATTTTTGACAATATGTGTCAAACTAATTATTTATACCGGATAAAATGGGTGCTCTTATATGGAATAAGCTCTACTGTAGAGGCAGGCCACCTACGCTATCAATTAAAAGACACAGAAAATATCCATTCTATTTAATAGAATATAAAGTTACAATCATACAAGAAGACCTTTATATAAAAAAAACCGCCCGTTGGGCGGTTTTTTTAATTTACTAATAGAAAAGTTATCGAATGGTTCCTTCGTAATGGGCGGTAAGCTGTTTTTGTCTAATTTGCGGAGTGGTGTAATCGGGCAGAAGCATCGGGGCGATGCGTCCGTTGCCGACACCAGCTTCATCGACTTCCTGATTGTATCTGACCACATGTTCCAGCGACAGTTTCCCGTTTTGGGCTTTTGTCCGGGCATAATCAGCGGCGCTTTTGCCGGCGATGCGTCCGTATACCATGATATCCAGAAGAGAGTTGCCCATCAGGCGGTTTTCACCGTGAGTCCCGCCGCCTACTTCACCGCCCAGGAAGAGTCCCGGCAATTCGGTAGCGCCGTCGCTGGTAAATTCCAGCCCGCCGTTCTGGTAATGCAAAGTGGGGTAGATGAGCATCGGTTCCCTGGCGATATCGATACCGAAGCGTTTGTACAGGATGTACTTGCCGGGGAATTCCCGCTGGACCGTACCCGTTCCTGAAAGCATGTCAATCATCGGGGAATCCAGCCAGATACCACGCTTGCCAGTAGGGGTAGGTATGCCTTTGTTACGCTCGATACATTCGCGAATGATCGCCGAAGCCTCGACATCGCGCGGTTCGCGTTCGTTGACAAACTGCAGGCCGTCAATATTCACCAAATTGGCGCCGGAACCACGGAATTTTTCAGTGATTAAAATACCTTCGGCCTGTTCGGGAAAGACGATACCGGTGGGATGATACTGTACAGTGTGAAGGAAACAGACCTTCACTCCGGCGCGATAACCCAGCACGATACCGTCAGCGGTGGCGCCGTAGTGGTTGGTGGTCATAAAGCCCTGAACATGGAGTCGGCCACAGCCGCCGGTCGCCATGACCACGGCTTTTGCCTTGACAACCAGATATTCCTCGGTTTCGAGGTTGTAAAGGACCGCTCCGGCGCAGTGGCCGTGTTCGTTCAGAATCAGTTCCACTGCCGGAGAGAATTCGATGACGGCGATATCCTTATTGCGGTTACGGGCTTCGTCGCGGACCGTGCGCATCATTTCCGCACCGGTAATATCAGCGGCGAAATGCATGCGTTTACGGCTGGTGCCGCCGCCATGGATGGTTTTGAGAGTGCCGTCGGGAAACTTGGAAAAATTGCACCCCAGGCTCTCAAGCCACTTGATAACATCCGGTGCTTTGGTGACCAGGGTTTCCACCAGTTCCGGTTTATTCTTGAAGTGGCCGCCGCCCATGACGTCGAGATAATGAAAATAAGGTGAATCCTTGTGACCCTTGGTGGCGGCCTGAATGCCGCCTTCGGCCATCATGGTGTTGGCGTCACCGTGTCGAAGTTTGGTGGCGATAATGACTTTGGCGCCGTTCTCCTGCGCCAGGAGCGCTGCCGCCGTGCCGGCGCCGCCGCCACCGATTACGAGGACATCAGTCTCGTAATCGATTTTCGACAGGTCGATTTTGGCCGGGTCGACGCGGCTTTTCGCTTCGAGGATATCGGCCATCTCATGGGCTATGCGATAACCTTTATTAGGGCCTACTTTCAGTTCACGCCGGCCTTCCTCGATAAAGTCCGGGTGATATTTCAGAATGTCGTGGCGTTCTTCAAGGCTCATGAAAGGGACTTCTTCATTTTTCTTTTTCCTTTCGACCCTTTCGATACGCGTACTTTCGACGACTTTAATCAATCTTTTCAATTCTTCAGGGTATGGCATGTTAAACCTCTATCTCAGTTCGATATTTCAAGTTTATAAATACTGGTTATCCCGGGGAGTCCAGTCCTCACCGGCGGTGGCGGGCTCCATCTCACGTTCCAGGTAGGTTTTTTTGAGAGTCTCGGTATCCATGGCTTTCAATTTAGCCAGCCCGTCGTTGAAACGGCCGGCTTCAATATTAGCTACCATGGTTTTGAGATGTTCCGCCGGGGGTGTCAGGTAAGCACCGTTGAGACGGCGGGCTAGCTGAGCAATATGGTACTGGGGTAACTCACCCATACAGCGACTGGCACACAAACCGCACTGAATGCAGTCGAAAGACAATTCGGCGGCTTTTTTAATATCACCCTGCTTAAGGGCAGCGATGTAATCCATCACCTGGACATCCATCGGGCACACCTTGGTGCAGGCGTTACAGGCTACACAACGGAACAACTCGGGGTAAATTTCGAAAATTTCTTCAGCCTGGCCGGACAGGCGGGAGAAATCGTAGGTTGACCGTATAGCCGGGTAGAAGGGGATCTGGGTGAGATACATTTCCGGTTCCACCACCGTCTGGCAAGCCAGGCCGACGTGAATCTTGTAATCTCCCGGTTTGCGATATACGGTACTGCAGGCCCCGCAGACACCGCCGCGGCAACCGCACCCCCGGATATATTTATATCCGGCGTACTCGATAGCTTTCATAATCGTCAGAGTTTCAGGGACCTCGTATTTTTTACCCATGATATAAATGGGTATCAACTTGGCTTCAATTTCTGTTTTAACAGCAATCTCAGTAGTACTCATTTTAACCTCAATTTATTTATAACCTTATTTTTCATAATCATGATGCCGTGTCGGAAATGAATTTTTTGGCTTCAAGAAGTTGCATCGAGCCGGCGCGGTTCAATTCGAAATGGCTGACAGCCGGGTCGATACCCAGGGCCACAGCTAAAAGTTGGGTGAAATAGTAAACCGGGATTTCACGGGCATCGGGGAAATTATTCAAAATGGCGTCCTGGCGGAATCCGAGGTTGTAGTCGCACAGGGGACAAGCCAGCGCCAGGGCTTCGGCGCCGTGTTTGACGGCGTCATTTAAAATACCATGGGAAACCTTGAGAGCCGCATCGGGATTGCCCAGCACCTGGTAAGACCCGCAACAAACGGTTGCCGAAGGGAAATTGACAACGGTAGCGCCCAGCGTCTCCAGGAGAGTCTGCATGATAGAAGGATTGTCGGGATGGTCCAGGGCAACTTCGCGGGGCCTTAGAAGGGTACAGCCATAATAGGGTGCGACTTTAAGGTCATTCAGCGGAACCTTTATCTGTCCTTTGAGCCTGTCCCAGCCGATTACGTCGCGAAGGTAATCGAGGAAGTGAACCACCTTTACTTCGCCGGCGTAATCCGGCTCTTCATCCATAAAGGTGTTGATGGTATAACGTTTTTTCTCGTCATTTTTCATCAGGTCATTGGCTCGGGCCAAGGTATTGTAACACATCGAACAGAGTGTCATCACTGTATCATGGCCGCGTTCTTTTACCCTGATCAAGTCACGTACCGGGGCGATGATATGCAGGAGGTCATCGTCGGCCAGCGAGTAAACCGCCCCACAGCAGTTCCATCGGGGAAGCTCTTCATAGTCGATTCCGAGAACATCAAAACAGGCCAGAGCGGAACGCTCCAGATTTTTGGCTTTGGTTTTCAAAGTACAGCCGGGATAGTAACTTATTTTCATCAGTCACCTCATGAGGTTAATTTTCTGAATCCGGAAACCATCGCAATTTGAGGTAGATTGACAATCTCCTCTTTTGTTAGGCTTGAGGGTTCAATCTGGTTGATGTTCTGTCTGAGCCGGATCAGACGCAGAGATTCCATCACTTTGGCGATGTCTATCCCACGCGGACAACGGACCATGCAGGTGTGACATGACGCACAGGTCCAGGGGGTGTTGGATTTGTCCAGCTCCTCTTTGTTTCCAAGCTGTAACAGAGCCATTACCCTCCGGGGCAGGACGGTAAGGTGTTCAGCCATTGGGCAGGAACCCGAACAGGTGCCACACTGGTAGCATTTGTGGAAGTTTTGGCCGCTGATTTCCATGACTTTCTTTTTATACTTTTCATCGCTGTTGAATTTAATTATTTCTAATGGCATCAGAACCTCTTATATGAAAATGAAATGTTAATTGCTTGTTTTGATTATGATAAGGGTTTGTTTCCCGGTTGCCTCCGCAAGTGGCATAGTGAAACTTTTCACAATATAAAACATCTTATTCTAAATTTCATTATATGCAATCAGGCTAAAAAAAACAACTACTTTGCTATTATTTTCACTATTTTTTTGTGTCAGCCGAAAGTTTTTTCGGATAAACCCGGTTTTTTTAAGAATAATCTGCCTAATGATAATAGTCTGGAATGAGCTTAAAGATAATCCTAACCGGAGTAAATTTATTGATTGAGGAGCTTTAGAAACGAACTCATGGTGACAGAGGTTCACTCCTGAACCAGACCGTACACCTGGCGTGGTGCCAAATACTGAGGAAAACGGTCAATGAGAGCTTTTCGCATCAGGAAACATAAATGACATTCATCGACGTATGCCTTTTCATGGTCAAGACCATATTCACGTACCAGTTGAGCCGGGCCGCCTTTTAACAGGGGACCGCAGACCGGGTGAGCATGACCGTTGTAATTTTTAACCAGCTCCGCCAGCGGAGTGGTCCACATATTACCCATGCTGATTCCCTGGCAGATATGAACATTTCCGTAAGCGTCAAGATGTACCCGCTGGGGATGCTCCAGTTCTTCGTGAGGACAGGAATTGAAAAGCTCCCAGTAACGGGTGGGTAGGTCTTTGGTCAGCTTCTCCACCGCCCGGCCTTTGAACATGACATTCCCGCCGATAACCGGAGCGCCTTTTTCATTGCCGATTGTGATACAGGGTTTGACCAAGGGGGGTTCGATGCTGATAGTCCCGACCGGCATACCCAACCTTTTGGCAGCGGTTTTGGCTAACTGGGCGGGGCTGATGTCACTTTCACCGTGATGGAAAACGTCGTCGCTCAAACTCAAATCGTTGATTTTAATTTTATTAATTTCCCGAAGCCAGATTTCCGCATCCTCGACCGAATTTGCCCAGTAACAGTTGGTGACCAGACCGATTTTTAAGTCCAGGTTACGCGCCAGCCGCAGACCTTCAAGCATCAGCGGATAATACAAAAACGGCTCACCGCCTTCAAAATAGACGTTGTTCACCGAGCGGATTTTTCTTATTTCAGAAAAAACATTGCGAAGCTGGTAGATGGTGAACGTCCCTTGGGCGGCAGGACCGCAAAAAAGAAAACAGTGGTCGCACTCGAAATTACAATTATAAGTAAGAAGAAAATGAATGCCGGTCAGCACCCCGATTCTCCACTGTTATAGGTACTTTGTTAATGTATTTTTATTCCATGAATTCTAAAAATGTCTAAAAACGATATTTACCACTAAGGAAAAAGGAAATAACCGCCCTGACCACGTGGAAAAATATATTTATATTCGCAAAAGAGTAAAAATTAATTCGTGGTTACGATTTCCAATAGTGAAATATGAAAACTGGTGGGTATGAGTTAAAAAAGAATATAGATAATAAAAATGAAAGGAGAGTTAGACCTTAATGCATCGAATCAGTCAACTCTCCTTCCACGACTTTAGCGGTACGGGGGATCGAACCCCGGCTTGATGGCTGAGAACCACCTGTCCTAACCACTAGACGATACCGCCATTCAATGCGCAATGCTAAAAAAGCAACATGAAAAATATAAATATATTAAAACGCCTGTCAAGGACTGGTTGTTATTGTGCGGCAATAAGATACGTCCCAACTCCCGTTAATATCAAGGGTGGAAAAGGCTTAGAATACATTTTTTTTTCAACATTTTTTTAGATTAATTTACAATATTTTTCAATAAAAAATGACAGCCCCCATGCCAGATTGGCAGAATGTTTATAATTAATATTAAGTTGTTAATAAACAATTACTTATCATTTATCTCAATTCTTAATGGAGTATTTTAAGTTCAGTTATCAGCTTGCTTATTGTTTATTTTCTTCTATATTTAGAGCTAAATTTTATTCAGGAGGTATAATGCCTGCCAAAAGAAAATCAGAATTTCCCAAAATAAAAGAATTGAGTTATAAAGACATTGATTATCAAGTTCATTACAAACCCGGAAAAATTGCTTCCTCGGACGACATTAATCCCTGCTGTGAAATCATCGGTCAGGACCGGGCGATCAATGCCATTAAAATGGGTTTGAATGTTAAGAGTAAAGGTTACAATATTTTTGTTACCGGTTTTACCGGCAGCGGTCGTACTACCACCATCAAGCATTTATTACAGCAACTGGAACATCAAACCCCTTCTTTGAACGATGTCTGTTATGTTAATAATTTTCGCAACCAGGACAGTCCCCGGGTACTGATATTCAAAGCCGGGGAGGGGAAACGCTTTAAGAAGGACATGACCTATTTGATTGATTCCATTCGTAAAGCCGTACCCAAGGCATTAATGTCGGAAGATTACAAAGACCGTCAGAACCGCATTGTCCGTGAATTCGAGAGCCGGCAGAAAAAATTGATAAACGAATTCGAGGACAAACTTAACGAAGCTGGGTTCGTAATGGTACAGTTGCAGTCGGGTATGGGGATTCGCAACGAGATACAGCCGTTGATTGATAATGAGCCGAATTCCCTTGAGAAATTGGAACGGCTTTCAAAAGAGGGAAAGTTTGCACTGGCGCAACTTGACGAACTTCGCCGTAAATGGGACAGCCTGAGGCGGGAGTTTGATGTCGTGACGATTGAATCGAAAAAGCTCGGCACTAAGCTCGAGGATGCGCTGGAAAAATTGAGAATTTCCCTCGTCGCCCCGCTGGTAAAAGATAAAATCGACCTGTTGAAAAAGCGTTATCCCAACGAGAAGGTCATCATATATCTTGAGGAGGTGGAGGCGGCTCTGGTTGAGGACCTTGACCGGTATCTCGAGGCTCAGCCGCGGCGGGGCGAGGAAGAACCGCCGCCTTATCGTAAACGGGAGCCGTTCGAAGAATTTTCCGTCAATTTGATTCTCGACAATTCCGAAACCGAGGGAGTACCGATTATTATAGAAAAGTCGCCTTCGTACAAAAACCTGTTCGGGTCACTGGAGCGGGTGGTCGACCGTTTTGGGTACTGGCGTACCGATTTCACCCGCATTTATTCCGGTTCGCTTTTGAAGGCCAGTGGCGGTTTTCTGGTTGTCAACGTTTATGACCTGCTCAGTGAGCCCGGAGTATGGTGGCCGCTGAAAAGAGCGCTGCGTAACGAGGAGATGGAAATTGCCGGGTATGACCCGTATTTCATGATGGCCGGGTCGGGGATTAAACCAGAGCCTATTCCTGTCGATGTCAAGGTGGTTCTTATCGGAGAAGCTCATGTTTATAACCTGCTATGGCAACTCGACGAGGATTTCAAAAAAATATTCAAAATCAAGGCAGAATTCGACAGCGTCATGCCTTTGAACGACGACAATATCTCGGAATATTTCAGTTTTGTCCGGCGGATAATCGATTCCGATAAACTACCGCCGTTCGATATCAGCGGTTTGCAAGCGGTGGCGGAGTATGGCCGGAAGCTTTCCGGGAAAAGAAATAAGCTCAGCGTGCGCTTTGTCCAGATTGCCGATATTGTCCGTGAGAGCGCTTATTGTGCCCTGGAGCGCAAGGTAAAAAAAGTCACCCGGACTGATGTTCACACGGCCATTAACCGCAAAAGGCGGCGGGCTAATCTGGTCGAAGACAAGCTGCAGGAGATGTTTGACGAAGGCGTCCTGTTGGTGTCAACTTCCGGCTCGGCTGTGGGGCAGGTTAACGGTCTGGCCGTTTACAGTATCGGCGAACATGCTTTCGGCCGACCCTCGCGCATAACTGTCAGTACCTCACTCGGCAAAGCCGGAGTTATCAATATCGAACGGGAAGCGGACCTTTCGGGACCTATTCACAACAAGGGCGTGCTGGTGCTGACCGGTTACCTGCGCCAGATGTTCGCACAGGACAAGCCACTGATGATGTCGGCATCGATAACTTTCGAGCAGTCCTACAGCGGCGTTGACGGCGATTCCGCCTCGTCCACCGAGGTCTATGGCATCCTTTCTTCATTAAGTGGTATTCCTATCAAACAGAACCTGGCGGTGACCGGTTCGGTCAATCAGAAAGGTGAAATTCAACCGATTGGCGGCGTTAATGAAAAGGTCGAAGGCTTTTTCGATGTCTGCAAAAGCCGCGGGCTGACCGGCGACCAGGGAGTGCTCATCCCCCATCAGAATGTTCAGGATTTGATGTTGCGTCCGGATGTCATGGAAGCTGTAAAGAAAGGAAAGTTTCATCTATATCCGGTCAGAACCGTTGAGGAAGGCATTACCATTCTGACGGGCGTGAACGGTGGTAAGCGTCTCCCCTCGGGTTCGTTTACACCCGGCTCGGTGATGGCGCGGGTCGATGAGAAACTGCGTGAGATGGCTTTGACGCTGGAAAGTTTCGGACGTCAGGATAACAATGAGAACAACCAGCGCCGTAAAAACAAGTGCCCATCGAAAAAGAAAGACCGTATCTGAGCCGAAGCGAAATAAACGCTGACGTTCGATGGTGCGGTGACGATGGTCGTCATAAAAAAAATTGCATCTTATGCAATTTTATTGATTTTTTTTATTGACAATGTTTAAAAATATTGTTTTCTATGGTGTTGAACATAAACATGGAGAGTGTTCAATGCGCAAAGTTAAAAAAACAGCAAAGAAGAAAGCTTCGGCCAAGAAGAAAGTAGCGAAGAGAAAAGTCGCCAAGAAAGCCGTAGCGAAGAAAAGAAGCAAGCGTATCCGCTGCATAGCCAAGACCAAAGACGGCAAGCAGTGCAAACGCTTTACAGATGGCAAGAGCAAATTGTGCTCGGTTCACAAGAAAAAATAGTGACGTCTGTGATTAACAAAAAAAACGGCTGCCCTGCGGCCGTTTTTTTTAAGATATTGTGCTTTAAATAAGAAATAAGCCCCGAACGAGAAATAATTAGTAGGTTTGTCGGTAACGCTGTAAAAATAGGTTACCCAGGCCAAATCGTAGCG
>CAZUAS010000094.1:0-10476 GCA_964618515.1 uncultured Ignavibacteriales bacterium | reverse complement strand
AGAGCCGTTAGTTTTATATACAGCTCATCATTGGTGGCAATCTGCCCCAGCGTACCCTCACCACGGTTCATACGACCGAGGAGAGTATCGATATTGGCGACCAGATCACCGGCTTTATGCAGGGCTTCCTCACCCGCCTGAAACATCGACGATGCATCCCCCGGGTCATGCGTCGGCACGACATCCCATTCCTTTATCGGGGGTCCGCCTACCGGTCCCGGCAGGATTTCAATGTACTTATCCCCTATCAGGCCGATTGTCCCCAGCTGAACTTTGGTGCCCACAGTCAGGACATGCCAGACGGACCAGCGGACTTTACAAACCACCTTTATCTGGCGCAGGGAATCGAGATTGACAAAATCTACCGATTTGACATTGCCGACCTCAACCCCGGCCAGCCATACTGGTGAGCCGGTCAGCAGGCCGTTGATGTTTTTAAAATAGCAGACGAATTTGCCTTTGGATTGAAAAATCGAGGTCCCGCCGCCCATGAGCGAAGCCCAGAATAGCAGGATAATGACAATCGTAAGAAGAATCCCGACTCTTAAATTTCCCCACCTGACACCTATTGTATTTTTCATAAAAGATCCTTAAAAGTCAAAATAATATATTAAACGCCATTCATAAATTTTTTTCTGCTACTAAATCCATCGACGCCCGGAAGGGGCCCAAAAAAGCCCTGACCCGTTCGTCGCGGCACTCCCTAAGACCTGTAAAATCGCCGTCATAAGCTATTTCGCCCTCGTGTATGACAATAAAACGATCGGCGATACTCAAGGCATCGGCAATCTGGTGCGTAACGACAATCGTGGAAATCGACCGCTCCCGGGTGAGTTTGTTGATAAGAGCCAGAACATTTTCCGTCGATTGGGGGTCAAGGCCGGTAGTTGGTTCATCATAGAGCATAATCCGGGGATTGGTGGACAAAAGCGCCCGGCCGATAGCCACCCGACGCTGCATTCCGCCGGATAGTAACTCCGGCAACTTGTCAATGATTTCATCCGCATCCAGACCGACGAAACCGAGCATTTCCACTACTTTCTTTTCAATCTCTTTCCAGGACATCTTGGTATGTTCAATCAGGTAGTAGCCGACATTCTCACCCACTGTCCGCGAATCAAAAAGAGCCCCGTCCTGAAAAACCATCCCGATACTTTTGCGTAATTCCCTTTTTTCTTTTTCGGACATGACGCAGATATTCTGGTTGTCGATTAAAACTTCACCTCGTTGTGGTAACTCCAGACCCAGGATAAGTCTTAAAATAGTTGATTTACCGGAACCGGACGGTCCCATAATGACCACTGATTCTGTCTGGTCAATCTTGAAGGTGATATTTTTTAAAACCAGCTTGTCTTCGTAGCCGAAATCAACATTACGCAGTTCAATCATAAATAACCCTTGAGCATTGGGAAAAAGAATTTGGTAAAGATAAAATTGGCAATAAGGATGGTTATCGAGGACATGACTACCGAATCGGTAGTGGCTTGCCCGACCCCTTTGGTACCACCTTCAGAAGTAAATCCCTTATAGCATGATATAAAAGCGATGACAAAAGAAAATACCACCGGTTTAACCAGGCCGATAAAGATATTACCAAAAACAAGTCTTTCTCTTATTGCCGCCCAGTAAAGAGTGGAGGAAATATGCGCATGGAAAAGGGCAATCAGCCAGGCACCGAAAATAGCGACTGCATCACATACTATAGTCATAGCTGGAACCATAATAATAAGGGTTATGAGCCGGGGAGCGGCAATTTTACGAATCGGGTCGATCCCGAACGAACGCATGGCATCAAGCTGATTGGAAACCTTCATAGAGCCGATTTCGGCGGTAATGCCCGAAGCTACCCGGGCGGCCATCATAAGACCGGTCAAAGTAGGCCCCAGTTCACGCACAATTGCCAAAGACATGATCCGGCCCAGATAATCCTTGGCACCGAAATCCGCCAGTTCATTGGCGAAAGCGATAGCAAACCCCTGTCCCGAAAAGAGACCCGTTAAGACAACCAGAAACAAGGAACCGATACCAATCAGGTACATTTGTTCCATCGTCTCCGCTATGTAAATAGGGCGGCCAAATAATGAAGCAACCATGCGCAAAGAAAAGAAAAACAGCCGCTGGCTCTCATAAGCAAAATGCTTCAGCCAATTGTTGACCTTGTAAAAAATACGCTTCTACCCTTCTTTTTCCCTGCAATTTTAGGTCAATTTTTCCATATGTCAAGGTTAAATAACCTTTTACAGGACTGCGGGTTTACTTATATTATACCGGCCAACCGGGAAATGTTTCGGGACGTATTTAATTGATGGTATTAGTGTTAAAAAGAAAAAAATGAACAAAAATAACCAGTCTCAATATCGGGCTCATGCAATCGCCCTCTACTCCGGTGGTCTGGACTCAATCCTGGCGATACTTTTGATGCTCCGGCAAAATATTAGAGTAACCGCCCTTTATTTTGTCCACTATTTCGGAAAGGTCGCCGACCCGAAAGACCCTGATAAAAGCACTCCCTATAACATTGCTGAAAAATTTGGTTTTAAGCTCGAAGTTGTCCCTCTGGGCCGGAAATTCATCGATATTGTCCTTGAACCCCAATATGGTCGGGGAGCGCATATGAATCCCTGTGTGGACTGCAAAATTATGATGCTTCGTGAAGCCAAAACCTACATGGAAGAAATCGGGGCTGATTTCGTTATCACCGGTGAGGTGATAGGACAAAGACCTTTTTCACAGTTGAAAAACCAGATGAACCTGGTTTTAAGAAAGTCCGGGTTGAACGATAAGCTTCTTCGCCCCCTGTGCGCCAAACACCTTCCGCCCACCGAACCGGAACTTAACGGCCTGGTCGACCGGGAGCAACTTCTGGATATAAAAGGGCGCGGGCGTAAACAGCAGATAAGACTGGCCGGGGAATTCGGCTTAACGGATTTTCCCACCCCGGCGGGTGGATGTCTGTTAACTGACAAAGGCTTTTCCAACCGTCTGAAGGATTTAATCGAATATGACCGGAATTTTACCCCCAACGATATTGAATTGTTGAAAATCGGCCGGCATTTCAGAATCGATAACCAGACCAGGATTATTGTCGGCCGCAATGAAAAAGAAAACCTGACCCTGCAAAAGCTGGTTCAACCACATCATTTTCTGTGTGACGCCCCGGATATCGCCTCTCCCCTATCGGTTTTAATTGGACCCAACTCGGAAACAAATTTTAGTACCCTTGCCGGGTTGACCGTCCGCTATGCGTCGGCCAGAAATAAACCAGCAATTAGAGTCGTTATCTCACTTAATGGGAACCTTGTTCGCGAACTGCTGATTGATTCGGCCACCGTTTCTGACTATAACCTCAAAGCTATCATATAAGAACAAATAAAAAGCCCTCTCCACTGAGGAAAGGGCTGATTTCGGTTTAATATTACCGATAACGTTACTTTAAAAGAATCATCTTCTTTGTTTCCGTGAAATTATCGGTATCGAGTTTGTAAAAATATACCCCTGAGGATTTGCTGGCGGCATTCCAGCTGATTTCAACCTTACCCGGTTCAGCGAAACCACTGAACTGGTCTACAGTCTGTCCGAGAACATTGAAAATTGTCAGGGTATAATTGGTCGCCACGGGAACCATGAAGGAAACATTCGTAACCGGGTTAAACGGATTGGGGTAATTCTGAAGCAGCTCAAAGCGGTCCGGAAGACCGGCATTGTTCACCCCCGACAGAGACAGAGAAACGGTTTCAAATTTAGGATTTTCAACAATCTGACCGGAAGGAGACGTGCCGTTCAGGTCCTGATATACAAAGATCATAGCGTGACGGGGCTTGGTTGTTTCCGTAGCTTCAATAGTGATTTGATTGACTGAGGGGTCATCCACCTCGAAGATTAAATTGGCAACCACGCCGGAACCACTACCAAGCGGTTCAACCCTGGCTGCGGACAACTGGTTAATTAAACCGATGATTACGGTGTTCTGGTCGTTGTTGATATCAGCGATTTTGAAATCGAAATAGGAAACCCGGGTATTCTCGAAGTCAACTTTCTTAAGGGTCACCCCCTCGGAATACTTCAAAGGAATATCCATGGCCATCAGACCGTCAAGGTTGCCGACTTCAATCGGGACGGTAACGGTATTGGCTTCGCTACTTAAGGCGTTTCCTGCCGCCACTTTCGTAGCCGGGGCTGCGTAAATTACAGACGCCATCAACAGAACGACAGCCACCACTGATAAAATTTGATAACGCTTGAACAAATTTCACCCCCAAAGTTATGGGTTGTTAATATCTTAGCTGTAATGTCACCTCTTGTAACATCCAGCCGCTTTCCTCACGCAATACAATTGTTGCGGTTTAGTTTGTTAATGGCAATCGGGATAAATGTGAGGTGATGTGGCTTCCTGATTACAATATAATTCGCCCAACCTGCTCTGTCAAGAGCAATCTGCCTGATAGCTCAGGCTCGCACTTTATATATTTCCTTTACCGGTGTTTACTTCCGGGATTTCCAACTCATCCTAATCATATTACAACGTTTAGACGATTTAGTTCCCATTTAAACTTAAAAAATTTATTAAAAAATTATTTTCCCCCCATCTTCCACATCGCATAAAATGCGACATCCTGACCTTACTTCTACTGTGTGACTTTTTCAGGCATCTTAATACAAATCACATCCAGATGCCATGAAAAAACCAGAAAAACCTGTTTCTACTGAGGTCTTTGGGTCTATTCAGGGGTGCCCGCAATAAGTTGGTTTAACCGGACCAACGCAAGGGTTTCTTAAAAATGCCCTTCGGTTTTTAATCTTATCCGGACTGACCGTTGGTGTGAATTATCTTTTATGGTTTTCTGTTTTCCAAAGGGGTATAATGAAACACTAATATTTCTTGCGACGCTCGACCATGAAGTTCGAACCGGGTTTTTGCTTGGTGGCTTTTTTCAGGTCAGCCAGCATTTTCGATAACTCCCCGACATGGGCAAACTTACCGTTGTCATTTATCAATACCGCTATGGAAATAGTTAGAATAGGATAGTTCTCGATTTCCCCCCGACGGCTGACAGTGGTAATATAGCCCCGCTCCCGGTCAACCACCTCATAACGGTAAGGAATGATAGCGTCAAAACTTTTGATTATCCAGGTACAGACATCGTTAACAATATTATGCGGCAGAACACATATAAAATCGTCGCCCGCAATATGTCCGACAAAACCTTCCCGGCAGACATCGAAAACTACATCGCGGATAATCTTGGCTGTCAACCTTATTACCCGGTCACCCGAGGTGTAACCGTAATAGTCGTTATAGGCCTTGAAGTTGTCCAGGTCGGCATAACAGACGGCGAACTCCGAACCCATTTTAATCTGACGGTCAATTTCCTGTTCAATCATAGCCGGACCCGGCAGGTGTGTGGAGGGATTTATCGAAAGGTCACGGCGGTTACGGTCGATGACTTTGTGTATCCGGACCTCCACCAGCTTATCCAGCCATTCGCCATAAATAAAATCTTCAGCCCCGTTTTCAAAAGCCGCCACTACAATATTGTTGGAGGGTTCCGGGTGATATAAAATAACCGGAATAATGGATAAAAAGACATTACTTTTAATAGCCTGGAGCATTTCAATTTCTTTGTCCAGCTCCGACTTACTGCCTATGAGAATAGCATTTACCGGGAACCGTTGACAGATAGTGACCAGGCTGTCGAAATTATCAAAATAATGAAAAGAAACCTCCTGGCCGTAATAGAACCTTTTCAAGTGAAAATCAAGATTTACTCCGGTCTGCTTTATGGCAAAATGATAAACAGGTTTGACAGCGATTTCATTCCTAGTTATGTTCGCCCAATTCTCGAGGATGGTATTTTTTGTGTTCGGCAATAATATAATCCCGGTCAATTTTGGTATAAATTTCCGTAGTTGTTATATCGGCATGACCGAGCATTTCTTGCACCACCCGGAGACTGGCGCCGCCCTCAAGAAGATGAGTGGCAAAAGAATGGCGAAAAGTATGGGGTGTTACCTTTTTAGTGAGACCGGCATGTAAGACCAGCTTTTTGATAATTTTCCACAGGCCTACCCGGGAATACTTACTACCGGTACGGTTTACGAATACCAGTTCCTGAATTACCCCCGGATTTAACTTTC
Organism: uncultured Ignavibacteriales bacterium; assembly: GCA_964618515.1. Classification (GTDB taxonomy): domain Bacteria; phylum Zixibacteria; class MSB-5A5; order GN15; family FEB-12; genus JAFGNW01. The sequence goes on along the minus strand of CAZUAS010000094.1, from coordinate 4,341 downwards.
TTTCTTTCTCAAGATAAGCGTTCAAGGCTTGTTTGGTATATTCGCCTACGGGCACAAGGCGCTGCTTATTTCCCTTACCCAGAATCCGCAAAAAGCCGGCTTCAAGTTCCATATCCGAGATTTTTAGATTAATAAGTTCCGATAGACGTAAACCACTTCCGTAAAGCAGTTCAATAATAGCCTTATCACGATAATAAGTCTTTGAATTAACATCAATTGCTTCAATAATTCCAAGTATCTCTTTAGGCGAAAGATAATCCGGATGATAACGGGCAATCCTGGGGGCGTTATAAGCCAGGGCTGGATTTTCCTTAATTTGTTGGTTCTCTTTCAAATAGGCATAAAAGCCTTTCAGGGAAGATATCTTGCGAGCCAAGGTCGCCGGTTTGTTTCCCCGGCGTGACAGACTTAGAAAATAGCTGTTTATATCTGCAGGGGTGATTTTTCTTAAGTCCTTCCCTTTAACCACCCTGGCAAAAGCCATGAGGTCACTGATGTATGCCTCAAGACTGTTTTCCGAAAGACCCCGCTCCAGTTTCAAATATTGGCGGTAGTCTTCTATTATTACTGGTATTAAATCAAACATTTTACAAGCCATGCGCCATAGCAATAACACCTACTACTTTAAAACCAGCTGACTCGAGGGTTTTTCTTGCTTCGGAAACCGTAGCGCCGCTGGTAACGACATCATCCACCAGGATAATCCGACGTTTATCAGCCGGGATATCCGGTTCATCAGCTACCTTGAAGACTCCCTTTATATTCCGTTTTCTTTGGTATTCGTTCAAACGTGATTGTGGTTTACGTTTTTTTACCCGGAAGAGAATCGTATCCTCGGCCGGAATTCCGAGTTTCTCCTCTAATTGACGGGCAAAAAGGGTTGCCTGATTATATCCCCGGAAATACTCCCGACCGGGATGAAGTGGTATGGGCACTAACAAATCAGCTTTAAGGCGTTCCAGGCGGTCCTTATACTTTAAACAGACGGCTCCGGCTATCAGGATAGCAGGGGTGGTTATATCTTTAAACTTATACTGGATAACAACCTGTTTTAAGGGGTCGATATAATTTCCCCAGGCAAAAAGAATAAACGCTTCTTCCCCGCATATATTACATTTGATCCCATCAATTATCTCCTTTGAACAGATCAGGCAAAAAGGGTATTGGAACTTATCAATTGCCTTAAGACAATCATCGCAGATATCAATCCGGCTTTTATTAAACCGCCCGCATCCCAGACATAAAGGGGGGAAAAAAAAATCAAGAAAAGCCCGTGACCAACTGAAGCTGTTGTCAATATATCTATCCACAATATAAAAAAAGGGGCTTTGAAGGGTTATTTCAAGGATTTTTTTGCCAGTTTCCGAGAACCCCCCTGAATGGTATAAAATACAATAAACAAAACCAGCCCTAAGGCCATCAGAATTGACACCGATCCATACTCCTTTTGAATAGATTGTGACCGGAAAAGAACCGGTATATTCAATATTCCATATATCCAGTCAGTGATGACACCGCCTATTATCGAAACAACTGCAATCGCCGTCAAGTATCTGACCGTTGACCAGTTGCCTAAAATATTTTTAAAAACCACCAGAGTGGCTATGTTGGTAGCGGGACCTACCATCAAAAAAACTAAATTAGCCCCCGGAGAGAAACCAGAAGCGAGAAATACCGCTGCCCCAGCTGCGAATATTTTTTTCATTAATTTAAAGCCATAAAAAGCCGGCCAGTAACAACCCGACAACAAATAAAAACGCCGAGCTGACCAGCATCTGCCAGATGGACTCGGCCCATTTCGATAAAAATGAAAACATCACTTTTGGTTCATTCTTTTCAGGAATTCGCGAACGCTCTCCGCTACCGTTCCTTCAGGCTCCAGAGCCAGGTATCGCTCCCAGTAAATCCGGGTGGAATCATTCATTTTCATATCCAGATATACGATACCCTGGTTGAAATTGGCTATGGGGTGGTGGGGATTCTTTTCAAGAACCCGGGCGAATTCATCGCGGGCACGTTCCAGAAGCCCCATCCCATGCAGGCAGGCTCCGTAATCGGTGCGGACATCGAGCGAAGAACTGTCGAGCGCCAGCGCCCGGCGGTAACACTCCGCGGCCATGGCATAGTTGCCGTGATCCATATAATCGTTACCCGTTTCTATTAAACCGTTGTAATCATCCGGTAATTCGCCAAGGCTGCTCAACGCCTGACCCATACTGCGAACATTGGAATGATCTTCCGCCAGTGGGGCGCCACCTGGATTCTTGAATAGAAAATAACCCGCCACAACCAATACCATTACTGAAATTATCACAAGATTGTCACGCCCTTTGCTTGTCATCATTACGCCTCTGTTATGTCAAATTATAGTTTTTAATTTATTTAACCTTGCCCTTCGTTTTTCAATGTATAATATATAACTCTTAATTGGCAATAAAATTAAAAGCCAATTTTAGATAAATACGTTATATAACCTTAAAATGATAACTTGGTTTTTTTTCAGAAAGGCTGTCGTGAAAAAGATAATTTACCTGATAGTTTCAATTATTCTTTTATCTGATATCAATTGTAATGCCACCACAAGTGCCTATGTTTTTACTCCGGACGCTTTTCGCAAGCATCTCGAGGTTCTTACTGCGGATTCACTCGAAGGCCGGGAAGCCGGTGAGGTCGGAGAATGGAAAGCGGCCCGATATATAGCGGGTATCTTTCAAGATGTCGGGCTCCAACCAAAAGGCGACAATAACTCCTTTTTACAGGCTTTCGAATTTATCAAAAAAATAGATTTCAGCCCCAACAACCGGCTGACTGTTGACGGCATCGAACTCAAATTCGATACTGATTTCAAACCACTGTTGCAGTCGGCTGATACCGCATTTGATTTTCCCGAAGTAATCCCTGTTAATTTTGGCCTTACCGCCCCTGACAGCTCCTATGATGACTATGCGGGTATTGACGTATCCGGGAAAGCAGTTCTTATAAAACGCTTCGCCCCTGAAAAAGATGATTTAAAGACACCCGACAGCTCAGGATTTGATTTCGAGCAGTTCAGTTCCCTGACTGATAAAATAATCAACGCCCGGAATCATAAGGTCAAAGGAATATTCTTTTACACTCCCGAAGGTCATGACGACACCCTTCTGTTTCTCGGTGCCACCCGGGTACATCAGGAAGACATCCCGATAATCTACCTTAGGCGCAATGCAATAACCGAACTGGGAATCGACCTCGTCAGACCACGATCATTCCATGCCCGGGGTGTTACGGAACTAGTCCATATCCCCGACACGGGATATAATGTAATCGGCTATCTCCCCGGCACCACTGACACCACCATAATAATCGGCGCCCATTATGACCACCTCGGCTGGGGTGGCCCTACCTCCCGATATCGGGGCGAAGAAAAGAGAATTCACCCCGGCGCCGATGATAATGCATCGGGTACCGCCGGCGTGCTGGAACTGGCCCGGTATTACCGGCTCAACCAAGCCGCCCTCCATCACTCTTTTCTTTTCATCGCTTTTTCCGGAGAGGAAAAAGGGATTTTAGGTTCTAGTTTTTTCAGCCGCCACATGACGGTGGACTCATCGAAAATACTTATGATGCTCAACATGGACATGATCGGCCGCTTGCGCGAGGCGGAAAAAGGTCTTGGAGTCCTGGGGGTCGGAACCTCCGAGGAATTCAAAAAATATTTCGATACCCTTTCCAATCCTCCTGTAAAACTTTCTTTTAAAGAATCCGGCACCGGTCCGTCGGACCATACCGCTTTTTACAACAACGGCATCCCCGTCCTCTTTTTCTTTACCGGCGTTCATGAAGATTATCATAAACCCGAAGATGTCCTCGACAAGATCAATTTTGACGGAATGGTAAAGGTGGCCGACATGGTGACTACCATAACAGACCATTTTGACCGAAATTTTAACCGTCTGACTTTTTTAAAAACCAAATCCGACAGTACCTATGGCGGCCCGCAGAATTTATCCGTTACCCTGGGGATAATGCCGGACTTTATCTCCGAAGTCCGGGGACTGCGGGTGGATGGTGTTTCCGGGGAGCGTCCGGCTGAACGCGCTGGAATCCTGAAAGGTGATGTGATTATCAGAATCGGTAATTTTGAAATCTACGATATTTATACGTACATGAATGCTCTGAAAAAATATCGCAAAGGTGACACGACGACGGTGTTGGTCGAACGCGGCGCCGATACGCTGAATTTGAAAGTGGAGTTTAAATAGTCTGGCCGGGTCGCCCACGGCTTGCCGTGGGTTTCTCCGATACACGCACCACAGTTATAATTCATATTGATCCATCTGCAATGGCACGTCATATTTACCC
>CAZUAS010000093.1:0-10525 GCA_964618515.1 uncultured Ignavibacteriales bacterium | reverse complement strand
TGCCGACAAGTATGCTGAAATGCTTCGTCGTCTACCCCCCAAAGCGACTTCTTCGGCGAATTGATAAAAACAGTTACTAAACCTGATAAAGACAGCTTTCTATCCCTTTAAGTCTTTCATTTTTTTGCACCTTCATGTAATTATTATTATTTCCATCTGGAAACATGGTTTTGGATTCGTGGAATCATAGGTAAAATTATATTTTTTTGATAATTTAATTTAAAAGGTGGTTACAAAAAAGATTACCCTGAAAATGATATTTTTAGCTGATAACCTATTGTAATATAATAAATTATGATAGGAAAAATTTTCCTGTTTTTTGTTGACAATTGATTTTAAAAGTTGTTTCTACCGTTTTTATCAAGTATGGCGAGTATGCCATACCGATACTGAATTTTATGTTCGAAATTCCGACATTAACATTAAGATGTTGAACTTTTGAACAAAAAATTGATAACCACTTAAAGACAAAAAGGTTTGAGGAGGTTAACTTTCGAATATTGATGGGAGTTGCTCAATATACTTCCATATTATTTCAAGGATTGAATCGACATCAGGAAGAGTTTTTCCCGTAGTCGTAAGCATAAATTTTTTTAAGCAATGGAAATGGATTGATTTACAACAGCTTACTAGCCTTTGAAAACGGTTCGAAAAAAAACTCTGCTTTTACGGAGTTATGCTTCTTCCGGCATCCTCGTTGCCATATTAAAAAGGAAGTTCAATTGGAAGGAGCATAAAATGATAAAACGAACCATATATCGAATTGTTATTTCCTGGATTTTATTGATTGTCATCGTGGCGCTTTTTGGTAAAATAAGTGTAGCGGCTTCTGATGGCGGAAGAACCTCGGCGGATTTTCTTCAGATAGGTCTGGGTGCCCGAGCTGCCGGTATGGGTGGGGCCTATTCAGCGGTATCGGATGGTGCTTTTTCTACTTACTGGAATCCGGCCGGGCTGGCGGGGATGGAAAATCATGAAATAGCCCTTGGTCATTTTTCCTGGTATCAGGATATTAATCTGGAACATGGTTCTTTTGCCTATGCCTTCGATAACGGCACCACGGTGGCGGCGTCGATTACTTTCCTCAGTTATGGGTCGATTGAAGGTTATGACCAGGAAGGTTTTTATACCGGTGAATTGAGTGCCTATGATTGGGCAGGTGGACTATCAGCCGGCTATCAAATAACCGAAAACCTGTCAGTCGGGTTGACCGGAAAAATTATCAACCAGAAACTGGACCAGGTCAGTGCCAATGCCTTTGCCGCCGATATCGGGCTTCGCTGTGTTATGGACAAAGTAACCTTCGCTCTTGTTGCCAGTAATTTCGGTACTAAAATGAAGTTTGAAAGTATCGAAGAAAAACTCCCGGCGACCACGCGGATAAGTATCGCCGCGACACCTTTCAATAAGTCTTTTGTAACGGCACTTGAATTTGAGAAGAAAATTTACGGCCGTTCCATCATTCGCTACGGGGTGGAGTTGAATTTTGACCAGCGCTACTTTCTGCGAACCGGGTATAAATATTATTTTGACCAGACGGATGATTCCGGAACCGGGCTTTCTATGGGGGCGGGGGTGAAATTCGGGAATATTTTACTTGATTATGCCTATTCATTACGGGATAATTTCAGCTCGGAAGATATTCATCGTTTTTCCCTTGTATTTTTACTGAACAATTAGAAAAAGCTTATAACTCATTGAAAAGCCGGAGAATACCGGCTTTTTTTATGGATAATGCACCAAATTACCTGATATCTACGCAATAAAATGCATCTATTATGACTTGAATTTGTAAATAATTGTCATTTTCCAGGAATCTGAATTTAATCAAAAAAATATTAGTTCCCGACCATTTTTTTTCATTTGCTATGTATTGTCGTTCAAGGGATTAAAGTACCGCCAGAAAAAATATTAATACAAGATTAGTTTTATTTTGAATCTCTGAAGTTGGCAATCTATTTGCTAAAAATCAATTTAATACTGATTACCTATGCTTAGAAGACTTAATGGAAAACAATATTAATAACAAGCTGAATTCGAATACGGAAAACACTACAGTCGTCCTGAATCAGCGCCATATCAGTTATGGTATCGCCTCCGGTCTCGATTTAACCCGTCCTTATTTATATAATCCCGACTTGGCCTATGACCTTGCCTTTAAAATGAGATTTTTTATAGGCGAGATGTTTGGTTTATTGTTTGTTCTTTTTTCAACATTTTATATATTTGCCGTACCGGAAGTGTTAACCCGACCGGAACGGATAAAAGCTTTGTTTAACAGTTTATTAAAAAGAACGATCGATATCGTCGGTGCCGTTGTGGGGCTTCTGCTGACCTCGCCGTTCATGTTGCTGTTACCTATTCTGATAAAGCTGGACTCACAAGGTCCAGTATTTTACACTCAACTGCGGGTAGGGGTTAACCGGCGCAAGGAAGGTCGGCGTTACCATCAGCAGGTTGGAATCAAAAGTGAACGGCGCACCCGTGACCGCCGCCGGGAAAATTATCATGGTAAACCGTTCCGGGTGATTAAATTCCGGACGATGGTTCGGGATGCCGAGAAGAAAAGCGGACCGGTCTGGGCGACTAAAAATGACCCTCGTATTACCCGGATAGGTGCTTTTATGAGAAAAACGCGCCTGGACGAAATTCCCCAATTCATCAATATTCTGAAAGGCGATATGGCGCTGGTGGGACCGCGGCCGGAAAGACCGTCATTTGTCCGGGACCTGTCCACCAAAGTTGATGATTATATCGAACGTCTGGAGGTCAAACCCGGATTAACCGGCCTGGCCCAAGTGGAAAACGGCTATGATTCCTCTCTGGCCAGTGTTACCCGGAAGGTCAAATATGATTTACAGTACATCAAAAACTGGACACTTTTTTACGATATTAAAATTATTTTGAAAACCTTCGTGGTGGTGTTTACCGGCAAGGGTGCCTGTTAATATTTATTAAATGGGAATGTTTTTAAAGACCGTTGATTTAAACGGTCTTTTTTTTAACTTGTCACGGGTATATAATTAGTGTATAATTCCGATATTGTAAGCAGTTGACAGATAACATGAACCATGGAAAGGGGTTATGTTGTTAAAAAGGAGTTTAACGGCTTGTCTGTTTTATATTATCTGGCCGTTTCTTATTTATGCCCAGGGGACGCCTCCCGCCGGCTTCACGGTTGATACTTACCCGCCAGGCGCGGAAGTGACTCTCAAAGGAGAAGCGGTTGTCATTGGTATATCACCAACGATTTTCCGGCAATCATTAATTGGTGAATATAAAGTTGACATAAAAAAATACGGGTATGAGAAATACTCCACCCGGGTTGCTTTGGACCCTGGAAAACCGCAGCAATTATCGGTCACTCTCACGCCCAAATCAAGATTCAAAGCGGCGGTACGCTCGATGATTATTCCCGGTTGGGGGCAGATGTATTCCGAACAAAAAACCAAAAGCATGGTCTATAATCTCCTGGCGGTGGGTTCCGTCGCCGCTTTCCTTCTTGCCGACCATGAATACAACAAGGAATACGATGACCTCAAAGCCTGTGAAAGAGCTTACGATTCCACCATTGCTCATGGCGGCAGTTATACCGAGCTTGAAAGGCGATACCTTAATTTAAGAATGGCCAGGGAAGACGCTTATGATGCAGAAACAATCCGTCGGATAAGTATCGGGGCGGTTATTGGTGTCTGGACCGTTAATATTTTGGATGCCCTGTTTTTCTTTCCCCGTGAAAGTGGGACATTCACCGTTAAGGGATTAACCGTAAAACCTGAAGCTGATGGCCACAATGTCAGCCTTACTTTTACGAAGAATTTTTAAGGCGGGGGAGATAATGAAGAGAATAAGTTTCCTGATATTATTAATGGCGCTGGTTGCGGCCGGTTGTGAACGTCAGATAGATTCCAAAAACCCGCTGCAATCTTTGCCTGAAGCGATACCGGCGCCCGTCAATGTAGCTGTCAAGCTGAATGACCGGGCGGTGACTCTGACCTGGGAAATGCCCGATAGTGCTCGTGTCAATCGCTTTAGAATTTACATGGCTGAAACCGGTGATACCAGCTTTACCCTTCGTGACAGCTCGTTTGCTTATTCCGCAGTTCTACAGAATCTGTCAGTTAACCGAACGTACTTTTTCCAGCTGGCGGCGGTGGATGCCAATGGAATTGAAGGTCGTCGCTCGTCAGTGGTTTCCTCCGAAGTCGGTTTGTTCTCCATCACTCTGGCCAACGGCAGTGACTATATCAACCGTCGTCAGGTACAGGTACAAATCAACACTTCCATCAACGCCAGCCATGTTATCCTTTCCGAGGATTCTCTTTTTAGTGATGCCGTTTACCGTCCCTTTGCGGCCAACCTCAATTTCACTCTTTCCGCAGGTGACGGTCTTAAGAAGGTCTTTGCCGGTTTTATTTTTTCCAACGGAACCGAATCCGGGCAACCGGTGGCCGACGAGATATTTCTCGATAGTCGTCTAGAAATCGATTCTGTATTCTTTTCTCCTTACGGTCAGCTTTTTTCGACCGGTGATATGATTACTTTGGGCCTTGATGCCGGGGAATATGGTCCGGATGAAAAAGAGCTCGACGGTATCGCTTATGTTTTATTGAGCTGGGCTGATTCAGTTAAATTATATGATGATGGTACCGGTGGGGATATAACCGCCGATGATGGTATTTATATGGCGGATTATTATCTTCCCGGGGGATTGCTGCTGGTTGATACTCCGTTAGTCGGTCATTTTGTCGATGCCGCAGGGAATTTTGCATTCGGGCTATCCGATAGTACCGTAAAATATGTCAATACCCCTCCCGCTGCGGTTATACTGGCCGGCTCTTTGAGCGCTGCCGAGACAGTTCGTTTGACCTGGTCTTTAAGTAATGAAGTTGACTTTGAATCCTACCGGATTTATCGAAGCAACAACGTTCTGACTGACCCGCCCTCGGAATCCCTTTTGATTGCATATATAAATGATATAAACACAACTTCCTTCAGTGACTATGTTCCGGAAGCCGGCACGTATCATTATGTGGTATATGTTTTCGACCGTGCCGGTGCCATGACCGGTTCCAATGAGGTCGTGATAACCAGATAAACGGGATTCCGGGTGTGAAAGATGGGTCCGATAAAAGCTTTAAACCAGTTTATTATCCTTTTTATAGATACCATTAAACAGTTCGGCAGGCTGAAAATCTGGTTAATCCTGTTTATTTATTTTATCATTATATGGTTGTTGCTTTATGCCCATTACCGGTTTTTGTCACCGGTCTTTTATCCTCTGGTCAATTTTTGGGTATCTCTGTTCGGAAAGGATGCTGCCACGGCTTTCAGTCATTATCCGGGTCAATTTTTGTACCTGCCTTATTTTTTCGGCTGGGCAAAGTTACTGGCGGGATTTATTCTGGAAGGTCTGGTGCTTGGCTGGATAGCGGCTTTGCTGGCTGATGGTTTCCGAAAAACCGATACCCCGGATAAGCCCGGATTAAAAAGAGTTCTGCCCTTATGGCTTCATCTGGTTATCGTCTGGACTGTCATTAACGGATTGATGGTCATGGTCAATTTTTTTCTGCCCGATTTATTGCAGGCATTCCACCAGGATTCTCCGAGACGTCTTCTAGCGGTACGATTTGTAATTCTGCCTTTTGTCCTGGCTGTCATCCTGGCGTTGTTCTTCTTCGTTTTTCCTGCGGTTACAGTTTTCAGGGATAATTTTATCGGGGCTATGAGACGGTCCTTGAAAATGTTCTTCCGTCGTCCTGTAACCTGTTTCTTTCTGGCAGTGGTTATAATGGTGGTACCCTATCTCATATCCGCCATCCCGCCCGACATTTTAATTCTTAAGTTCAAACCGGAACTGGTCTACTGGACCATTCTGGTCGGTCTGGCGGCGGAACTTCTGGCGAACTTCTTCTGGATGGGCACCGCTGTTCGCTTTTTAATCGAAGAAGAAGGTTTATAGTACATCTTCAGGCAGGATTGTCTTTTTCCTTTTTTTATCTCCTTTATAATGAAACATGGTAATAATCAATAGCAGCTTTACGGGTCTTCTCTTTAGTGTCCAAGGGGTGGTTCATTTAGAAACAGTTTTAACGCTGTTATAGATAAAGCATCCCGGTCTGTTTTTCCCTTAAAAACCGCAATTTTTCATATTCTGGTTCTCATTTTTATACTATAAAAAAAATAATTCCCGTCGATAATATTTATATATATCTGGCATAAAAAGAGAGACTATGAAAAAAATACTTCTTGTTGACGATGACAAAGAAATATCGCAGTCACTGGCGAACCTTTTTGACTCGGACAAGTACAAATTCAATTTCCTTGAAGACGGCGCTCTGGTTACGAATTTTCTGGAAGAGAATAACGATGTCGACCTGGTGATGCTTGACGTCAATCTGCCTACTCTGTCCGGACTCGATGTATTAAAACAGATCAAGCAGATAAAGAATGAATTACCGGTGATAATGATTTCGGGTTTTGTCTCGACCGAGAACGCCATTGAGGCGATGCGCGAAGGGGCTTATGAATATTTGACGAAGCCTTTCGAAATTGAAAAGTTGATTGACGCCGTCAACAAGGCATGTGGTTTTCATCCAGTGCCCTCCAGAAAACCCCTTCGTCCGGATACGGAAGATTTGCATATGGAACGGGTCAATGAAATCATCGGTCAGTCTCCAGAAATAGTCGAGATTGCCAAATTGATCGGCCAGGTATCCAAGACCGAGGCGGCGGTGCTTATATTCGGTGAGTCCGGGACCGGCAAGGAACTGGTTGCCCGCGCCATCCACCGCAATTCCCCGCGTAAAAATAACGCTTTCCTTTCCGTAAACTGTGCCGCTCTGCCGGAAACCCTCCTCGAGTCGGAGCTGTTCGGACATGAAAAAGGAGCCTTCACCGGAGCTTATTACAAACGCATAGGTAAATTCGAACAAGCCAATAACGGTACTCTTTTCCTTGATGAAATCGGCGATATGTCCATGCTGACTCAGTCGAAGCTTTTAAGGGTATTACAGGAGAAGTGTTTCGAACGCGTCGGCGGCAATGAAACCGTCAATGTCAATGTCCGCATTATCGCCGCCACCAACAAGTCCCTGGTCAATTGCATGAAGGAAGGTTCCTTCCGGGTTGACCTTTTCTACCGGCTGAAAGTCGTCTCTATTTACATGCCGCCCCTTAGAGAACGCCGTTCCGATATTCCGCTTCTCATAGACTACTTCATCAAAAAATTCGCCGAGCAGCAGAATGTACCGGAGAAAAAGATTTCCAAGAAAGCTATCCAGCAGCTGGCGCGGTTCCACTGGCCCGGCAATGTCCGCGAACTGGAAAATAATATCCATACGGCGATGGTCATGTCTAAAAATGATATGCTCCAGATTGAGGATTTCCCCAGCCTTATGGAAAGTAATCCTAAAGTGGAAATTGACCTCAATACCCTTCAGGACGACTACGCCGATACTTTCAAGAGAATTGTCGACCCCATTATGCCCCGGCTGATAAGTAATTCTCAGGGGCAGATATTTCATCTTCTGGAGTCCGCCCTGGAGCGGGCGATAATCGCTTCCTGCCTGAAACATTATGAAGGCAACCAGGTGAAAACTTCCGAAACCCTGGGTATTTCCCGGAACACCCTGCGGGACCGTATTGCCAAATACGGCATTTATTAAAAATAAAACAAATCCCGACCTTATTCTCATTATTCCTGTTTTAAGTTTAATCTTTATGATTTGAAAAGTTTTTTTAAAATCTTATATTTCAGTCCGTGAGAATATGTCATTTTGCCGACAGTCATCTGGGTGCCGGTGAAACCCATTTTCGACGGGGAGCCAGCGGCTTAACCAAGCGCCAAGAAGATATCATCAACGGTTTTACCGAAGCGGTGGACCGGATTATTGCACTTAAGCCCGATATTTGCATTCATTCCGGGGATATTTTTCATAATGTCCGGCCTTTGAACAAGATAATGGCGTTAGCCGGATATCATCTGTTTCGCCTGGCTGAACAACACCGAATCCCCACTATTATTATAACCGGTAATCATGATGCTCCCAAGCAACCTTATATCGGGGCGGCGCTCGAGGTTTACCGGCAGATTGATAATTTGTATATCGCCGCCGATTCCAGGCTGGAAGTATTTGATATAAACGGCGCTAGGTTTTTCGCCCTACCTCACTGTCCTTCCCCGGAAATACTGAAAAAAGAACTGGCCGGATGTATTCCCGACCGTAAAGCCCGCAATAATATTCTAATTCTGCATGGCGTAGCTTCGGGTATGCCCGAGTTTTCCATGGCTGATTTGGGGGAGCAGGAAATTCCTCTGGATGTCATGAATCGTTTTGACTACACTGCGCTGGGGCATTTTCACAATTTTTGCCGGGTGGCCGAGCGGGCCTATTACGCCGGCTCCACCGAGAGACTGTCACAGTCCGAGCGGGAAGCGCCCAAAGGTTTCATCGAGCTTGAGCTGGAACCGTTCAAACTGGTCTTTCACGAGATAAAAAGCCGTCCGATGGTGGACCTTCCGGCGATTGACGCCCGCGGTAAACGCGGAGACCAGCTGACCGATATAATCCGGGCGGAACTTGACAAACTTGACAGCTCCGATAAAATTGTTCGGGTGAAGGTCGAGGGCATAACCGAGGAAATCATGAAAACCATCCCGGCTGACGCTCTGGCCGAACTAAAACAAAAAAGTTTTGCCCTGGATATCCGTTTTGAAAAGGAAAAAACCGCCGGAGATGGTCATCAGTTTGGAAGGTCGGCTATCGGTCGGCTCGATGAAGGTTTTATCGCTTATCTGGACACGGTGGCTCTGGAGGGTTTCGACAAAGAACGCCTCAAAAAAGAGGCGCTGAGATATCTGAACTTAGCTGAATAAATATTATTTAATCAGCACTTCTTTTAAAAACCGGGCGGCTTCTTCGGGGGAGGTCGAATTTATATATATCCCCGACCCGATTTCAAAGCCTGCTGGAGTAGAAATTTTCGGAATGATGACCATGTACCAGTGTAAATGCCGGGTGTCATGGTCGCCTATCGTCGCCGACCGGATAATATAATTATAATCGGGGTTGTTCAGCCCGAAATAAAGACGGGCCAGGGTTTCTCGAAGTACCGACGCCAGCTCCACAATCTCCTCATCATCTATAAGGATGAAACTGGCTTTATGAATTTTCGGGTATATTCGGCATTCGAACGGCGAACGGGAGGCAAAGGGACAGAAAGCCGCGAAATTCTGGGAGTCAATTACGATTCTTTCCTCTTGGCGAAGTTCTTCTTCAACCATCTCACAATAAACGCATCTTCCGTACTGGTCGTAATATTGCAACGCCTGCTCCATGGGATAACGGACATGGGGCGGGACAATCGGTGTGGCGATTATCTGGGAGTGGGGATGTTCCAGCGAGGTACCCGCCCGGGCGCCATGATTGCGGAAAATCGTAACCAGATTTATTTTTTCGTTTTTGCTGATTTCAATTTGACGTCGACGGTAAGCTTTGAGTATCTGTGTTACCTCGTCAACCGTCATCAAAGCCGGGGTGTTGTCATGCCGGGGATGTTCAATAACCACTTCGGCGATTCCGAAACCTTTAGCTGACAGAAAAGAACCAACCCAGGAACGGGTGGTAGCCAGGTTGGGTTGTAGAGCGGCGTATTTGTTCGGGACCACCCTTACCTGCCAGTGATCAGGCGAGGGATAGGTATATATCGGCTCTAATGTCAAGTGCTCGTTTTTGGGGCAGAAAGGACAATCGTCCTTGTAGGCTGGCAACGGTTTTCGGGGCGGCAGGTTTTTCACGAAATCAATCGGGCGTTTACCCCGTTCGGGAGCCAGGATAACCCATTCTTTGGTAGCCTTATTTTGACGAAATTCCGGCATAATCCGCAATATAAAAAAGTTTTGATTTTACTTGTTACCGTAATTCATAAAAGGTAACAGTTCCAAGCCATGCAGGATAATTATTATCACCGCGATGGGAGTGATAATTTTAATGATTATACTGAACAGGTGATAAATGGAACCTTTTGACCCGAACTCTTCGATTTTATCGGCTTCCTGGAAAATCCAGGCTGTAAAAAGACACGTCAACAAGCCACCGACGGGAAGCATATAATTGGTCGTCACAAAATCGAGGATATCGAAAATCCCCTGGTCTTTTCCTCTGAACGGTAAAGTGATTGATGATATGGCCGACAGCAAGCCGAAAATATAAATAGCCAGACCCAAAAGCAGGGTTGATTTGACCCGACCCCAGCCCCGTTCATCGATAAAATACGACACGACAACTTCGAGTAAACTAATCGCTGAGGTTAAGGCGGCAAAAACAAGCAGGATGAAAAAAGGTACCGATATCAAAGGGCCGGTTTCTTTAAAAAGAACCGGCAGGGTTTTAAATATCAATCCCACTGACTGTCCCGGTTCCATGCCGTAATGAAAAACCAGCGAGAAGATAGCCATCCCGGCCATCAGGGCAATAAAAAGATCGGAAGAGCACACGTCTGAACTCCAGTCACCGCTCATTAT
>CAZUAS010000092.1:0-10702 GCA_964618515.1 uncultured Ignavibacteriales bacterium | reverse complement strand
TTACATTAACTTTTCTGGAGGTAAATATGGCAGAACGACAGGATGCTTATATTGTATCGGCATGCCGGACAGCTATTGGAAGTCTTCATGGTGGTCTGGGTTCCCTGACCGCCCCGCAACTTGGTGCACTGGCGATTAAAGAAGCTATTAAGAGGTCCGGGATTAACCCCTTAGACATTGATGAAGTTATTATGGGACAGGTAGTTCAGGGTGGTGTCGGGCAGGCTCCAGCTCGTCAGGCGGCCATTCATGGGGGTGTGCCACCGGAAGCTGCTTGTATGACTATCAATAAAGTGTGCGGTTCTGGTCTTAAGGCGGTTATGCTGGCGGCGCAATCGATTCGTGCCGGTGACCAGAATGTGATTGTAGCCGGGGGCATGGAATCCATGTCACAAACACCGTATGTCATCCGCGGCGCCAAAACCGGCCTTCGGTGGGGCCATAAAACTCTTGATGATATTATGGTATCCGATGGTCTCTGGGACAGTTTTAATAATTTCCATATGGGCTGTGCGGCTGAGTTTATTGGCCGGGAGGAAAAAATTTCCCGCCAGGAACAGGATGAATATGCTTACAATTCGCACATGAAAGCGGTCAAGGCTCAGAAAGAGGGGAAGTTCAAAAACGAAATATTCGATGTGGAAATTCCCCAGCGCAAGGGAAACCCGATTATTTTCAATGTCGATGAATGTCCCCGGGGAGATGTTTCGCTGGAAAAACTGGCCCAGCTTAAACCGGCTTTTGAAAAAGACGGTACCGTCACCGCCGGTAATGCCCCGGGTCTTAACGACGGCAGTTCTTGTACCGTGGTGGTTTCGGAAAAATATATGAAGGAAAAAGGTCTCAAACCGCTGGCCAGAATCATCGATTATTCCGTCGCTGGAGTGGAACCCAAAAGACTGTTCTGGTCGCCTATTTTTGCCGTGCAAAAACTGATGAAAAAGATGAATGTTGATATCAACCACTGGGATTTGATTGAAGCCAATGAAGCCTTTTCGGTACAAGCCTTGGCGGACGGTAAAAATCTGCACTGGGACTGGAACCGGGTAAATGTACACGGTGGAGCGGTGGCCCTCGGTCATCCCATCGGAGCTTCCGGTGCACGGGTTCTGACGACTTTGATATACGCTCTCAAAGACCGCGGTCTGAAAAAAGGCATGGCGACTTTGTGCCTTGGCGGTGGTCATGCGGTAGCCATGGCAATTGAAATAGTGTAATTTTTAAAAGGAGATTGAAATTATGAAAATAGATGACATTAAAAAAGTTGCGGTTATAGGCTCCGGTACCATGGGCAACGGCATCGCTCAGGTTTTTGCGCAAACCGGATTTGAAGTGAACATGATTGATATCAAGCAGGAATTTCTCGACCGGGCTGTTGCCACTATCTCTAAAAGCCTTGACCGCCTGATTAAAAAGGAAGTGCTTACCGAAGCTGATAAAAAGACTATTATAGCTCGCATCCATACCTCTACAGACCTTGGTAAAGCCAAAGAAGTTCAACTGGTTATTGAAGCCGTAAATGAGGATTTCGACATCAAGCAGAATATCTTTCAGAAACTTGAAGAAATCTGTCCTAAGGAAGTCATTTTAGCATCGAACACTTCGTCATTGCCGATTACCAAACTGGCATCAACCACCAAACGCCCGTCCCAATTTATCGGGATGCATTTTATGAATCCGGTGCCGATGATGAAACTGGTCGAGCTTATTCGTGGTTTTGCTACCAGTGATGAAACCTATATGCTTATTAAGGAACTTAGTGAGAAAATTGGTAAAGTTCCGGTGGAAGTAAATGATTATCCCGGTTTCATCGCCAATCGGGTATTGATACCGATGATAAATGAAGCCATTTATGCTTATATGGAAGGGGTGGGGACCAAAGAAGCCATCGATGAAGTTATGAAACTCGGCTGTGGTCACCCTATGGGACCGTTTGTCCTGGCTGACTTTATCGGTCTGGATGTTTGTCTGGCAATAATGGAAGTTATGCACGAAGGTCTGGGGGATTCCAAGTACCGCCCGTGTCCGTTACTTAAAAAGATGGTCCAGGCAGGCTACCTCGGTCGTAAAACCGGGCGTGGCTTCTACGACTATAGCTCATAAGGAGAAAAAAATGGACTTTAACCTGTCAGAAGAGGATCTGGATTTTAAACAGATGGCCCGGGAACTGGCCGAAAAGCGCATTTATCCCCATGCTCTGGAATTTGACGAGAAAGGAATAACACCGCCGGAACTGATTAAAGAATGTGCGGAGCTGGGGTATTTCGGTTTTACCGTTCCCGAAGAATACGGGGGGCTGGGGATGAGCGCTACGGCTTTCATGGGTGTCCTTGAGGAATTGTGTGCGGCCTGTGCGGGTTTCGGCATTATGCTGTCGGTGCATTGTTCGCTTACCTGTGAAATCATCAAGCTGTTTGGTTCGGAAGAATTGAAAAAGAAATACCTGCCGTCCATGGCGGCGGGTGAAAAAATCGGCGCTTACTGCATCACCGAACCCAATGCGGGGACTGATATCGCCGCCATCGCCACCACCGCTCTGGACAAAGGCGATTATTACCTTTTAAACGGCACCAAAACATTTGTGACCAATGCCGGTTTTGCCGACGTGCTGATTGTTTTTGCCAAGACTCATCCGGAGGAAGGCCGCAAGGGGATTTCCTGTTTTGTCGTGGAAAAAGCCAGCGATGGTATTATGGTCGGTGCCCCCGAAAAGAAATGTGGTATTAAAGCCTCCGATACCCGGGAAATAAATTTTTCTGACGTCAAGGTGCCCAAAGAGAACCTTCTGGGCAATCTTAAAGACGGTTTCAGGATGGCGGTCACGATTCTCAATTCCGGCCGTATCGGGGTGTCATTCCAGGCGATCGGTATCGCCCAGGCGGCATTGAATGAAGCTATCAAATATTCCAAGGAACGAGTTCAGTTCGGTCAGCCGATCGCCAATTTCCAGGCGATTCAGTTCAAGATTGCCGAGATGGCTACCCGTCTTGAGGCCGGTCGGCTTCTGGCTTACCGGGCGGCGCAGTTGAAAGACGAGGGCAAACCGTGCCACCGTGAGTCCTCCATGTCCAAACTCTTCTGTTCCCAGATGGCAAATTATGTCTGCAACGAAGCGGTTCAGATACACGGCGGCTACGGTTATATCAAGGAATATGCAGTCGAGCGGTATTTCCGCGACGCTCGCGTAACGGAACTTTATGAGGGTACCTCGGAAGCCCAGCGGATGGTTATCTCGAGAGACCTGCTGAAGGATTAAGCCTTTGCTGGAAAAGAAACATTTTGAATTCAGGGAAAAAATCCGGGCTTTTGCGCTGGAACAGATAGCGCCCCTGGCTCAAACGCTCGACAACGAACAGCGGTTTCATAATGAGCATATGAAACCACTGACCGAGATGGGGCTTTTGAGCATGCTCATTCCCGAGGAATACGGCGGTAAACCGACTGATACTATCTGTTATTCAATAGCCGTCGAGGAAGTTTCACGGGTCTGCGGTTCGACCGGTATCACTCTTGCAGCCCATAATTCGCTGGGAACATTTCCCATTCTTAAATTCGGTTCCGACGAACAGAAGAAAAAATACCTGCCCCGGGCCGCCAACGGCGAGCTGATTGCGTTCGGTCTGAGCGAACCGGATGCCGGTTCCGACGCCGGCGGTACCAGGACGCATGCGCACCGCGAAGGCGATTACTGGATTGTCAACGGCAGTAAATGCTGGATAACTTCGGCAACGAAAGCTTTTGCCACAATCGCGACCGCCCGGACCTCGACCAATCCCGAAGACCGCACGATAACAAGCTTTATCCTGGAAAAAGCCTGGGAAGGTTACTCGGTCGGCAAAAAAGAAAACAAACTGGGACTGCGCGGTTCGGATACGGCTTTTCTTCATTTCGACGATTTGAAATGCCCGGTAGCCAACCAGCTTGGCAAAGAGGGTGAGGGGTTCAAGCAGATGCTTATCACGCTCGACGGTGGGCGGATTTCCATCGGCGCCATGGCCCTTGGTTTGGGACAGGGTGCCCTGGATTGTGCGATTAAGTATGCCGCCGAGCGGGTACAATTTGGCAAGCCAATAGCTTATAACCAAGCGATTCAGCACCGCCTGGCGGATATGACCACCGAGCTGGAAGCGGCTCGCCTGATGATTTACGAAGCCTCCCGGATGAAAGATGCCGGACAGCCGTTTTCGCATTTCTCGGCGATGTGCAAGCTGTATGCTTCCGAGGTTGCCCGGCGGGTGGCGGAATCAGCGCTGACTATCCTTGGCAGTGTCGGTTACCTGACGGGGAAATATCCCGCGGAACGTATCTGGCGCGATGTCAAACTGTGCGAGATAGGCGAGGGCACCTCGGAAATCCAACGCCTGGTCATTGCCAGACATATTCTCAAAGAGGTTCAGAAAAGCTGAGATTGATAATGTTCAGGAATATAAAAAGGCAGGTATTCACATACCTGCTTTTTTTATGAGAAGGTAAATTCAAGGTTAAAAAATATATTTTGACAGCATTTTTAAGTGATAGTCTATTATTGAATGAAACATTAAGTATTATCTGAATAACAACTTAATTGTTTTGACTTTTTTCCTCATTTCGGTTGAAATCCCATCTTATATCATTTATATTCCTGTTGTTAATAATAAATATATTATCACACTCTGGAGGTTCTATGCCGTTTAAAAAAGTTGATTATATATGGATGAACGGGAAAATGGTGAACTGGGACGATGCCAAAATCCACGTTCTCTCCCATGTAGTACATTATGGTTCCTCGCTTTTCGAGGGTCAGCGCTGTTACAAAACTCCCCGGGGTCCGGCCTGTTTCCGTCACCAGGACCATGTTGACCGGCTCTGGGATTCCTGTAAAATCTACCGCATGGAGATACCCTTTACCAAGCAACAGATTTTTGACGCCATTCTGGAGCTGATTGCCATAAACAAGCTTGAGGAATGCTATGTCCGTCCGGTGGTTTACCGCGGTTATGATTCCCTGGGCGTAGACCCGACCCATTGCCCGGTGGATGTCGCCATTGCGGTCTGGCCCTGGGGCAAGTACCTTGGTCCGGAAGCCCTGGTTAAGGGTGTAAAAGTTTGTGTGTCTTCATGGAATAGAAATGCTCCGAATACGACTCCGATGATGGCCAAATCAAGCGCCAATTATATGAACGGCCAGCTTATCAAGATGGAAGCCCTGGCCCGGGGCTGTGTGGAAGGAATCGCTCTGGATATTTTCGGTCATGTAAGCGAAGGTTCCGGTGAAAATGTCTTTATTGTCAAAAATGGTGTTTTGATTACCCCGCCGTTTTCTTCTTCGGTTCTCCCGGGCATTACCCGCCGGACGGTAATTAAGCTGGCTGATGACCTGGGTATTAAAGTAATCGAGGAAGTTATTCCTCGGGAGGCGCTTTATATTGCCGATGAAGTTTTCTTTACCGGCTCAGCCGCTGAGGTTACTCCCATCTCCGAAATTGACGGGATAATGATAGGGACGGGACAGCGCGGGCCGATTACCGAAAAAATCCAGACCGCCCTTTTTGATATTCTCGAGGGACGCGTTGCGGACCGGCATAGCTGGTTAACTTTTGTTAATGAGCACGTAAGGCAGAAGGTTGCCAAATGAAAGTAGCTGTCGGTTCCGACCACGCCGGTTTTAAAATGAAGGAAAAAGTCAAGCGACTCCTTCTAAAGCGGCAGGTTGAAGTGGTTGATTTCGGTACCGATTCCGAGGAGTCGGTGGACTATCCTGATTATGGGTTGAAAGTCGCCCGGGCGGTGGCCGGGGGAGAGGTCGATTACGGTATCACGGTCTGCTGGACCGGCAACGGTATGAATATGGCGGCCAATAAAATCAGGGGCGTCCGGGCCGGACTGGCGTTGAACCCGGATATGGCCTTTCTCACCCGTTCGCATAATAATGCCAATGTGCTGACTCTGGCTTCCAAATATACTCCGGAAAACCAGCTGGAGGAGATAATTAAAAATTTTCTGGAGACACCCTTTGATGGCGGTCGGCATCAAAGACGACTGGATAAAATAACGGATGCTGAGGTCCATGATTGAGCTGGATTAAAGAAGTTTTTAAATCTGTTCCGATGAAAACCCGCTGTTATTGCAGCGGGATTTTTTTGGTCCCGTCAAAGATAAAAGGATGTTTTTTTTGCAATGATACAAATGTATTAATGACGGCAAATAATGTTTAAAATAACGGTAAGGGCTAATAACCATTTTCGTTTTGTGATTAAATTATTATTATTGACATGGACTTATAACGCCCGTCCGACAACTTCGGAAGTTCTTTCTAAGATATCATTATAAACCGTCATTCGAAATTTTTGGGGGATAAGGATAAGGCAGATAAAAAAACTTGCATGATTGTTTAAAAAGATTATTATTTATTTTAAGTAGATGCATTGGTAACCGTATAAAGACATAAAGAAAAAAAATCCATTTTGGCGGATGTGGCTTCAGGAAGGTATAAGAGTCCGGCAATCTTATCAAATTGTAAAGTACTTTCTGGGCCGTTTCTGTTTTGCAAAAAAACACATCTAAACAGAAAGGAGGGGTGCCTTTGGTAACTTTTCGTTAATCCGGCAAATAGTCACCAAGAATAACAAACTTCATTATCAGGAGATCTTTAATGAAACAAAAGATTCTTTTAACTGTGCTATTTGTTTTTATCTTTGCTGGGCTGACTTTTGGAGAAGATTTTATCGTAAAAAAACAGAGTTATGGTCAAAATGGTCAGGAGTACGCTGAAGGAGAAATTGTTGTTAAATTCAAATCTCATGTTGATGAATCAGCCAAGCAAAAAGTGAGCACGCAACTTGGGTCTTCGATTATTGAAACCAGTAAATACAGCGGGGTTTCTCGGGTTAGTATTCCTCCGGATAAAACTGTCGAGGAAATGGTACAAATATACCAGGCTGATCCGAATGTAGAATATGCCGAACCCAACTATATCTACCACGCCTTTATGACCCCCAATGACCCTTATTATTCCTACCAGTGGCATATGCCGCTGATTAATACGGGCACGGCCTGGGATTTGAGTACCGGGTCGGGGGTGGTTGTCGCCATTATTGACTGTGGCGTGGCTTATGAAAACTATGGTTCCTATTATCTGGCACCAGACCTGGCCGGAACCAGTTTCGTTCCGGGTTACGACTTCGTAAACAATGATTCGCATCCAAATGATGACAATGGTCATGGTACCCATGTCGCCGGGACTGTAGCGCAGACGACCAATAACAGCCTGGGGGTTACCGGGGTGGCCTTTAACTGCAGTATTATGCCGGTTAAAGTGCTCAATGCCGCCGGCAGTGGTTATCTGACGACGATTGCCAACGGTATCTATTATGCGGCTGACAATGGTGCTCATGTCATCAATATGAGCCTGGGCGGTTCCACCGGTTCTACAACTCTTTCTGATGCTTGTACTTATGCCTATAATAAAGGTGTCACTATTGTTTGTGCTTCCGGTAATGCGGGTACCAGTACACCTCAATACCCGGCCGCTTATACGGTCTGTATTTCAGTCGGAGCTGTCAGATATGACAAAACCAGACCTTCTTATTCATCCTATGGTTCGACTCTCGATATCTGTGCTCCGGGTGGTGACCTATCGGTTGACCAGAACGGCGACGGTTATGTAGACGGTGTTCTGCAACAAACCCATGACGGTTCCAACTATGGCAGTTTCGGTTATTATTTCTATGAAGGTACCTCAATGGCTTCACCGCATGTGGCCGGTGTGGCGGCATTGATTCTGTCCAAAGCTGGTGGTGGCGGTTCCCTTACACCGGCACAGGTCAGAGCCTATTTACAGGATTATGCCCAGGACCTGGGAACATCCGGTTGGGACCAGTATTATGGCTATGGTCTGGTTAACGCCTATGCCTCGGTTAATGCTGTCAGCGGCAGTCAAAATCCGCCGGTTGCGGCCTTTACCGGAACGCCTACTTCGGGTACTGCCCCCCTGACGGTAAACTTTACCGACCAATCCACCAATAACCCGACCAGCTGGAGCTGGACTTTCGGTGACGGCGGTACCTCGACCGCTCAAAACCCCTCGCATATATACACGAGCGCCGGTACCTACACCGTCACTCTTACTGCGGCTAATGCCTATGGCAGTGACAGTGAAACCAAAACCGGTTATATCACGGTTACAACCGGAGCCGCACCGGTGGCAGCCTTTACCGGAACCCCGACATCGGGTTATGCTCCGCTGACTGTCAACTTTACCGACCAGTCCACCAACAATCCGACCAGCTGGAGCTGGACTTTCGGTGACGGTGGGACTTCGACCGCTCAAAATCCCTCTCATATCTACACGAGCGCCGGTACCTATACCGTAACCCTCACCGCGGCCAATGCCTATGGCAGTGACGGTGAGACCAAAACCGGTTATATCACGGTTAACACGGCCACCAACGTAATGCATGTAAATGATATTACCGTTACCAGAGTGTATAGACTTGGTAGGTATGCCGGGCGGGCGGTTGTTCAAGTTTACAATCAATCCGGTAGCCCCGTTGCCAGTGCTAGAGTTTACGTGACATTTTCTGGACCGAATTCCGGTACCAAAAATGCTTTAACTAATTCCAGTGGTAACGCTACCTTCACCACCTCGTACGTCAGAAATCCCAGCGGCGAATGGTGTTTCACCGTTACCAATGTCACCAAATCCGGCTGGACTTACGACAGCGGCTCCAACGTGGTGACGAAATCCTGTGAAAGCGGTGATGTTTACAGTGAGGATAATGTAGTTGAAATGCCGGCTGAATACCGCTTGTTGCAGAATTATCCCAACCCGTTCAACCCGGTAACGACGATTCAGTTCATCCTGCCGACTGCATCCTACACCCAATTGTCGGTTTATAACATTCTGGGTCAGGAGGTGGCGAAGCTGGTGGACGGAACGCTTGATGCTGGTGAGCACAATATCCAGTGGAATGCCGAAGAATACCCCAGCGGGATTTATCTCTATCGCCTTACGACCAGTGACTTCACTGAAACCCGCAAGATGATCCTACTGAAATAAATCAGCAACATTTGCCATGATAAAGGACAGGTTGTAAGACCTGTCCTTTTTTTAGGTTGCAGTTAAGTCTATTTGTTCAATTCTGTTAATAAAGTTATTCTTGCACGAAAATTCTATCCTGGTGTTGCTAAAACCGAACTAAGCTATTAGAATAACGTATTTCTATGTGGTTCAATTTGTTAGATAAATATACCGTAATGGATTGACCTGGCTTCCAAATTTATATACATTTACCCTGATTAATTAAGTATTTATAATTAATAGGAGAGTGTTATGTCATATCTCAAGCAGGTTGACCCGGAAATATATGATGCCATAATAAAAGAAACTGAACGCCAGGCTACTAAACTGGAACTAATAGCTTCGGAAAATTTCGTATCCGAGGCGGTGATGGAAGCCGCGGGCGGAGTCATGACCAACAAGTATGCCGAAGGTTATCCCGGTAAACGGTACTACGGCGGATGTGAGTTTGTTGATGTTGCCGAAGACCTGGCCCGGGACCGTGCCAAACAGCTGTTCGGTTGCGAGCATGCTAATGTCCAGCCGCACGCCGGTTCTCAGGCCAATATGGCTGTTTATTTCACCGTTCTTAAACCCGGGGATAAAGTTATGGGACTGGACCTTTCCTGCGGCGGCCATCTTACGCATGGACACCCGATAAATTTTTCCGGTTTTCTGTTTGAATTCCACGGTTACACGGTGGACAGGGAAACCGAAGTAATTGATTATGACCAGTTGCTTAAGATGGCGCAGGAAATTCAGCCGAAACTGATTGTTGCCGGTGCTTCGGCTTACCCGCGGTTTCTGGATTTCGAGAAAATACGCAAGGTCTGTGACGCGGTCGGCGCTTACATGATGGTTGATATAGCTCATATCGCCGGCCTGGTGGCGACCGGTCTGCACCCTTCGCCGGTACCAATGGCTGATTTTGTGACCACCACCACGCACAAGACCCTGCGCGGTCCCCGCGGCGGCATGGTCATGTGCAAGGAAAAATATGCCGCCGACCTTGACCGGATGGTCATGCCGGGAATTCAGGGTGGACCGCTGATGCACATTATTGCCGCTAAAGCGGTGGCTTTCAAAGAAGCCCTCACGCCTAAGTTCAAGGAATACCAGAAAACTATCGTAGCCAACGCCGCCCGGCTGGCAGAATGCATGAAAGAAAAGGGATACCGGCTGGTAGCCGGAGGTACCGACACTCACCTTTTCCTTGTTAATTTCGTCGATATTCCCAAAGTGACCGGCAAGAAGGTCGAAATCGCTCTCGACAAGGCGGGCATCACCGTCAACAAGAACACCGTACCGTTCGACCCGGAAAAGCCGTTCGTAACCTCCGGCATCCGCATCGGCACCCCGGCGATTACCACGCGCGGGATGAAACCCGAACATATGCCGATTATCGCCGATTTCATCGACCGGGCGATTAAAAACCGGCTCGACGATGAAGCGCTGGAGAAAATCCGACTCGAGGTTGCCGCCTTCTGTAACAAATTCCCTCTTTACCAGGAGCGGAGGGAGGTCTGAAGATGCTGTTCCAGGTGACCATGTTTCCAACCGACAAACATGGGGCGTCGGTTTCCGCCGAGGTGGCACAGGTGATCGATATCATCGATAAATCCGGCCTGCCCTATCAGCTGACCGCCATGGCGACGCTCATCGAGG
>CAZUAS010000091.1:0-10964 GCA_964618515.1 uncultured Ignavibacteriales bacterium | reverse complement strand
CCCTCAGAAAGGCTTTTATAAAAATAGCAAAGGTATCAGGTTTTGAAAATCTTACCCGAGTACATGATTTAAGACATACTTTTAATAGTATTATGCAGATGAATGGAGTAGATCCTGCTACAATGGGAAAAATTTTAGGCCATAAAGATATTGAAACTACCATGATTTATACTCATCAGACCAGTGAGCATTTGAAAAGGAGTATTGAGAAGATTGGGATTAGTTAAATTATTCTAATCCTAATGATTCGCATGTACATATTTTAGATTCTTTAAATCTATTTAAATAAGCAAAAGTAGGTCAGGAGCCCCGTGCTCCTGACTATTTTTCTTATTCTCCAAAGTAACCCTCAATTGCTAAAGCCTCCCTTTGACCCCAATCCGGTGGATAATATCCTTTTCTCCCATATTCATGTAGTGACGATTCTCTCCATGCAAAGGGACTTTTTACCAAACCATGCCGCACCGGATTATAATGAATA
Organism: uncultured Ignavibacteriales bacterium; assembly: GCA_964618515.1. Classification (GTDB taxonomy): domain Bacteria; phylum Zixibacteria; class MSB-5A5; order GN15; family FEB-12; genus JAFGNW01. Next base: position 10,483 of record CAZUAS010000091.1, on the reverse strand, counting down.
TAATCTATATGTCGGTTCATGTCCAGTTGATTTCTAATTACATGATCCCAAAAGCGATTTTGCCAAATCCGACCCGATTTTAAAGATTTATTTCCCCTGTATAAGGCTGCGAAACTCATCTTGATTCTTTGAATGATATTCGAAATATCATGACCTTGGGGGTCAATTATCAAATGATAGTGATCGGGAATGATGACCCAGGCAATTAATTCAAAATGCTGTTTTTGTTTTATCCCTTTTAATGATTGCCAGAATAAAGCAGTGTCTTCTATGAGGATTTTCTTCCTGTTATAAGTGACATTGGTAATAAAATAAATATTACCTTCCCTGTGAAAACGTCTCAGATTAGACATATTTTAATTTATCATCAAATTTATCAAAATCAAATAATTTGTCAGGAGCACAGGGGCCTGACCTGCCTTAACAATAGGTCACCCTGGCGATTCTATCAGGTTTTTTAATTTTTCCCTTTCCCAACCCTTTTAAAATCTATAATATACTGCAATAAAACGACTTACATTGCCACCTCCGGTTGTGCGGAACAGGCCGGAATTTGATATTTATTTTTGAATATTCCAGGGTTTGACAAGTATGGTTACCAAGAAGGACACTGAAATGATGGAAACGGATATAAGCCTGGTGATGAATATTAAAACCGGCAACAAGCAGGCTCTGGGCCGGTTGGTCGAAAGACACAAAAAGCTGGCTTACCAGATTGCCCTGGGGCTGGTAGGCAACAAGGATGACGCCTATGATATTTCCCAGGAAGCGTTTCTTCGCGTGTACCGCTCGGCCGGGACTTATGACGAAAACCAGCCGTTTATGCCCTGGTTTTACCGTATTATCACCAATCTCTGCCGGACCTGGTTGAAGCGACGTTCGCTTTATGCCCGCCGGATGGTGGATGTTGATGACAACGCTTATCTGCTGGTGGACCCGCGCAATCCCGAGCAGGAACTTATCCGGTCGGAAACGGTGGCCTGTTTGCGCCGAGCCCTTCTGGAACTCCCGTTTGAAGACCGGGAGATAATAACGTTACAACATTTCCGGGGCATGTCTTATGATGAAATCGCGTCGATCCTTGATATCCCCAGGGGGACCGTGATGTCGCGGCTTTATTATGCCCGGAAGAAACTTGCAAAACTGATGGAGCGGAATAATGGATAAGCACCTACACGAACTGTTGGCAGGGTACGTTGACGGTGAGTTATCCGATGATGAACGCCGGGCGTTTGAAACCGCCCTGGTGACTGATCCGGAGCTCAGGAGGGAGCTGGAGGAATTCAAAAAATTGAAGGAGGTTACCGGTCTTATGACTTACGCCGACCTTCCCGAGGAAGTCTGGGAAAATTACTGGCAGTCCCTGTACCGTAAGCTGGAGCGGGGTTTCGGCTGGATTTTCATGTCCCTCGGGGCAATAATTTTGTTGTGTTTTGGAGCCTTTAGCGCTTTATATGAAATCTATACTGACCCCGGCGTTTCTCTGTGGGTCAAAGCTGGCCTGGCGGCTCTTATCATCGGTGCCATCGTACTGCTGGTATCGTATGTCAGAGAGCGGCTGTTCGCCTACAACCGTGAACGTTACCGGGAGGTAAACAGGTGATAATAACGACGTCTGAAAATATTGCCGGTAAACGGGTCGTCAAAACCCTGGGGCTGGTTCGGGGTAACACCATCCGCGCCCGCCATATTGGACGGGATATCGGTGCCATGTTTCGCAGTATCATCGGCGGTGAGATTGTCGAGTACACCAAAATGCTGGCCGAATCACGCGAACAATCGCTGGACCGGATGGTGAAGGAAGCCGAGGACATGGGTGCCAATGCCATCATCATGACTCGTTTCTCAACCTCAGAGATGATGAAAGGAGCCGCCGAATTACTGGTTTACGGCACCGCCGTCATTGTCGAAGATGTTTAATTCATAGTCGCAATATTTAATAAAAAAACCACTTTTAAAAGTGGTTTTTTTATTGGCGCTTGGCGTATGGGCGCGGGTGTTTTATTCGCCGTCAGGAACCTGTCCCTGCGGATAATGATAATAAACAAAACACCCGAATGGCGGGACCGTGATCGTTCCTTTCTTTAAAGTCTCTGACCGGGAATGTGACCTTATCTAAAAAACAGGCGGAACCTTATAAAGATTCCGCCCGGTCATTTACCATCAATGTTTATATTGATAAGAAGACGGTAGCGCTCCAAAAATTATCGTGAGAAAAATTGTTTGATAATCTCCGCACCGTTTTCCCAGAAAACCAGGACTACACCCATGAGCGCGCCGCCGGCGACGATGCCGGACGCGACGGGGAACAGATATTCCTCACAATGTTTCGGTTTCCTTTTTTGCCAGGCATAACCGATTATAGCGCCAATAAAGAAAAGCAGACCGTAAAACCACTGGAAGACCCAGGCCAGCCCGATGCCGGCCGCGGAAGGAATCCAGTTTTGTTTTTTGGGAAACAACCGAGAAAGAATCGGCAGGATAATACCTATGAGCCCACCAATCACGATACTCCATACCTTTACGGGGTGCATCGTGCTGAGTCCGGTGGCCATGGCTTCGGCGACACCCTTCCAGGTCTGGGCCGCTGGAGCGGGAAATTGGTCCGTTCCGAGAACACTGGCATCGGGAACAAGTACACTGAAAGCCGAAACCGTTATTATGGTTCCGATAAAGATGCCGGAGAACTGGGCGATAAACTGTTTACGCGGATTGGCTCCGAGGAGATACCCGCTTTTCAGGTCGGTGAGCAGGTCGGCTGAGGAAGTCGCCGCCCCGGCCGTAATATTGGCCGCCATCAGGTTCACATTCATGTTACCGGGGGAGAGGGCACCGAAAGTGAGCTGGGTGATTTTACCCATGGCTCCCACCGGCGTCGTGTCGGTTTCACCGGTTACCCGGCAGGCCACCAGAGCCAGGGCAAAACTCATAATCACGGCGATGATACTCTGCCAGTAGGGCATATCGAAGGAGACGTGAGCCAGGATAGCCAGGGCGATTAATGAAACTACCTGCCCGATTATGAACCATGAACCCGGCGTCTCGATGGCATTCATTTCATCATGTTTCTTGGCACTTTTTTTCATGAACATATCTCCCAGTCCCCGGAACGCACGCATGGCGCTTTTCCACTGGAAAAAGACCGAAAGGATACCCGAAGTGACCATACAGGCTGTCCCGCCCCAGAGAGTCCATTGAACCAGGGCGCGGAAACCTGCCTGACCGCTTGCTTCCGGTACATAGGCCTGCAACCAGGGTACGAAGACCATCCAGCAGAGTATCGAGCCCACAAACATACTGGTAGCCACCCGCATACCAACGAACATCCCGGCGGCGATGAATATGGGATCCCAGGCAAATGTAACTGTTCGGCCCACCCACAACTCACCAAAGGTGGCGGTATTAAAGCGGGCAACCAGGGAAGATATCTGGAATGATTCCAGGCGGGTGCTCAGGAGTCTGAGACCATCTGTCAAAAAGGCGCTAATTATAGCCAGAAGCCCGGCGATACCCAGCGCCCGGGCCGCCCTCATCCCCTTCTCACCGGTAGCATGAAGCGCCTTTAGCGTCTCGGCGGCGGCAATCCCGCTGGGGAAACGGAGTTGTTCGATATTAATCATCTGTCGCTTCATGGGCACCGCCATGGTCACACCGAGAACAGCGATAAAGAAAACCCAAAGCAACATGAGTGAGAAAGGAAGGGTTTGATTGTTGAGCAGAATGTAGGCGGCAAATGCTGAAACCAAAGTGCCACCGGTTGAATAACCCGCGGAGCTGGCGGTGGATTGCATACAGTTGTTTTCTAGAATTGTCATCTGGGTTTTGGCAAGTTTCATCTTGTATAAGCTGGTCCAGATGGCATAAGAGAGGATACAGGCAGTGATGGCCACTCCGAAACCCCAACCAGCTTTGAGGCCAATGTAAATATTGGTCAGCGAAAGGATTCCCCCCAGCACCGACCCCATAATAATGGCCCGCCAGGTTAGCTGTTTAATGGTGTCGCCGCGGCCCAGGTAGCAATTATTATACCACTGGCGCTCGACCTCCTCCGCGGTACCTTTAAAGCCTTCGACAGGGAGCTGATAATTTTCATAGGCGTTGTCCGGTGATGCTCCTTTGCCGGGCTCTGAAGGGTGCGGTGACTGTTGCTCCTTCGACATAGAAGTAGTCTCCTTATGGATTAGGCGATATCTTACAAACGGGGTAAACATACCCCACATTGAGTTTCAAGGTAATGCTGTTTTGCAGGCAGTGTCAATTTATTTCTGCAAATTAGATAAGGATCCAGAATACCGATGACAAACAGGATAAGGTTTACTTTGTTTAAGGAACTAAAAATGGAACCTGACCGAGATTACAACCTATTGGGGCGCAACATGATGCCAAGGCATCGCCAGTCTGTTAGGAAATATAAATTTGTTTATGGGAGAGCGTTGCAATTCTGCCATATTCTGTTGGCCGGAAGTGAATACCCTGATATAATTCCAAATTCATGTTCAATTGTGCCGTCTTGTTAACCTGGTTATTGTTATCAATTTTAACAAATATTACAAATTTCATGTTGTTTCTTTTCATTTATATAATTAACTCATTATTTCAATTTAGCTATCTCATTTCTGAAGAGTGTGTGCTGTAGAATTATGGTTGTGGATGGGTCGGTCAACTAACCGTTAACCCGGGTTTTATCTAAACCTCAGCAGATATATATTGATTTATATCCTGTCAGACAGGTTTATAAATTATAGTTAAAAATTTTGAAACCTAAAATCCGCAAAACAGTATAATACCTCATAAAGTTTAAGTGCGATAATAAGTTAAACTTGACAAAAGTTTTTGGGCTTTTACCTTATGGCGTTTGAATATCAACTTGGAAACCCTGTTTTTGGGGAGCATTCAATGGCGTTATGTTAAAGAGCCTGATTTATTATCTTTTATTATTAATATTATTTGTAAGCCCGGGGTTTGCTGAAGGTATTAGCCTGTCTCAAGCCATCGATAAAACTGAAACCCCCTTCGAGGAAACGGTCACTTTTGAATTAATCCTGTCCTGGAACGGTCCCCAATCAGCTTATCATTTCACCCGGCCTCTTCAGCCCGAAGTTGACCGGATGAAAATTCAGAAATTTTCTTCCACTATCAGTTCCACCGGCAGTGGGCCGTCCGAAGTCACCACCAAGGTTTACCGGTACACATTGAAACCTACAGCTGCCGGAATGGGTCAAATTCAACCGGTCACTATTGACTATGTCACTTGGCCCGACAGTATCCCCGGTGAGATAATAAGCGAACCGATCAGTGTAATTATTCTCGACCCGATACCGATGGCGGAGGAACACCATCTGCCGGTTACCACCATCGTGATTTTCATCATTTCTGTGGTGGTTGTCGTTGCGGTAGTTTCAGTGATTATTTTTATCCGGTCGAAAAGGATTAGAAACCGTGAACCGGTATTAACACCCAACCAGCAGTTTCTTGAAAAACTGGCAAAACTCAAGCTCGATGCCGGCAGTGACCTGAAACGGTTTCAGACCGGCTTTTATAGAATGCTTCTGGAATACCTCGAGAAAGAATATAATCTCCAAGTAACGGGTTTATCATCAGAGGCTATCGTGGCGGAGCTTAATACTGTCAAAATGGACAGTGCTTTGAAGGAAAAAATTTCCGGCTGGCTGTTGCGGGCGGAGAAAGAAAAATTCACCCCTCAAGCTTCGGCGCCGGGTGAGACTATCCGCCTGGAAGCTGAAATTCGTACTTTTTTTGAAAGTTTGTAGAGTGTAATTATAAATTGGAGGACAGATGGATACCGACATCCAACAAATACAAGCCGTCGTTGAAAAAGAGTCGTCGTTTGTCAATCAGCTGACCACTCAGATAGGTTCGGTGATAGTCGGTCAGAAATACCTGATCGAACGCCTGCTTATCGGCATTCTGGGTAACGGTCATATCCTGATTGAAGGTGTGCCCGGCTTGGCCAAGACGCTTTCGGTCAAGACTCTTTCCGATGCGATACAAACCAAGTTTCAGCGTATTCAGTTCACCCCAGACCTTCTACCGGCGGACCTTATCGGGACGTTGATTTATAATCCTCAGAAGGCGGATTTTTCGGTTAAAAAAGGTCCCATCTTCGCCAACATCATCCTGGCCGACGAAATCAACCGCGCCCCCGCTAAAGTGCAGTCGGCGCTTCTGGAAGCCATGCAGGAACGCCAGGTAACCATCGGTGACAATACCTATCCGCTCGACGAACCGTTTCTGGTGCTGGCCACGCAGAACCCGATCGAACAGGAAGGCACCTATCCTTTGCCCGAAGCCCAGGTGGACCGGTTCATGCTGAAATTGAAAATCACCTACCCTGACCCGGCCGAGGAACGCCTGATTATGGACCGCAACACGGCTGTGAGCACGGTGAAGGTTTCAAAGGTGGTCGGCCCCGAGGATATTGTCCGGGTGCGCGACGTCATCCGTTCCATATATGTCGATGAAAAGGTTAAAGAATACATTGTCAATGTCATATTCGCCACACGTGAACCGCAGAAATACGGTCTCAACGATTTAAAGGATTTAATCGCTTACGGGGCATCGCCGCGGGCTACCATTTATCTGAATATCGCCGCCAAGGCGCACGCTTTCCTAAAAGGCCGGGGTTACATCACCCCGGAAGATATCAAGGCTATCGGCGCCGATGTTCTCCGGCACCGGATATTGCTGACTTACGAGGCCGAAGCCGAGGAGGTTACCTCAGATGACATTGTCAAAAAAGTGTTTGATGCCATTGAAGTACCGTAATTTTTTTAAATGATACCGAAGGAAATATTCAAGAAGATACGGCGGATAGAAATCCGCACCAAACGCCTGGTCAACGACCTGTTTTCAGGCGAGTACCATTCCACCTTCAAGGGACAGGGAATGGAATTCGAGGAAGTGCGCCAGTACCAGGCGGGTGACGATATTCGTCTGATTGACTGGAATGTCACCGCCCGGACAGGTTACCCGCATGTGAAGAAATTCCGCGAGGAACGGGAGCTGTCGGTGGTGCTTCTCGTGGATGCCTCGTCATCGGGTAAGTTCGGCACCAGGGAACGGTTTAAAAGCGATATGGCCGCCGAACTGTGCGCGGTGCTGGCTTTCTCGGCCATCAAGAACAACGATAAGGTAGGCATGATTATCTTCACCGACCGGATTGAAAAATTCATCCCCCCCAAAAAAGGACGCGGTCATGTCCTTCGCCTGATTCGTGAAATCCTGTATTTCCAGCCGGAGGGAGTTGGAACGGATATCTCCGGGGCACTGGAGTATTTCAGCCGTGTGATAAAAAGGAAGTCGGTTGTCTTTTTGATTTCCGATTTTCTTTCGGAGAGTTTTTATAAACCGCTCCAGATAGCCAATAACAAGCATGATATCATAAGCGTCAAGATTACTGACCCAAGGGAAACGAGTTTCGACGATGTAGGTATGATCGAGCTGGAGGATGCCGAGACGGGGGAAGTGCTCGTAATCGATACCACCTCCAGAGAATTTCGCCGGGAATTTGCCGCCCGGGCTGAGGAAGACAACGTTACTTTGAAAAAAGGTTTCCAGCTAATTAATGTGGATTTTGTCAATATCCGCACCGACCAGTCGTATATCGTGCCGCTCATAAACTTTTTCAGGATGCGAGAGAAAAGACATTGAGGGAATAAGATGCTTCTAAAGTCAACAGTTAAGATAGTCGGCCTGACAGCGACAATCCTGGCGCTGGCGTTTTTTACGGCCGGCTGCCGGAAAACCGATTACGATTCCATTATCGAACGCCATAAAAAAATGGCCGGCGAACTTCGTGAAAACAAACTTTATAACGAAGCCGTTGAGGAATACAAAGCCATCCTGGCGATGGAGGCGCCCGATAACCGGCAACGAGGTAATATCAATTACCTGATCGGTAAGATTTATTTTGAAGATTTGAAGGATTTCGAAAAAGCTGCGGCTTATTATCTCCGGGCGCGTGATTTCGACCCGGAAGGTTCTTTTATGGATGAAGCCTCACGCAACCTGGTGGCTTCACTGGAAAAACTAGGACACTATCTGGACGCCAAACGGGAAATGGGTGCGGTTACCGACCTCCAGACACAACCGGCGGATAAAAACGATGTCGAGGTTGCCCGTATCGGCGGAGTACCCGTATGGCGTTCGCAGATTGAACAACAATTGCAGAACCTTCCCCCGGATATCCAGAAGCAGTTTATGAGCCGTGAAGCCAAAATAAATTTTGTCCGGCAGTATGTGGGGGTGGAGCTTTTGTATCATGCCGCCGTCAGGGAAGGTTTTGACCGCGACCCGGAAATCGTCAAAAAGAAAGATTTGATTCTAAAACAGCTGCTGGTGGAGAAGTTCGTAGTGGAGAAAGTCATGCCCGAAGTGAAGATTGATCCAATGGACGTGCGCAATTTTTATCTCGCTAATAAGGACAGTCGTTACAACAAGGCTCCTTATGATTCGGTTAAAGCGCAGGTTTTCCTCGATTATCAGTCCGACAAGGCTAACGCCGCTTACAGTAACTATATCGCCAGGCTGGCTCAAACGGAACAGGTGGAGTTTCTAGATCACAATATCAAGTAAAACACGGGTGAATCGAACGCTATGAAATCGGGACTTTTTATAATATCCGGTCTGTTGCTCATGCTCTTTTGCCTGCCGGGATTAATCCGGGCGCAGGAAGAGGTCGATACGGTCTCTTCCATTGCCGGGATAGAAATAGAGACTTCGGTGGACAAGGCCGAGATTTATATCGGCGACCTGATTTCTTACCGGATTACCATCACCCGTGACTCGACTATCGAGATGATTCCCCCGCCCCTGGGTGCCAACCTCGGAGCTTTCGACGTGAAGGATTATCAGCCGGATATCGAGACGAAACTTCCTGAAGGCCGCTTGCGCAGCGAAACCGTATTTAAGTTGAGCACTTTTACCACCGGTGATTATGTGATACCGCCTATTCCGGTGATTTTTGTCATGCCCGACAGCACTAAAAAAGCCCTGCTGGCCGAACCGGTACCGATAAAAGTTCTTTCAATGCTCGAGAATGCCGGAGACTCGGTCGATATTCACCCTCTGAAACCTCAGTATGAGTTCAAGCGCGATTATACCCGTTATTATATCTGGGGAGTAATAGCTGTGGTCGTGTTGCTGGCCGGGGCGGCGCTGGTGTGGTGGCTGGTTCGTCGTCGCAAACAGAAAGAAGTGCCGGTCGATATGCGGCCGCCATGGGAAATTGCTTTCGAAAAACTGGCAGTCCTCAAAGAAAAGAATTATACCGGTGAAAACCGCTACAAGGATTTTTACTTCGAATTAACGGAAATATATCGTGATTTTCTGGGCCGGGTGTATCTGGTCGATGTTCTGGAAATGACGACCGAAGAATTCCTAGCCCGATTCGAGAAAATAGTCCTTCCCGGGAATACTTACGATGATTCCGAAAAATTGCTGCGCTTTGCCGATCTGGTCAAATTCGCCAAATTAATTCCGGAAAGCGCTCGGGCTGAAAATGATTTGCAACTGGTTCATGATTTAGTCGAAGCTATAAGAAGGGAGCAGGAACGCCAAACCCGGATTGATATGCATGTTAACGGGTCGGGCGATAAGAAAACGGACATAGTTTCGGAGGCGGCGCTATGAGTCACCTGGAATTTTCCGGATTCAGTGTAAACTTCTTCGACGTCATCGACCTTACTGTTCCCGCTCTGGTCATATTTTTATGCGGAGCGCTGGTGGCGGCTGGTATGATTTTCTATCATATCCGGGCCAAGCGTTTCAAGTCGGCCACGGTCAAATATTCCGACCTTCGCATAATCCGCCGAGCCTCGCGTACCGCCCGTCAGAGATTTCGCTTTCTGCTGACAGTTCTGCGCATCCTGGCAGTGGTGCTGCTGGTCGTGGCTTTAGCCCGACCGCGTTCGGGCACCGAAGTTAAGGAAGTTACATCCGAAGGGGTCGATATTATGCTGGCTCTGGATATATCCTCATCGATGATGGCCGAGGATTTTAAACCGCATAACCGGTTATATGTAGCCAAGGAAGAAATTAAGAAGTTCGTCGGTAAACGTATCAATGACCGTATCGGCTTGGTTGTTTTTTCCCGCTATTCTTTCACACAGTGCCCCCTGACAGTTGATTATGGTGTGCTTATGAGTTTTGTTGACCAGGTCGATTTCGGCATGATTGAAGATGGTACGGCTATCGGGATGGCTATTGCCAACGGCGTCAACCGGTTGAGGGAATCGAAAGCCAAATCAAAAATCATCATCCTTCTTACCGATGGCGTCAATAATGCCGGGGAAATAGACCCCCTTACCGCTGCCAACCTGGCCGCCGCTTTCGATATAAAAATATATACTATTGGCGCCGGTAAACCCGGGAATGCCATGTACCCCTATATGGACCCGATATTCGGCAAGCGATACGTGTATCGGCCTACCGAGATTAGATCGGAAGAGCACACGTCTGAACT
>CAZUAS010000090.1:4004-11023 GCA_964618515.1 uncultured Ignavibacteriales bacterium | reverse complement strand
GCGGATTTGATCGAGTATGGTCTTATACCCGAACTGGTCGGGCGCGTGCCGGTGACGGCCGCGTTGCAACCGCTCAGCAAGGAAGCCATGCTGAAAATCTTAACCGACCCCAAGAATGCCCTGACCAAGCAGTATGCCAAACTGATGGAGATGGAGGGGGTTAAGCTGACTTTCGAGCCGGAGGCTTTGACGAAAGCGGTGGAGATTGCTTATGAAAAGAAAACCGGGGCGCGGGCGTTACGCTCGATTTTCGAGCGGGCGATGCTTAATGTCATGTTCGACATTCCCTCGCAGCCCGAGGTGGCGGAAGTAATCGTTACCGCGGAAACCATTGCCGAGGGCAAGGAACCACGCCTGGTAACCCATGCCGAGAAGAAAAAAGCCGGCTGACCGGCTTGACGAATTTATCAGATTAGAAGGCAGAACCCCTTATCGGTTCTGCCTTTTTTATAGAACCAAATTTATCGAAAGCAAGATCGGGTTCTGAATTCGTCATAGACGAATGAAAACCCGACATCTTTATAACTCATTTATTTGTTGGATTTCTCTCTGTACTTCGTTTAAATGGAGCCCAGCTCGCTTTATCTGGATCAATGATAGCTCAAAACATTGTAACGAGGTCAAAGTATCAAAAGCGGGTTGTGACTTGAGACCTCTCAAACGAGAACAGTCGGGAAATTAATTTCAAATTGACAAAATGTTACTTTATCTTATTATTCAGGCATAAATCTGGAGGACCGGTGCGCAAATAAACTTCCAAAATTATTAAAAAGAAACATGAAATCTCGGGTCTCGGGCGCTTTCAGCGAAGAGAACCCGTAACATCGTCATATCAAATCCACAACCAAAGGGATTTGACAAAAAGCCAAAAATTTGGGAGTCTTCATTATGTCATACAAGCCGCTGGTCAATGTCAGGAACCTGTCGTTAACCTGTCTCGATAAAGTTCTTATAGAAAAAATATCGTTCTCGGTCGGTCGGGGTGAGGTGGTGGCGTTAATTGGCGCCAACGGCAGCGGTAAAACGACTCTTTTGAACCTGTTGCATGGCGCCTTTACCGCCCCCCGGCAATTTTTAACCGACAGCGATATCCGTTACCGGGGGGAGATGATTTACACCGAGCATATCGCCCTGACGTATCTTCCCCAGAGGATAAAAAACCAGGTGAAGATTATTGCCTTAAACGACGAGCCGGAGACGTTCCGGGTTTATGACCGGCTGGCGGATTCATTTGCCCTGGCCGGTGAAAGCGAGCAACCGACGCAACTTTCCGACGGAGAAAGACAAAAGCGGGCGATTATCGCGGCGCTCATGTCCGGGGCTGATTTGTTTTTCTGGGACGAACCAACCAATTATCTGGACATTGCCGGAATAACGGCATTTGAGGAACACCTGGAGCATTTACGCCTCCGGGGTTGCGGTCACCTGGTTGTATCCCATGACCGCACGCTCATCAATAATCTGGCCGACCGGACAATCTATCTGACACCGAACGGTGTTTTTCAAACCGAGGGCGGGTTTTCGGCGGCCTGGTCGCTGGCGAAAACGGCTTATGATGCCCGGCGGAAAAGCGCCGGGATTATCCGGGATAAGCTCAGGAAACTTCAAACCGAGATCCACAATCGCCTGAACTGGGCGGCGCAGAAGGAAAAATCCAAAGTCGGGGCGGGCAAAGAGAAACCGCATATTGCCAGTATTTCGGCGAAGATGGCTGCCCGCGCCAAAGCCGCCCAGCGGAAAGCGGAAAAGGAAATGGACCGGTTGAACAAAACCAAACCGTTTGTTCCCAAGAAGGTGGTGTTGCCCGAGGTCGGTTATCCGGTGCGTCATCGGGAAGTTTTCGTTCTCGGCGAAGTTTCTTTTGCCTACCGGCCCTCGGAATATCTTCTGCAAAATATTACCCTGTCCGCCGGAACACAGGACAAGCTGTGCCTGATGGGTGCCAACGGCGCGGGTAAATCGACGCTGCTGAAAGTAATTTTGGGACAATTGGCGCCCCTGCATGGGGTACGGCGGTTGAACGAGGGCGTCAAGCTCCGCTACCTCCCGCAGGGGTTGACCGGGTTCTTTCCCAGAACCACCCTGCTTGAGAACTTCACCGATGTCGGTTGTGATGAAACGATGGTGCGAAGTTGCCTGGGCGGGGTTTTGCTTCGCGGTGACAAGGTCACCGAACCAGTAACGAATTTCTCGCAGGGCGAGCTGGTGCGGGCGGCGATTGTCAAATGCCTGATGGAGAAGACGGAGTTTCTGCTTCTGGACGAACCAACCTCGCATCTGGATATCGAGTCGGTCGAGGTCCTGGAACAGTTGTTGATGGGGTTTGCAGGTGGTTACCTGATAATCAGTCATGACCGGACGTTCGTAGAAAATATCGCCGAACGCTTGTATATGCTCGAGGATGGACGGTTGCGATTAGTGTGAAACGGGCGAGCGAACCGTCTTAGAGTTTTGGTTGTTCAAAAGCCTTGTGCTTTCGACACTTTAAATTATATCAACAATAGACAAACCTGATAATTTATTTTGTCTAAACCGCGAGGGTATTGTCTTGCTGAATCAACGAAATTAGAAGTCAACTCCCTGGTCTTTCAGATCTTCTTCGAGCTGACGGTGGTTTTTAAAATGAATGCCCCGGATTCCATACTTGAAAGCGGTGACGGCGTTGGTGGAAATGTCGTCAATGAAAATAACGTGGTCGGGATAAAGACATTTCTCAAGAGCAGCTTTATATATGGGCGGTTCGGGCTTGAGGGCGCCGACCCGGTAAGACAATATATATTCTTCGAAGGCGTTAATAATCGGGAAATGGAAGCGGGCGTATTCGAAATGCCATTCGTTGGTGTTGGATAAGAGCAATAACTGTACTTTGTCTCGCAGACGGCGGATAATGTCGGAGACGTCGAAATTTTCCTCGAACATATCCGACCAGAGGGCTTTAAGGCGGTCGTCGCTTATATCCAGCCCCAGGGCCTGGCGGCAGCCCTCGGCAAAGCGGGCGCCGTCGATAAGGCCTTTCTCGAAATCGTGTTCCAGGCGGCTGGAATAAATCAGGTCATATACCTGCTCGGGTATTTTCCGGGCCAGCCGGCCTAAAATAGCGCAGGGCTTGAGAGGGTCAAAAGGCAGGATGACATTGCCCATATCGAAAATGACAGTGGTGTTCATGAGCCTAAAAATTTATAATTTTAAAGTGCTGCTGGTTACATAAAAAAGCCGATTATATATTTTCCGGCAACAAATAAAATGATAATCACCAATAAAATTTTAATATATTTTTCGTTGATAAATTTCTGCATGCGGGCGCCGAGATATATGCCCGCGGCACCGCCCAGTCCGAACATCGTTCCCAAAAGCCAGTCGGGAGTGATGGCCAGGCCGGAGGAGGCATAAAACGGGGCGATGACGGTGTAAAACAATACTCCGGCGATAGAGGTGATGAAAGTCCCCAAAAGAGCCGCCCCGGCCACCGTGTGAACCGGCAAACCGAAAACCGCCACGAAAAACGGCGAGATAATTGCTCCCCCGCCGATACCGTAGGTCCCGCCGACGATGCCGACGGCAAAACTGAGCGCCAGCAAGGGGAGGGTTTTAGCGTAATAAGTCCGGCCGTTGAATTCGTATCCGACCCGTCTTATGTTAAATTCAAGCGGGATGACATTGAAGTTGATACCGTTAGATGACTTAACCGGATTGGATTGCTTTCTTTTTTTGATGATATCAAGTAAGAGCCGCAGACCCAGGTAAAGCAAGACCAAACCGGCAAAGAATTTGAATGAAACCGGGTCGGGCAGGTATTTGATTCTGATAATGGCGCCAATAAATACTCCCGGCAGGGTGCCGATGATGGTCACCCAGGCCAGTGGCCAGACCATCCGCTTTTCCCGGTGGTACCGCCAGACGCCGGTGGGAATGGCCACGATATTGTAAAGAAGGTTGGTCGGGCTGACCGCCGGACCGGTAAAACCAAGAACACTGACCTGGAAAGGAAGGAGTACAAAAGCCCCGGAGATGCCGCCGGTCGAGGTAAAGAGGGATATTCCGAAGGCTACCAGGATTGGCAGCCACCAGTATGTTTCAACGCCGCTCTGTGCAAATTCGAACATATAACCCCGTTGTCAGACCTGATATCAGGTTTTTCATATTCCGCCGTTTTATATAGCTTGAAAAGGTTCTTTTTACAACAGAATTTTACAGAACTCTATGACCTTAAACGGATTATTTTATTTAAAAAGAGGGTTTGAAGGCCGTAAAAAACAGCTTGCTTTTTACCGCCCGGAAGGTATTTTGCATGGATTAAATTTATATATTTTCTATTGTACCAATGGAGCTTATATTTATAACGTATAGCAATGGATAATAATTTAATTAAAGGATAGGTTCGGATGAAATTCGAAGATTTTTTGGAGAATGATATTGTTGTTCTGGATGTTTCCGGAAAGATTATGGGTGGCGAAGAAACCACCATGTTTCACGGCAAGATTCACGAGTATATAACACGGAATAAAAAGAACTTCGTGGTTGACCTGGCCAAAGTTGACTGGATGAACTCGATCGGGCTGGGGATGTTGATATCGGCTTTCACGACTGTCAAGAATGCCGGCGGCCGTTTGGTACTGGCTAATATTACGAAAATCGAATCGGTTCTGACAATCACCCGCCTTATTACGGTTTTTGAACATTATGACAGCCGGAAAGAAGCCCTCAAGTCGTTCAAATAACATCCGTACAGATGATTTTGAAAAGCCTCGCAGTGAGGCTTTTTTTATTCTTAAATATGACTATGGGGATTAAAATATTTACGATTTTCCCGGACGCCTTGTCGTTTTTATGCATTCGGTTGACCGGTTTGGCGATATCATGACTAATCGACTTTTACAGGATTTGAACGAAGCCCAGTATACCGCGGTAACTACCACCGCGGGTCCGCTTCTGGTAATTGCCGGAGCCGGTTCGGGGAAAACGCGGGTGTTGACACGCCGCCTAGCGTACCTTCTGCAACAGCGGCTGGCGCGCCCGCACGAGATACTGGCCGTGACTTTCACCAATAAAGCCGCCGGGGAAATGAAAAGCCGGGTCGAGGCGCTCATGGGCGGCCCGGTACCCGATATGAATGTTTCCACCTTTCATTCGTTCTGTGCCAAGCTGCTGCGTAGCGAAGCGCAACATCTTGGTTTTAATTCTCATTTTACCATTTTTGATGATATCGATTCGCTGACGCTGGTCAAGAACTGCATCAAAGAGCTCGGGTTTCTGGAGAATCAGTTTCCGGCCCGGGCACAGCAGAAAAAGATATCCGATGCGAAAAATAAGCTGATTAGTTCGGAGAAATTTGCCGAAGGAGCGTCGGGGTATTTTGAATCCCGCACGGCGGAAATTTATCGCCTTTACCAGAATCGCCTGCGGGCTTTCAACTGTATGGATTTCGACGACCTTCTTGTCAATACCGTCCTGCTGCTTAGGGAAAATGAAACCGTCGGCAATAAATACCGCTCCCGTTTTAAATACCTTCTCGTCGATGAATATCAGGACACCAACCATGTTCAATATCTTTTATTAAAGCACCTTCTGGGCGAGCATCACAATATTTGCGTGGTGGGCGATGAGGACCAGTCGATTTACGGCTGGCGCGGGGCGGATATCAGTAATATTCTTAATTTCGAGAAAGATTTTCCCGGAGCCCGGATAATCAAACTGGAACGTAATTATCGTTCGACCAGCGTTATATTACGGACGGCGTCGGCGGTTATCAAAAATAATGCCCTGCGCAAGGAGAAAACCCTCTGGACCGACATCGAGGGCGGGGAGCTGGTACAACTGTTACTGGTCGATTCGGCTGAGGAAGAAGCCGCTCACGTTATCGAAACCATCGGTTATAACCACAACGGTCAGGATTTGAAAGAGACGGTCATCCTTTATCGTACCAACGCCCAGTCGCGGCCGTTCGAGGAGCAGTTGCGGCGGCATGATATCCCCTACCAGATAGTCGGCGGAATTTCATTTTACGAACGCAAGGAAATTAAGGATTTGACAGCGTACCTGCGGATGATTGCCAATCCCCGGGATGATATTTCGTTTGAACGTACGATAAATTATCCCCGGCGCGGTATCGGGGCGAAAACCATCAGCGACATCGTCGAGCTGGCCCGGCAAAACAGGGTTACTTATTATGAAATAGCCCGGAAAAGCAGCGACCTGCCGGCACTCGCCGGTAAAGACAAGCGGCTTGAGTCTTATGTGACGCTTATCGAAAAATACCGCGCCCTGAAAGACACCACCCCGGTGGATATTTTGATACAGGATCTGGTGGAGGACCTTAACCTGATAGCGGTTCTTCTCGAAGAAGACAAAGTCACCGGACCGACGCGGGTGGAAAATATTGAGGCTTTTATCGAGGGGGCGGCGGAGTATGCCCGAGCCGAAGCCGAACCGTTTCTGGATAAATACCTCGCCGAAATATCTCTTTTTACCAGTATTGACCAGTACAAAGATATTGAGAATAAGCTGACCATGATGACAATCCATACCGCCAAGGGGCTTGAGTTTGACAATGTTTATATCGTCGGGCTGGAGGAGGGATTGTTTCCCCTGCAACGGGCGATAACGGAACCAGCCGAGCTCGAAGAAGAGCGGCGGTTGTTTTACGTGGCGGCCACGCGCGCCCGCAAAAGGCTGTTTCTGTCCAGCGCCACCACCCGTTTCCGGTTCGGCGAGGTGGAATCGATACCCTCGCGCTTCATCAGGGAAATCGACACCGACCTTCTGGAAATCCAGGACCTGCGTACCAGGCGTGTCTATACCCCGGAGCAAACCATCACCGCCGAGCCCAAACGTCAACAGCCTTCGGGGGTACATTATGAGTATGAGGAAGACGAGCTGATGAGAGAGGGGCGGATTGTCCAGCACCCGACTTTCGGGCGGGGAAAGATAATCAAGGCGGAGGGATTCGGGGAATCGTTGCGCCTGGAGATAATGTTTTCCGGGATTGGTGTCAAAAAAATCATGGCCAAATTCGCCAAGCT
>CAZUAS010000090.1:0-3904 GCA_964618515.1 uncultured Ignavibacteriales bacterium | reverse complement strand
ACAATAGGGTAGCTGTTGTTTTAAAGTCAATGTGATTTTTTCTTAAATGAAATGCATTAGAACGAGAAAAATAGTACCTGAGGGGACATCGGTCACCCTTAGAAACAGTTTTTTGATTGTAAAAAGAGTACGTTTTACCGGAGTTCATTTGATGATTTCAGGAAAAGGGGGGTTTTGCCGATAATATTTATGATAGTGTGTAACTGATAGAAGGTTTGTTGTCGTTGGATAAAATTCTCCATTACAATCTCGACAAGAAGCTGGGTGACGGCAAGTACGGCGAGTATTATCTGGCCTGGGACAGCGGTCTTGACCGGGTGGTCATGATTGAATTTCTAAGTCCGGCTCTGGCGTTAAACGATGTCTTTCGCAACCGTTTTGCCGCCGATATGCAAAAACTGGCCGAAATCGACCATGACCATATTGCCCGCTTTTATGCGCTGGAGGAAGCCGAGGGAAAACTCTTTATCATTCGGGAATATATCGAGGGCCGGTCACTGAAGGATATCATCGCCGGAGAGACATTTTCATATGCCCTCTTTTTGAATTATGCCATACAGATTGTGACCGGCTTGAAGGCAGCCCACGAGGTGATGGTGGTTCACCGAAGTATATGTTCACAAAATATTGTCATCGATGAAAAGAAGAAAATCAAACTGGTCAATTTCGGTTTGCCGGGAAAGCTGGATAATATCGGCGGTGAACAACCGCCTTCGGCCTATGATTTTTATCTCTCGCCCGAGCAGACGGAGAATATGCTCGAGGACCAGTACTCCGACCTGTTTTCGCTGGGGGTCGTGTTTTATGAGATGCTTACCGGCAAAAGGCCTTTTGAAGGTCAAAGCCGTAAGGCATTATTTAACGCCATCCGGACCGAGGAACCTGATTTTACGGTCATGTCACCTGCGGGCCAGGTGCCGCCCGATGGTCGTCTCTTGATAGAGAAACTTCTGTCCAAAAATGTCCGGGACCGGTTTCGTGATGACGAGGAGCTTCTGGTGACATTAAAAGCCATGCTGGCCTATCATTTCAAACGGGTGGATAATTGTGAAAAGCAACCCAAACACCAGTCGCCGCGCACTTATGCTCTTATATCCGTCCTGGTTGTTTTGCTTATAATTTTCTGGCTGGTTGTATCTACCGTTTACAGGTAGTTGTCAGCCTTGCCGCCGACATTTTATTTCAATATATTCCATTACAAACACTTAGGTCTCTCTTAAAAAGTTATTTACCTTTTCAGCAGAATTAGTTATTTTTTAAACTTGAAGTTATTTGGTAGTTTTTAAACCGGGTTTATATGAAGATTAAGCATAATTCGGAATTTATCGATATTAAAAACCAGCTGCCGGTGGTACCGCTGCGTGATGTGGTGGTGTTTCCGTATATGATTTATCCCCTGCTTATCGGGCGGAAAATCACCATTAATGCTTTGCAGGAGGCGATGGTCCGGGATCGGCATTTGTTTCTGGTGGCTCAGCGTTCCTCGCTTGTGGAGGAACCTCAACCCGAGGACCTTTACCCGATGGGGGTGGTAGCTCGTATCCTGCAGGTTATGAAAATGCCCAACGGCACGTTGAAAGTGCTGGTCGAGGGTCTGGTGCGGGCGCGACTTGAAGAAATGGTAAAGAAAAACAATTTCCTGCAAGCCCGCCTAAGTATTCTCAAACCCCAGGCGAACAGTGATGATAAGGAAATGGAGGCTATGTCACGGACAGTCTCGGAACTGTTCGCCGAGTATGTCCGGTTGAACCGGCGTATTCCCGATGAGGTCCTGGTGTCAATAGCCGCTATCGAGAAATACCATCAGCTGGCGGATACCATATCCGCCCATATCCTGCAGAAAATAGAGGTTAAGCAGAAAATACTTGAAATGGCTAATGTCATCGACAGTTTCAAAATGCTGACGAAGGTGCTCAAGGAAGAAATCGAGATTCTCAAGATAGAGCAGAAAATAGACGGGTCGGTGCGGGAATCGATGTCCAAGAACCAGAGGGAGTTTTACCTGCAGCAGCAGCTTAAGGCTATAAAAGACGAGCTGGGGCAGGGAGACGACCAATCCAACGAAGTGGATGACCTTCTGGATATGTTGACCCGCCACGAGTACCCGGCGGAAGTGAAGGCTCGGGCGCAGGATGAGATACGAAAGTTATCGCGGATGCACCCATTTTCTGCGGAATCCGGTGTTTTGCGTACCTATATAGAATGGTTGTTGAACTTGCCCTGGAATATCCTCACCCAGGACCGCACTGATTTTAAGGAAGTAAAGGCGATTCTTGACGGTGACCATTACGGTCTGGAAAAGCCTAAGAAGAGAATTCTGGAGCACCTGGCGGTTATTCGGTTGGCGGGTAAGGTTAAAGGACCGATTCTCTGTCTGGTGGGACCGCCCGGGGTGGGCAAGACGTCAGTGGGACGGTCCGTCGCCCGTGCTCTGGACCGCAAATTCGTCCGGATGTCTCTTGGCGGGATTCATGACGAAGCCGAAATCAGGGGACACCGTCGCACCTATATCGGGGCTCTTCCGGGGCGGATTATCCAGTCGGTGAAAAAAGCTGAATCCTCCAACCCGGTTTTCCTGCTCGATGAGGTTGATAAAATCGGCAAGGATTTCAGGGGTGACCCGGCCTCAGCGCTGTTGGAAGTTCTGGACCCGGAACAGAACAATACTTTTTCGGATAACTATATCGAGGTGGAGTACGACCTTTCCAATATCCTTTTTATCACGACGGCCAATTCCACGGCTTCGATTCCGACGCCTTTGAAAGACCGCATGGAGATAATCAACCTGCCGGGGTATCTTGATTTTGAGAAAGCGGCCATAGCTCGTGATTTTCTCTTTCCCAAACTGGTGGAGGCGGTGGGGCTGCAAAAAGTGAAGATTGAACTTCGCGACGACGCTATTTATGAAATAATTCGTTACTATACCCGCGAAGCCGGTGTCCGGGAATTGGAGCGGTTACTGGGCAGTATGCTTCGTAAAGTGGCCATTGAGGTGGCGGAAGGTAAAAAAATCCGTCGCCTGGTCTTTGATAAAGCCCGGGTAGCCCGGCTGCTGGGAGCCAGAAAATACACCGAGACTAATATCAAGACAGAACCAACTGTCGGTTACGCCGTCGGCCTGGCCTGGACCGAGATGGGTGGGGATGTTCTGCCGGTTGAAGTAGTGCCGATGAAAGGTAAAGCCACTCTTACCCTGACGGGGTCGCTGGGCGATGTCCTGCGGGAATCGGCCACAGCCGCCCTGTCCTATATTCGCAACCATGCCGGCCAGTTCGGTCTGGATGAAAATTTCTATGAAAAACTCGATTTGCATGTCCATATCCCGGAGGGAGCCGTGCCTAAAGACGGTCCCTCGGCGGGAGTAACGGTGCTGACCGCGATGCTGTCCACCCTGACCGGCATTCCGGTTAAAACCGACCGAGCGATGACCGGTGAAATTACCCTGACGGACGATATCCTGCCCATCGGTGGTCTTAACGAAAAGCTTTTAGCCGCTAAAAGAATGGGCATTATGGAAATTATTCTTCCGGAAAAGAATCGCAAAGACATCACGGAACTTCCCTCGGAGCTTTTAAAAGGGATGAAGCTTCATTTCGTACGCCGGACCAGCGAGGTTCTGCAACTGGCCATGACCGCATCGCCTTACGTCAATCATCGGGTAAAAATGAACTCTCAACTTGAACAGGGTTTGAGCTGAATGTCAAACCCCCGGCACAGTGTTTGCAGGGAGGAGTCGAAAAACAGGGGTATAAGAGATAGTTACTTATAATTTTAATTCGATATTCGTCGGGTCGTATTATGACCTTCGTCAACTGCCGCAAGACGGGCTTTTTCAGATAGCTGTGGCCGGTCGAGATCGGAAGAGCACACGTCTGAACTCCAGGTCACGAGATTCCATCTCGTA
>CAZUAS010000089.1:0-11335 GCA_964618515.1 uncultured Ignavibacteriales bacterium | reverse complement strand
GTTTACCGTAACCGGGAAAAGCCGCTATCTTAAAGTAATAATTACCATCCACTTCGTAAGCCAGCCCCCCGTCCAGAAGCTTTTTTATAATAGCTACCATCTCGTTTATGTGCTCGGTCGCCGCCGGGTAATACTCCGCCCGTTCGATTCCCAGCGTATCCAAGTCCTCGAAAAAAGCCCGGGTATACCGGTCAGTAAATTCCCGCAGAGAAACCCCTTCCTTGCGCGAATCACGAATGGTTTTATCATCGACATCGGTAATATTCATGACATGGGTAATTTTATAACCTTTGTATTTCAGATAACGGCGCAGAAGGTCTTCAAAAATGAACGTCCGGTAATTACCGATAGTCGGATAATAATAAACGGTCGGGCCGCAGGTGTACATTTTCACCCGTCCGGGCTCTATCGGGATAAAATCTTCTTTGATGCCCGTCAGGGTATTTTTAAATCTCAAAGCCATTTCCCCTATGCCTCCGTAAAGGTGGCTACTTTCTTTTTATCCAGTTTCTTAATCAGTTCGAACACCAGCTTAACCGTATTGTCGTAATCGTTCCGGTTTAAAATGCCGTTGTGACTGTGTATATATCGAACCGGCGGTCCGATTACTATAGACGGTACCCCCAGCCGGCTTAAATGTATCGGGCCGCCGTCGGTAGCCCCTCCGGCCATGGAAGTCAGGTGAAAGGGAATTTTCTTTTCTTCGGCGGTAGCTACGACCAGGTCGCGAAGTTGCAGGTTGGGAATCATCCGGGCATCATAAATCAATATCGCCGGACCGGCACCGATTTTTTCCGTCTTATCAAACCCGTCCGGGGGTATATCCTGCGCAATCCCGACGTCAACCACGATACATACATCCGGGTTGGCTAGGTGTGCCAGCGTCTGGGCACCCCGCAAGCCGACTTCCTCCTGAACGGACCCGCAACCCAGTACGGTATTGGGGTGCTTGACGTTTTTAAGCTTTTTCAGGACTTCAATCACGACAGCACAGGCTACCCGGTTATCAAAGGCTTTGGAAAGGTACATCTTATCATTGCCCATGATGGTAAACTGGCTGTCGGGGATAATCGGGTCGCCCACCTTAACTCCCAGCTTTTTCCTGACATCGTATTTCTCTTGCACCCCGACATCGATAAACATATCCTGAATTTCAAGAACTTTTTTGCGGTCTTCCTGGGGTAACAGGTGCGGGGGTTTGGAACCGACAACCCCGATAACGGGTCCTTTCGAAGTTATTATTCGCATTCTCTGACCCAGCGCCACATGACCCCACCAGCCGCCCAGCGGTAAAAATTTGATATAACCTTCCTTGGTGAATTCCTTGACCATAAAACCGATTTCATCCATATGACCGACCACCATCACCCGGGGACTATCACCGGTGCCCTTTTTGGCGCTGAAAAAAGAGCCTATTTTGTCGTATTTAATCTCATCGACATATTTAGCCAGTTCCCTTTTCATAATCTTGCGTATCTCGCCTTCATAACCGGAAACGCCGTTAGCCTCGGTTATTTCCTTCAATAGTAATTCGGTTGCATCCACAATCAGCTCCTGTATCTTTATTGTTAAATATTTTCCCACATATAAAAATTAACAAACAATATATATATCAGGTTCAAATTGTCTATTTAATTTTCGAGAATGTTCAGAAGGTCGGATAAAGTTTTTATTCTGGGGATATTATAGGACATATTCTCAGGATATGACCGGTTTTCCACGATCTTTAATATCGCGGGCATGCCGACCTCGGCCGGCCCCTGAACATCCTCGATATACCGGTCACCTATATAGACACATTCCGACGGGGCGTAACCGGCCAGGTTTGCCGCCTTGCGGAAAATATCCGGATGGGGCTTGCGAAGTTTAAAACTGGAACTGAACAGGGTAAAGTTCAAAAAGGGTTCGATGCCGAACCGGGCAAGCTCCTGCAAATGCACCCGCTCCGGAAAAACCGTGTTGGATATCAAACCCATTACCGGATATTTGCTTTTTAATCTTTCCAGGGTTTCTAAGATATCATCGTAAATATAGAGCTTTTCATCGACCGGTTCATAATAAAAGTCAAAAAACTCATCAATTAAATCCGCGTCATATTTAATATTAAGCTTTTCGAAAAAAAGCTGCGTAATCTGCGGAACATCCCATTCCACCAGTGTTTCAGCCGCTTGCCGGCGATACTGGGCCTTGATTTCTTCAAAAATCCGGATGAACTCCTCCTGTTCCGGAACATCATAGTCGTTAACTTTTAAAAATTTGCGGGCATTTTGCAAACACAAAAGGTTAAGCTCATCCCACGGTACCGATTCGTATTCAATCAGTGTCGAGCCAAGGTCAAAAATCAAGGCGCGTGGTTTTAATTTAACCATCATTTCTCATGCTTTCTGAGGGCTGATTCCAGCATCATCTGGACCAAGCGGTCGAAATCAATGCCTTCACATTTAGCCGCCATGGGGACCAGCGAAAGATTGGTCATACCCGGCAGGGTATTTATTTCCAAGCAGTAAAAATCCCCTGTTTCCGCCAGGATAAAATCGACCCTGGCTGCTCCTGCGGCACCGATAATATCATACACTTTTTCCGCCGCCGCTCGCATCTTAAGGCTGGTGTCGTCGTCTATCGGGGCCGGAGCAATATATTCCGATTTTCCTCTGGTGTATTTTGCCTCATAATCATAAAGTTCATTTTTAGGTCTTATCTCCACCGGAGGAAACGCCCGGCCGTCGAATATCGCTACCGTTATTTCACGCCCCGGAATAAACACTTCCACCAGTATTTCACCGGATTCACGGCCTGCTTTTTGAAGGGCTTCCAGTAACTCCATCTCACGGTTGACTTTGGTCAGACCGATGGTCGAACCGCTATCATTGGGTTTGACAATGAGCGGAAATTCAAACCGGTTGGTGATGTCGGTTATCAGGGCATTCCCTATCGGATTCTTATCCAGGCGATACAATTCCCAGTCCGGAGTAAGAATATTAGCCGATTCCATCAGTCGTTTCGTAATGGCTTTATTCATGGCAATGGCGGATGCCGTCATATTGGAACCGGTATATTTTTTCCCGGCCATATCCAGAAGGTTCTGGATGGAACCATTTTCTCCGGTTCCGCCATGAAGGCCGATAAAAACTACTTCAACATCACGAAGGTCCACTGATTCCAGAGGCATGACCGGGTAGTCCCCGAGTTTGTCCGGGAGTAACGCTTCCTTGAAATTATTTCTATTGGCAATATAATCGGAGCCATTTTTATCAAGGAGCGACCGGTTAGTTGCCGGGTCGAAAGCTATAACTTTATGCCCCTGTTTTTTCAAAGCGGCGTAAATAGCCGCCCCGCTGTTAAGCGATACTTCTCTTTCGCTGGAATTACCTCCGGCCAGTAAGAGGACTTTCATCAGCTCCTCTTTTTCCTGAATTTCAAAGACCGGTGAATAACATATGCCAAAAGCATCAGGATAAGCAACGGCCAGATAATCCGGTGATAAGTTTTGAAATAATAATCGATAACTTCCATATTTTCCACCAATTGGAAGGCAATATACATAAGAAAGCCGGTAAAAACCAAGTAAGAAATCAAAGAATAAACAAACATCCTCAAGGGGTGATAAAGACTGATCCCCGCCCCCAGCGCCAGGGCGGAGCGTAAGCCGACCACGAAACGAGACAGGATCAATATCACCGCCCCGTATTTCTTGAGTTTATGCTCTACCCGGGTGATATCTTCAGCAGAAAAATATTTGAAGTTTTTCCGACTGAAATAATCATGACCGTATTTTCTACCTATGAAAAAAAGCAACATCACCGAACTCATACCCCCGGTGATAATTACAAGATAAGTGAGCACGGGATTAAGACGCGACATGGCCACCAGCCCCCCGGCCGCGAAAATAAAACTATCACCCGGAAACGGCGGGAATAAATTCTCGATAAAACAAGCAACCAGCAAAACCAGATAAACCCACAACGGGCCGTACACAAACAGGTGATCGAGATATTGATTTATTTGTATGATGGACTCACTCATGTCTGGTAACAAGACAAACCGCTGATGCTGCTATGCCTTCTTTCCGGCCGATAGAACCCATTGTCTCGGTCGTGGTGGCTTTTATCCCGACAACACCCGCCCCGATATTCAACACCGCGGCAATTTTATCCTTCATAGCCGGAATATAACCGCTCAGTTTCGGTTCCTGGGCGATAATAACACAATCAACATTAATGATACTTTCAAGACCGGCTTCACAGGTCAATCTCAGGACCTCCTTTAGAATTAAAGAAGAATCCATGCCTTTATATTTTTCATCCGAGGGCGGAAAATACTGCCCGATATCGGGCAATCCCATGGCTCCCAGAAGGGCATCGGCCAGCGCATGTAAAAGAACATCGGCATCACTGTGGCCCTGTAATCCCTTTTCATAAGGAATCAGAATCCCACCGATAATCAATTTACGGTCTTCGACCAACCGGTGATAATCCCAGCCATAACCGATTCGCAGGTTATTCATGAATTTCTCTTTTCAGCAAAGCTTCAACCATAATCAAATCCTCCGGGGTGGTCACTTTGATATTCACCCCTCTGGGCACCACCACCTGCACCATGAAACCCATAGCTTCCACCAGCATGGCATCATCGGTAATATGATTTCCCATTGTATTATGTTCGTGGGCGGAAACAATTAAATCATACTGGAAAACCTGCGGTGTCTGGGCATAATAAAGCGCTTCGCGTTCAAGTGTGGTAATAATGTAGCCGTCTTTTACCCTTTTGATGGTATCCGTTGCTGGAACAGCCAGCACAGTCGCTTTCCGAGTTTTCGCCAGGTTGACCACTTCATCAATATCGGCCGGTAACACCAGGGGTCGTGCCCCATCATGAATGGCCACGATATCGGTTGACATGGGCAGGGCTTTCAAACCATTGATTACCGACTGCGACCGTTTTTCACCCCCGATAACTATCTTTTCCAATTTTGTAAATTTATAGGGGTCCACCACCTTGTGAAAAGTATAAAGTAAATTATCCTCGGATACGACCAGCACAATTTTATCGACAGAGTCAGCTTTTTCAAAGCGGCTGATAGTCCAACTTAAAAGCGGCCGTCCGCACACTTCTCTGAATTGTTTGGGAACCGCCCCGCCAAAACGTTCCGAGCGCCCGGCGGCTACAATGACGGCATATACTTTCATAAAAACGAATATATATTTTTAAACCGGTTTACAAAAGGGTTTTATAGAATCAGCATGGCATCACCATAACTGTAAAAACGATAATTATGCGCAATCGCTTCCTGATAAGCTTTCAGCACCCGTTCGCGCCCGGCAAAAGCACTTACCAGCACCAGCAACGAAGACCTGGGTAAGTGAAAATTGGTTATTAGATGCTCCACTATTTTAAATTTATAACCCGGCTTTATGTATAGATCCACCATACCGGAAAAAGGATGAATTAATCCCTCTTCGACCGGGGCTGATTCCAGTGTTCTTACCGAAGTCGTTCCGACAACGAAAATCCGCCCGCCGTGTTTTTTGACATCATTGATTACTTTAGCAGCCGCAGGGACCAGTTCGGCATACTCCGGGTCCACAATATGTTCATTGATGTCGTCAGTTTTGATAGGTTTAAAAGTCCCCGGGCCGACATGAAGCGTCAGGGGGACTATTTTTACCCCGCGTCTTTTCATTTCATTAAGGACAGGCCGGGTAAAATGAAAGCCCGCCGTCGGCGCCGCCACCGCTCCGGTTTTGTCCGGGTCGGCAAAAACCGTCTGGTACCGGCGGATATCCGAGGGCTGGTCCGCCCGATTGATATAATGCGGCAAAGGTACATGACCATAACCGGATATTATGCGGTTTCGGGTCGATTTCGATGAAAACTGTATCTCCCAGCTCCCCCGGCCATTATACCGGCTTAACTGCAACCAGTAATTATCGAAGTATATCCTTTCACCTTCTTTAACTCTTTTTGATGGCGACACCAGGGCATCCCAGGTTTCCGATGTCTCCTCCCGATGTCTGACCAGAAAAACTTCAATCTTCGCCCCGGTCTGTCTTTTACCCCACAACCGTGCTTTAAAAACCCGGGTATTATTAATCACCAGGGCATCCCCCTTTTTCAAAAATTCCATAATATTGCGAAAACGAGCATGCCGGAGGGAACCGTTTTTTCGGTCAAGTATCAAAAGACGTGATTTATCCCGGCTTTTAACCGGATACTGAGCAATCAGTTCACGGGGCAGGTAATAATCAAAAAGAGTAATATCCAATATTTTTAACGTCCCCTGCCGAAAAGGTTCAGAAGTACCGTTAGAATGGTCGAAATAATAATAGAGGAGGTCAAGGGGATATAGATTTTCATTGAACCTGATTTGAAGCTTATGTCGCCCGGTAACTTCCCCAAAAAAGGCAGGCGGTCGGAAAAAAGCATGATAACACCGAGGATGAAAATCAAGGCTCCGGTAATAATTAATATCTTTCCCAGCTGCGCCATCATATCCATCAGAACTCTGTCACTTATTGAAAATAGTCAAACGGTCATACCAAATCTGGGCCAGTAATTTTTGTTCCGACGTCAGTTTTTCTGTAACCGCTTCTTTTTTCATCATCTTCTCTAGGGCATTGAGCGCTGTTTGAGTATCGCTCACGGTTAAAATGTAGCCGGTTTCATCCTTAAGTTTATCTCTAAGTTTAACAGTTTCAGAAATCAGCATAGCCACCGTTCCGGTCGGATTAGTACTGTTTTCAAAAATCTGTTCACCCAGTGATTTCATTAATAACTTTAACTGTTCATTGTTCATATCATAACTCCGTCAATAAGACCGTATCCTCCCTGGTACTAATTAAATCGCCTCAGGGCAAACCTTATAACAATACCGGTTAAAATAAGTTCTGCTGCGCGCGGTCATCGGGCAGATAGAGCCCCAGATGTTTAGCCGCCTCAGACGAAGCCACTCGTCCCCGTTTAGTACGCTGTATAAAACCGATTTTTAAAAGATATGGCTCGACCATATCTATAAGCGTATCAACCTCTTCGTTAAGAGTAGCCCCCAGAGCCTCAATACCCACCGGTCCTCCCTTGTAATATTCAATAATTATCTTAAGCAGTTTTCGGTCAAGATTGTCCAATCCGGCGGCATCCACACCTTCAACTTCCAGAGCCTGGGCGGCTATATCACTATCAAGCCGACCATCGGCTTTGACCGCCGCAAAATCACGTACCCGCCGTAATAACCGGTTGGCGATTCGCGGCGTACCGCGGGAACGTAACGCCACCACCATTGCCGTTTCGCGGTCTATCGCTATATCCAGAAGCCGGGCTGAGCGCATGACAATCTCCGCCAAGTCCTCCGGAGGATAAAAATCTATATGGTAATAAAGGCCAAAACGGTCGCGAAGCGGAGCCGTTAACATCCCGGCCCGGGTGGTCGCCCCGACCAAGGTGAACCGCTTCAAAGGCATATTAATGACCCTGGCAAAAGCACCCTTGTCCACGACAAAATCAACCTTGAAATCCTCCATCGCCGGATAGATAAACTCCTCAACAAAAGAAGACAGGCGGTGAATCTCATCTATAAAGAGGATGTCGCCTTCATTGAGATTGGTCAGGATACCCATTAAATCGCCCGCCCGCTGAAGAGCCGGACCCGAGGTAGAGATTATTTTAGCGCCCATTTCATTGGCAATGATATGGGCCAGCGTAGTTTTTCCCAACCCGGGCGGACCATATAAAAGAATGTGCTCCAGGGCTTCCTGCCTGCCCCTGGCTGCTTCAAGTAATACTTGAAGTTTCGTCCGTAACTCTTTTTGACCAA
The DNA here is from genome assembly GCA_964618515.1 of uncultured Ignavibacteriales bacterium. Taxonomy (GTDB): domain Bacteria; phylum Zixibacteria; class MSB-5A5; order GN15; family FEB-12; genus JAFGNW01. The sequence continues at coordinate 3,528 of CAZUAS010000089.1, read as the reverse complement.
TATATTCATTTATCGTTTTTGGTCGTAACGAAAACTGTACCAGGTCTTCTTCCGGACTCAACTGATTGCCCATTACGATTCGTTCACGGGTCATTTCAGGGTAACCCTCTTTTCCTGTTCACTTCTAAATATCGAAGTTATCAAATCCTCAACTTTTTTAATCTGCGGATTTGCTTGCAGTGCCTTGTTAATCATCTCTTCTGCTTCGTGCTGCTTGTACTGAAGCTGTAAAAGTACTGCCAGAGCTTCCTCAAATATCGGCGATACTTTCTTTTCTTTAACCGCCAACGGTTCCTCACTTTTTGACAAGGCAAAACGCGCCGTTTTACCGTTTAATTCGGCAATTATTTTGTCCGCAAGGCGGGCGCCGATTCCCGGCAAGCGGTTTAATCGGGAAGCATCTTTCATCTCAATTGCAGTCGCAATTTCCTTAATAGGGATAACCAGCGACTTGAGAGCTTTTCTAACCCCCATTCCCGATACCTGGTTCAAAAGGGAGAAAAACTGTCTGTCAACCGGATTGGTAAAACCAACCAGTCTGGGGAAATGACTCGACTTTTTATCTCCAGCCTCAATATAATATAACGTCTCAAAGGTTATATCCTGTCCCAAAGTGCCGTTATTCTTAAGTTTTTCCACCAGCCCGGATGGCAACATCACCTCATAATACAAGCCGTTTACTTCGACCAAGGCATATTCATCGGTAATTGAAACCAGAACACCTTTAATGCGGCTAATCATTTTCTTTTTTTCCCCTGCAGTTAATTGCCCGGCAATGACATAAGGCTATAGCCAGAGCGTCGGCGGTATCGGGTGGTTCCGGAATAGCCTTAAGGCTGAGTAATGCTTTAATCATTCTCTGAACTTGATTCTTATTAGCCCTACCGTTACCCGTCAGAGATTTTTTTATCCTGGTAGAGGCATAGGGATAGATTTTAATCTGAGCCTCAGCCGCTTTAAGGAAAATAATCCCGCGTGCATGCCCCATAATGATTGCTGTACGTGGATGGTTATAATGCGAATATAACTCTTCTACGGCGATTGCGTCCGGCTTGAAATGGCTGATTATACCCTCAAGTTCGGATGCAATCTCCTTTAATTGCTCCGCCAGGGCAGCCTGTTTTCTCGTACGAATAACACCGGCTTCGATGACTTTGAGATTATGGTCATCGGTGTCGAGCAAGCCATACCCGGTAATATGCAAACCAGGGTCTATTCCCAATATACGCATATTCATTAAATAACTTCTTAAGTAATCAATATCAATAAAAAACTAGCCCGATAAGCGAGGAAGTGATTATAGGTAATTAACTAAATCCGCCAGGCTGTCGATTACCAGATCCGGTTTAATTTTAGTGTTTTTAATCAGTTCCGGTCGAAACTTCCCGGTTTTTACCAGGATACCTTTCATCCCCACCGCCTGGGCGCCACCGATATCCGACTCGATATCATCCCCGACCATAGCTGTCTGAGCCGGCTTTAAACCCATATCTTCTAATACTTGTTGAAAAAAAACCGGCGACGGTTTACCGATGACAAGCGCTTTCTGCCCGGTGGCATATTCTAAAGCCGTAACAAAAGCTCCCATATCTACCTGCAAGCCCTGTTCGGTTTGCCAGAATCGCCCCTTGTGCAGGGCTATCATTTTCGCTCCTTTCATCACCATATGAAAGACTTTATTGACCAGTTCATAATTCCAGTACTTACCGACATCACCTATTATTACATATTCCGGTTCGGTTTCAGATATGGGGAAGGCGGCGAAATCCCCCGCCGGGTCTTCGGTTAAAAGAAGATAACAGGAGGGGCGCCCCATTTTATGCAGATAACGTACCGCTGCCATTACGGCACTGAATATCTCTTTATTTTCAACGGGTAAATCGAATTTTTTTAATTTTTGGTGAAGGGAAGCGACGGAACAGACTGTTGTGTTGGTGGTAAAACGGCAAGGAATATTTTTTTGTTTAATATAACGAACCGCATCCGGGGCGCCTTCGATGACCTGTTCGCCGATATAAACAACCCCATCCAGGTCAAACAGCAGACCGGAGATATCAGAAAGAATCGTTTTCAAAAAAACTCTTGAAATCAGGCCAGCTTTTCCAGCACGGCTTCGTCAATATCGAAATTGGTATAAACCTTCTGGACATCATCATTTTCTTCGAGGGCGTCGACCATCTTAAGCATGGAGCTGGCATCGTTTTCTTTGTCGATTCTGACCGAGTTCTGAGGTATCATCGTAACCTCGGCAGAGACCATCGGGATACCTCTTTTTTCCAGAGCCATTCGGCAGTCGTCGAGGTCATTGGGTTCGGTAATGATTTCATAGGCACCGGAGGTAGAAGAAATATCAATAGCCCCATTTTCCATGCAGATTTCCATCAGCGTGTCTTCATCGACCACCTCCGTATCGACCGTGATGATTCCTTTTTTATCGAACATCCAGGCGACACAACCGGCCGAGCCCAGGTTTCCCCCATAGCGAGTCAGGATGTGGCGGACCTCGGACACGGTACGGTTTTTATTATCGGTCATCACTTCCATGTAAATCGCCACTCCGTTGGGACCGTAGCCTTCGTATGTCACGGATTCGTATTTGACGCCTGGAAGCTCGCCGGTACCTTTCAGAATAGCCCGCTTGATATTGTCCTGGGGCATATTGACCGCTTTAGCGCTGGCTATGGCAGTTCTCAAACGGGGATTTCCAGCCGGGTCGCCGCCACCTTCACGGGCGGCTATGGTTATCTCTTTAATATGCCGGGTGAAAATTTTACCCCGTTCCTGGTCGGCTTTGCCTTTTTTACGTTTAATGGTTGCCCATTTTGAATGGCCGGACATGAACCATCCTCCTGTTTATTTAATGTTTTATTTATAGTCAAATAAGAACTTATACAATTTACCAATTTAAATTTAATATTTTTTTTGGCAATTGGCAAGTGTGCGTTTTAATGGAAAATTAGAATTTACAATTTACCCCCCCTTTTATATATTTTTCAACATGGTATCCGTTTTTACCCGTATAATAAACCGTGAACTGCCAGCCCGGATTTTTTATGAGGACGACCAGGTTATCGTCTTCGCCGACCATCGACCCCAGGCACCGGTTCACCTGTTGCTTGTCCCCAAGAAAGAAAGCCGGAATTTCTTTGAAACCGACTATGAAACGCTGGATTTATTAAACAAAACCGCCAAAATGGTGGCTGAAAAACTGGGCATTGCCGACCATTTCCAGATCCGCATAAATAACGGCCTGGGGCAGGAAATCGACCATATCCATTATCATTTCTTGTCCAACCGAGGTCAGGATAAACTTAAGTTTTTGAAATCTTGACAATTTTTATATATCCTTTGATATTATAAGATTGACAATTATATATTTTTGACTATAATATCCGATAATATAAGTTGTCTTTTTTATTATATATAACTTTTTAACCGTCTTGAGGAGGTGAAATATTTGACCGGCGTTTACGTACGTGATGACGAATCCTTCGAAAAAGCCCTCCGACGTTTTAATAAATTCTGCGA
>CAZUAS010000088.1:0-11469 GCA_964618515.1 uncultured Ignavibacteriales bacterium | reverse complement strand
CCCCCACCCTATCCTACACTCTTTCCCTACACGACGCTCTTCCGATCTGCTTTCCCGGTAGTACTTATGGAAAACAGGCCGTTGGTATAGACGATGGAAACCTCCCTCCCGACGTCAATGTCAGGAACCGGCTCGATGGCATCCGACGTTAGAATGCGCCCGATAAATAGATTTCTTTTCGACCTGTATCCATTAATGGCGTCAAATGATTCTACCGGCTGCTCCTGCAGGGAGGTTATATCCATCATTTTCAAATTAAACATATCTTCGGAAAGAACTTCGTTCCGTTCAATTTTGGCGGTGGAGACCAGGACCTCAGCGAACTTTTTAATTCGCAACCGTACCTGGCCTTTTTCCACGAAAGCTTTATCTTTATAAAGGGAGACAAAAATCGTAAACAAGCCCCGCGGTTCTTTTGGCGACAAGGACTCAATAATGATATTAAGAGAATCGTTGTAGTCGGTTTTCAGAGAGGAAGCCAGCATTTCGACCTGGTAGTATTGCGGGTCAAGCTGGTAATAGTCGTAAACTCGTTCCACTACTTTCTGATTAATATCTGAAATCAGGGCGGCTGAACCGGTCGCCGCCAGCAGTAATACGCCTGTTATTATCGATAATAACTTCATTACCTTATCTCTTCAGATTGTTGGCAATACCGGCCATATCATCGGCCGTCTGGATAGCCTTCGAATTCATCTCGTAAGCCCTTTGGGCGACTATCATATTGACCATCTCATCGACTACCGTTACGTTGGACATTTCCAGATAACCCTGGTCGATTGTTCCCAGGCCGTTCTGACCGGGAGTATCCGTCAGGGGGTTGCCACTGGCACTGGTGGGCACGAACAGGTTACGGCCAATAGCCAGCAGACCCGCCGGATTGATAAAGCGCGCCAGTTCAATCTGGCCCACCTCGGTGGATTCCTGCTGTCCGAACTGCATGACTTCGATAGTGCCATCGACCCCGATGGATACTGAGGTCGTATCTTCAGGAATGGTTACTTCAGGTAACAGGTAGAACCCATCGGAAGTCACTATGCGACCATCGGCGGACAATTTAAATGTACCATCACGAGTATAAGCGGTGGTGCCGTCCGGCTGCTGCACCTGAAAGAAACCGTCGCCGGAAATAGCCATATCCAGAGCATTGCCGGTCAATTGTAAATCGCCGGTGGTGTACTGGCGGGTGCTGGAAGCCGGCCGCACTCCGTACCCTATCGATAAACCGGTGGGGACTTCCGTACCGATGGCCGAGGCTGTTCCGGCTTTGCGAAGGTTCTGATACAGAACATCCTGGAACTCAATCTTGCTGCGCTTGAAACCGGTAGTGTTGACGTTGGCGAGGTTGTTGGCGATATTATCGACATTCATCTGCTGGGCAACCATCCCGGTAGCCGCTGTTCGCATGGCTTTAATCATTTTTATCTGCTCCTGTTTTTTAAATTCACTCTCTTTTTATCTGCCGCCCACCCGGTTAAAAAGATTGTCCAGCGAGGCGTCCTGAGACTGGATGGCTTTGGCGTTAGCTTCATAATCCCGGTAGGAAATAATCATTTCCACCATTTCCCGAACGATATCCACGTTGGATGTCTCCAGGTAGCCCTGGGCGATTGTCGGCTGTGTCGCCGCAACAACTTCCACACCTTCAGGAACGGCGAACATCGACCGGCCGACTTTTTCCAACCGGTCAACATCAGCCACCGTCATCGGCACAATCCGGCCCGCCGAAAGACCATTTACTTCAACTTCCCCGTTTTTACCGATATTTACCGTACCATTTCCGACCTGGATTGGGCCCCCCTCACTGGTCAAAAGCAATCCCCCCGGGTAACTCAAGTATCCTTCACTGTTGACCATAAACGTTCCGGAGCGGGTCAAATAAGTCTTTCCTTCCTCGTCCTGAAGCCTGAAAAAACCGTCGCCTTCAATAGCCAAATCCAGGGGATTTCCGGTCTGGTCAAAAACACCCGGACGAAAATCGATATATTCCTCGTCCACCAGCGGGGTCTGCCAGTCTGATTTTTTGGGGGCGAGTTTACGCTCCGCCCGGGAAAGTTCCCGTACGAACAAATCATCTTTCTTAAATCCCGAGGTCGAGGAATTGGACAGATTATTAGCAATGATTTCCTGTTTTTTTAAACCGGGAATCATCCCGGAAGCTGATGTATAAAGACCTTTTATCATATATACCTCCGCTTTCAGTATAGCAGGGGGCATGCCAAATTTTGTACGACCGTCATATATTATTGTTTTATAATGAGTTATCGAAAAGATATGAAGCCGGTTGTGAGATTGGGAACGTTTATCAGAGGAAGTTATTTCTCAGTGGGAGTGAAATATTTTCAGGAAGTTGTGGTCTTTTTTGTTTCAGCTTCCAGATATTTTGCCCGGGTTTTATCGATTAGTCGGTTCATGGCTTCATGAAAACGGTCTTCGTTGTAATATTCGTTATTGGATTTCTGGTATAAGGGGCAGTCGTTTTTATAGCCATAACATTTTAACTCATCAGCCATATAACAGCTGAAAATATAAGAACATCGAACACTTTTCTTGAATTGTTTGTTATCTTCCATGACTGAATAATCGGCAATTTGGCTAAATAATCCATACCCGACCGAAACAGCATCATTCTTTTGAAGAACTTAACTTTAATTAGGAATTTTTATGCATACCAGTAAAAATATCTGTTGCTAAAGCGGGTAAGATTTCTTATCTTAAGTATTAAGATAACTTGCATTTATTCATAGACTTACATAACTACGAAAGCTCGCTGATGGCAAAATTGCCAATTATTTTATAATACTCAATTATAAGCATAAGATTTGCTTTTATAAGACTCAAACAAGGAAAATAACTATGAAAAATCTTAAAATCGTATTTATAATTCTGGCACTTTTGATATTAGCGGCCGTTAGCGGTAAAACTCAAACCGGCATCGACCCCGGTCACCCGGATACCGTCTTTGTGGATTCGGTGACAGCCTTTACCAGCGGGATAGGAATTGTCCCGGTAAGTTTCTACAATGACGAATCGCTACAGGCAATTGAAATAACTCTGATTCAGAATTCTCCGGATGTCACGATTGACTCTTTCTCCTTTGCCGGCGGTCGCCTTGAGGGACTTGACCCCAAAGGAGATACCGTCCATGAAAACGGCAGCATCATTGTCATTTATGCTTTTGCCACTCAGAATCTGATTCCCAAAGGTAATGGTTTAGCAGGAAATCTTTATTTATCCTTCGAACCGGGTATATCTCCGCAACTTGTCACCATTGACACAACTACTTTAATAATCACGCTAATAGAACACACTACGAACTTTATAGATTCTCTACCTTTGTCGTTACCCTTCGTCCCCCAGTACGTTAAAGGTTATGTCGATATTCAGGAAAGCCCTGTGACTATGGATTCCGTCTGGGTGGAAAATCTCACCACCAATCCGGGGAAGCAGATTGCGGTCGATGTATTCCTTTATAATGAACGCAATACCATGAACCTTTCTGTAGCTCTGGACTACGGCAATGATTCGCTGTTACATCTGGACAGCATATCCTTCACCGGTACCCGCGGGAATATTGCCAACAAAAACATTCAGACCAGTCGCGCCAATCATATGCTATGGGTCCTGCTTGAATACGGCGAAGCCACTCCCCTGGCACCGGGTAGCGGGGCTTTGTTTACCATGCATTTTACCCTCGATTCCCTGCTCAAAGATACGAACCTGATAATTGACAGTACCTCATTCTATGCTCCTGAAAATAATACTTTCCTGGTCCTGACCGCAGCTGACGGCAACCAGAAAATAACCCCCATCTTTAATTACGGTGAAATAAATGTCGATATAATAACGGCTGTTGAGGACATTACCGAGGAAGGTTTATTGCCGGAAAGCTATGCTTTATCTCAGAATTACCCCAATCCCTTCAATCCGACTACGCAGATAGAATTTTCTCTGCCGAGCGCCGGATATGTCAAGCTGGAAGTTTTCAACGTTCTCGGGCAAAGTGTCCGCAGGCTGGTTGACCAGTATCTTTCCGCTGGTGTGCACCGGGTGACTTTTGACAGCCGTTCGGACAGTTACCAGCCCCTGGCTTCGGGTGTTTATCTTTACCGGTTGAGTTGTGATGATTTCTCGGAAAGCCGCAAAATGATACTTTTGAAATAATATTCCAGAATAAATAAAAAAGCCTCCCGAAAAGGAGGCTTTTTTTTTACAAATTACTTTCGATGTTTGTAGCAATAACTGTTGGTGGCGATTTCATCGAGTTCTTTTTTTTCGCTCTGTTCGACGTTTTCGTTATATTTTTTCTGCTGTCTTTCTTTCAACTTTTCGTAAATTTTTTTCTCCCGCGAGGCCTTGACCAGAGCCTGCCTTTTCCCCTCGGCGGTGCGTTGCAGGCCCCTCAACAATTCATTACCGGCCATGGTTTCTTTCTTGAGTTTGAGCAGATAACGAGTGTAAAGCAGCATGTCCACAACCGAGATGGTACCCTGCAGAGAATGGCGCTGTCTTTCAAGATTATCCTGCCGGCGGCGGTCTATTTCGTTCAGATGTTCCTTCTGCTCGTACATTTTTCTCAGGGCTTCGGCGTGTTCCCGCTGTTTTTCTTTTTCTATTTGTGTTTTTACCTTAAGAAGCGTTTCCAGACGGTATTTGAATTTTTTCATAATTCGTCGCCTTAGTCATCGATAATTTCTTTCAACCGGGCAATACTTTGTTCGTGAACGGCTTTTTCATAAATCCCCTGGCGGAAAAATTCGTTAATGACGTCTATCTTTGAAATCGCCCGGTCGATTTTCGGATTGGAACCCTTGACATAAGCTCCAATATTTATCAGGTCCTCGGATTCACGGTATATGGCCACCAGTTCCCGGACCTTGGCGGCCAGGCGCAGTTCTTCCTCAGTGCAAACGTCGGGCATCAGACGGCTGATGGAATCGAGGAAATCCACCGCCGGGTACTGGTTGAGTGAAGCCAGGCGCCGCGACAGGCTGACATGTCCGTCGAGAATCGACCGCACCGCATCCGAGATCGGTTCGTTCAAGTCATCACCTTCAACCAGTACGGTATAAAAGCCGGTCATGGTGCCGGTTTCGGAATTGCCGGCGCGTTCGAGAAGTTTGGGTAAAAAGGCAAAAACGGAGGGTGTATATCCTTTCGTAGCCGGAGGTTCACCCACCGCCAGACCGATTTCCCGAAGAGCCATGGCAATACGGGTAATGGAATCCATCATCAGCATAACATTCATCCCCTGGTCGCGGAAGTGCTCGGCGATGGTCGTCGCCACGAGGGCACCCTTGACTCGAATTAAAGCCGGCTGGTCGGAACTGACCGCTACTACCACTGAACGTTTCAAACCCTCCGGGCCGATATCCCGCTCAACAAATTCGCGAACCTCCCGCCCCCGTTCACCGACCAGGGCGATGACATTGACATCCGCCGAAGAACCGCGGGCCATCATACCCAGAAGTACGGACTTGCCCACCCCCGAACCGGCAAATACGCCCATGCGTTGTCCCTGTCCCACCGTTGTCATAATATCGAAGACTTTTATACCGGTACGTAACGGTTTCGTTATCCGCCGGCGTTTCAAAACATGAATAGACCGGCCATTAATGGGACGGGTAACGGTGCTCGTTATCGGACCCTTGTTATCGATGGGCTGTCCCAGGCCGCCCAGGACCCGGCCGATAAGTTCTTTTCCAACAGGAACTCGAAGTTGTTCGGAAGTCGAGGTGACAATTGCCCCCGGAGTGATGCCGTCAATTGGGCCTAGAGGCATCAATAAAATTTTATTATCCCTGAACCCCACCACTTCGGCTTTTATTTTTCCCCCGTCATCATGGTTTTCGATATTACACAGGCGTCCTATAGACACCGTCGGTCCGGCGGATTCCACCACCAGACCGACCACCTGGGTTACTTTTCCATAATGCTTAACGGTTTTCGCCCGGTCGATGCGCTCAGCATACATATCATATGAAACAAAACTCAATTTTCATCCCCGCTCGTTTGCATGACCTCGTTAATTACATCAAACTGAGACTCCAGGCGAGCATCGATATCCCCTCCCGGAGTTTCGATAAAACAGCCGCCGTAACGAACCCGGGGGTCGGCTTCGAAAGTAAGTTCCTTAATAGCGGCGTTATTCGACAGGAAACGGTTAATATTCTGTTCGACAATCGGCAGATGAGCCGGGTTGACTTTAATTTTTAGCTTCGAACGGTCAACCAGCTGGTCGATTATCCGGGCAATCATTTCCACAGTAGCCTCCCGGTCAATTTCAATGGCCTCAAAGGTAACCTTGCGGCTTATTTTAACGACCAGGTCCAAGATTTTTTGTTTGGCTTCTTCAAGAAGCTGGGCTCTTTGCTTGACAGCGTCTTTTATGGCATTATCGAAGTGGGTGAGTACCCGGCGGGCTTCTTCCAAGCCCTTATTATAGCCGGCGTCGTAGCCGTTTTTATACCCCTGGTGGCGGGCTTCTTCCAGACCTTTATGATATTCCGCTTCAATTTTATTGATTTCCTTGATGGAAATAAGCTTGGCGCCATCGGGTGATGTCATCACCGCAACCAGGGGAAACAGGGTGCCGAGTTTTTTCTCTGCCTCGGCTTCAGCGGACAAATCCAGCTGCCGTTCACCGATAAAAACCGACGGCCCTGCAACAGTTTTGGTGATTATTTTAGACAATTATTTCCTCTTTACCGCCGCGTCCGGCAATAATAATCTGGCCCTCTTCTTCGAGCCGGCGGATAACTTCCACCACTCGTCCCTGAGCCGCCTCGACATCCGATAGCCGGGTCGGTCCCATGAATTCCATCTCTTCCTTGATCAATACCGCCACCCGTTCCGATACATTCTTATATATTTTCTTCTTTACTTCATCAGTGGTGGCTTTAAGAGCCAGAGACAGGTCTTTCGTTTCAACTTCCTTGAGCAGACGCTGGATCGACCGGTCATCCAGAAGGATAATATCGTCAAAGACAAACATCATATTCTTGACCTCGGCGGCCAGGTCGGCATCTTCGGCCTCAAGGGATTGCAAAATATTTTTTTCCGCCGTCGATTCCACCAGGTTGAGTATTTCAGCAATAGCCTTGGCGCCACCCGAGGTGGACAGGTCACGTCCCGAGGAAGATTCGAAATGACCCTCCAGAGTTGATTCAATTTCCTTGAGAATCTCCGGAGATATCTTTTCCATCGTGGCAATTCTCAAAGAAACTTCGGCCTGCAATTCCGGAGAAAGTTCGGAAATAATCGCGGCCGCCTGTTGAACGGATAACTGGGTCAGAACGAGGGCGATTGTCTGGGGATGCTCGTTTTGGAAGAAACTGCTGAGTTGCTTGGGGTCGATATCCTTTAAAAGAGTAAAACCTTTGGCTTGGATAGTCGATTCCAGACGATTCAATATCTCCCGGGCTCTTTTGGTACCAACCGCCTTTTCGAGAATCTGGGCGGCGTAGTCAACGCCACCCTGGGAAATATACTGCCGCGCCATGAAAATCTGGTGGCATTCCTCGATTACTTTTTCTTCGATTTCCGGGGGGACATCGCGAAGGTTGGCTATTTCAATCGTAATCTTTTCCAGGTCCTGTTCGTTCATACCCTTGAGTACCAACCCGGACACTTCCGGCCCGAAAGAAACTAAAGCCACGGCGGCTTTCTGCTGGGGGGTCATCGATTCGTATTTCATAATCCGTTACTCTACCATCAGGGTTTTTATGACTTTGGCAATTTCATCCGGTCGCTCCTTGGCGGTTTCCTGCATCTGGTCGATCAAACGGGGTTTCCGCAATTCCGGTTCAATGGGCTTTACCGGTTCTTCCTGGATAACCGGCATCGGTTGCATTACAGGTTTCGGCGGGGGTGGCGGAGGCATCAGACGTTTCAGGGCGCCAAAAAGATTCTTCGATTTCTTTTTCAAATATAAAAGAAGGAATATAAACAGCAAAACATAACCGACCTTTTTGGCTATATCCATATAAAATTCCCGCTGGTACATGGAATCGAGCATATCGCGGTCCATCTGCAAATCTTCGCGGTCAAACGACAGGTTGACCATCTCGATCTGGTCATTGCGCTGCTGGTCAAAACCAACCGCATTTTTGACAATAGCAGCCAGACGGTCCAGTTCTTCCTGTGACCGGGGCTGGTATATTTTTTCCGTTTCCCCGGCATCATTCACAACCGTGTTATATATACCGTCCACCATGACGGCAATCGATAAGCGGTCGATGGAGCCGATTTCATTTATCATGTGCTCGATGGTTTTATTCAATTCATAATTGGTGATGGTGGTTTCGGAGTTGTTCTCTTCCCCGCTTTCATTGGTTTCTTCGCTTTTTTCCGAAGAAGAAGCGGTAGTTTTAGTACGCTCTTCACTGCGGACCGAGGGCGAGTTGGGGTCATAGGTCTCGGAGGTCCGTTCCAGTTGCTGAAAATTCAAGTCGGCGGTTACCCGGACAATCGATTTCCCCACCCCCAGAACATTATTGAGCATCGACTGGGCTTTATCCTCGAGGTAATTTTCGACTTCCTTACGAACTTCCAGCTGCGAGCTCGAAAGACCGGCGCCGACATCGGGACGCAGCGGCGACGAAAGCAGGTTACCGTCGTAATCGATGATTGAAATATTTTCAGGCCGCAAGCCCTCCACCGAAGAGGCTACCAGGTGCGAAATGCCGTTTAACTGACGCTTGTTAAGACTGTTCTTCCCGGAGAGTTTCAGCAGTACCGAAGCCGTAGCTTCTTTCTGGTCATTTTTAAACAACCGTTCCTTGGGCATGACAATATGCACTCGCGCCGCCTGAACCTCGTTCAGTTGCATGATAGTGCGGGTTAATTCTCCTTCCAGCGCCCGGCGGAAATTGAGATTCTGAAGGAAATCGGTCATACCCAGGTTATTTTTATCGAAAATGGAATAACCCATATTGGCCGCCCGGGGCAAACCCTCGGCCGCAAGAGAAATACGCACCTTGTATACATCGCTGGAAGGCACCTCGATAGTCGTACCGTTGTCTTTCAACTGGTAGGGGATCTTGTTATCATTAAGATAAGCCATCACCTCACCCGCTTCACTTTCTTCAAGGTTGGAATAAAGACGAGAATAACTGACGCTGTTGAGCCAACCCACGACAATAATCCCGCCGACTATTGTTCCGGCGACAACACCAAAAAGCATCATGACCTGACTCGGGGTCATCCTGCTTATTAAACCCCCTACATTTTTAAAAAAAGCTGTTAGGTTCTCCATCGTAAATCCAATTTATTTTATGTTCAGCCTTCCATGGCCAGGAATAAAATTATCAGCAACTATATGTCATTCCTTTATATAGGCATTTTTATCAAATCATTGTATGCACTGAGAAGCCGGTTACGAATTTCAAGCAGCAAATCCATCGACAATCCGGCTTCCTCGGCTTTAATCATGACATCATGAAGCTCTACCGGCTCACCCGCCAGAAGAGCATCTTGCATCCGGGCGGCATCATTTTGTGTATCATTTACCGAATTGATAAAATTTGACAACAAATCGGAGAAGTTACTACCCGTAGCCGGGCATTGCTTAAGCCCGCCGGCTTTACCCACCCCGACCGGTTCAATAAGACCGGGAACCAGACGATTTACCTGAGTAATATTTGCTGACATATCATACCTTTATATCGATTATTCGACCCAGTACGTTTTCCCTGGCGTTAGCATCATTTTCTGCCTGACCCGTCGTTCCGAACCGGTTGTTGTCTCTGAACCGACTGAAGAGAACCTCCAGGGCTTGTTTTTCTTCTACGGATAACAGGTCGGCATAACTGCCCGACGGCGCCTTGATTGCCAGGCGCGAGCCTTGGGCTTCAGAAATCTCCGCAGGATTTGCCGGGTTCGGCAGAGAGGTAGCATCAGGTTCCTTCCGGTCTGCCGTTTTACTCTGATGATTCAAATTCTGGTAAGCATTAATACCTATGGTATTGATTTTCATTTTTTAAATCCTCATTATATATCCAGAGCATCTTTAGCCATGTTTTTTGCCGCCGCAATAGCCACCGTATTGGCTTCATAAGCGCGGGTGGCAGCCATCATATCCACCATTTCATTGATTATTTCAATATCCGGCATCTTAACGTATCCTTCTTCATCGGCCTTCGGGTTGGTCGGGTCATAAACCAGTTTAAATCCCGATTCGGGATCCTTAATTTGTTTCATCTTTACCGCTGACGCCTGCACTTCTTCACTCAAAACGGTTTTTCTCCCGGGCCGGTGTCGCGGATTGGTGCGGACCATGTGAGTATCCGTTTGCTTGAGGATGGTTTTGAAATCGCTGACTTTTTCTTCCTGAACCATTACCCGTTGACGCCGATACGGCCCGCCTTCGGTTGTTTCCGTAGTTTCGGCATTGGCAATGTTCTCAGCCACCACATTCATTTTGGCTCGTTGTACTGAAAGACCCCGGGAAGAAATCTCGATTGCGTTCAAAATGCCTGACATCACCTGTTCCCTTATTTGCTGGTTATAGCTTTTCGTAAGCCGTCAAATTTTCTCTGAAGGAGTCGGGCGCTGATAGTATAATTCAGTTCATTCTGAGCCAGATGTGCAATTTCCTTATCGATATCAACTGAATTCATATCTCCTCCACTGACTTTTGTCTGACTGATTTTCGGCGCCCGGTCTTTATGAGCACCCAACGGCATATGTTTACCATCAGTAACTGTACCTTCCAGGTGATCACCCTGTGAGGTAGCCCGGGCAAACTCTTTCTGAAAATCAATTTCCTGTGACCGGTAGCCGGGTGTGGATGCATTGGCCACATTGCCGCTGATTAATCGATGACGTAAAGACGCCAGGTCCAGATATTTTTTATACCGGGAAATCCCGATACCCTCGAACATGAATTGAGTCAGTTTATTATCCATATTTTTACATCAATTACATTTTTTCAGGTAAACTATAAGCAAGGTTAATGCCAGAATTGATACCCTGACGTATATCTCCTTGCACCACACACACATACGATGCAGTGCGGAGTTTTCTGAAACGTCCTGTCTTAGTTTTTTAAAGGAAAGATTTTCCTGATGGGCGGAAAGAAATTACTCTTTATTAGCCAGATTATAATATAATTGCGAGGTGGGCTCTTTAAGGGTCAGCTCCATAGTCAGGATAACGATATCGACCCGACGGTTACGGGCTCTGTTTTCAATAGAGTTATTAGGTACCACCGGCCGGTATTCACCATAACCCAGAGCCGATATTTTGTCCGGGGCAACAGCATGATTATTGGTAAAGTACCGCACGACCTCGGTTGCCCGGGCCGATGACAGTTCCCAGTTGGAAGGATAGACCAGCGTATTAATGGGCCGGTCATCGGTGTGACCTTCGACCCTTATGTGGTTGGGCAACAGTGCGATAGTCTGAGAAATCTGATCGAGAATTTCCATGGCTTTTGTTTGCAATTGAGCCGAGCCTTCATTGAAAAGC
>CAZUAS010000087.1:0-11495 GCA_964618515.1 uncultured Ignavibacteriales bacterium | reverse complement strand
CACCCTATCCTACACTCTTTCCCTACACGACGCTCTTCCGATCTCAGGTCCGAGACTTAACCTGTAAAAGTACACTCCCGAAGCCAGGGGGGTGTTGTCTTCCGAGCGGGCGTCCCAGTAAAGGATGGTCGTTCCCGCGGCGATATAGCCTTCGTAAGCCGTGCTTACTTTTTGTCCCAAGGAGTTAAATATTTCAAGCTGACCCCAGCCGCCCTTAGTAGTGGAAAATTCGATTCTGGTCTGAGGGTTAAAAGGATTGGGGTAGTTCTGGCTAAGTTCGATTCTCCGCGGTAAAAGATTATCGTCATTATCCAGGCTGACGGAGAAATCGATGGTTACATCCAGATACATGACGGAATCGGAGGCGGATATATTATCAATAGTGAAACCGGAGGTACCGTAAAAATACGAACTGTTATCCGGTACGGTGGTGGCGTTAAAACTGGTCTGATACGTACTGCCCGGGAAAGGGTCGCTGGTATCTCCGAAATCATATTTATGTTCAAGGTCGAAAAGGCCGTCGGCCTGTTCCAGGGCAACCAGGTAATGCTGCGAGGTTGCCAGCCCGGGATACCATTCCTCGCGGTTGGTGATTTTGCCGTCGTCGATATGCCAGATTAGAAGGCCCGATGATGGAAGGTAGGCGTCATAGTCATAGGGCTGGCGGTTTTCAATGAGAAAATATTCGTTAGCCGCCATTCCGGTAGTGCGCACACGGTATATAGTGCTGCTGGTTTCCACCGCCGGCACCGCCAGGTTAACATGAGTGGAGGTTATATCAACCACGTTTACCAGGCCCAGCTGAAGCTTGCTCCAGGCGCAATAATGAGCTGGTGAGCCGCCCCGATTACCAGGGCCATTCCAGCTGCCGTAAGCCATAATACCCCAGTAGCCGATACCGTATGAGCTGCCATCGGTATCGTAAAGGTCCGGCAGTCCGAAACCATGCGATAGTTCATGGCAATAGACTCCGATTGTCATATCTCCGGGGTCGGTCCAGAATTCGGGCTGGATGGTGTAATCCCGAAGGTATACACCGTCTTTGTAAGTGGTCGGAATAACCCATTTATGGGACCAGATATCGTCGCTGTCACGGGTGAATTCGGCCCCGCTGCCGCTGTGGATGACCAGCAGTATATCGACGTAACCGTCGCCATCGTTATCATAGTCCGAGAAGTCCACCTGGTTGTCTACCTGGTTTATCAGGTCCAGCACCAGGCGCTGGCTGTTGCGGGGATAATCGCCGGTGCCGAAGGCGCTGTCGGTATAGTAACTGTAGGGATTCGGGGCTGTCTGCCAGCCTGTTTGGGACGGCAGACAGGCTGTTACCAGGTCAATCTGTCCGTTGGAAACCTTGTTAAAATAATCCCTGATGGTTCTTCCTTCCGGGTGGAAAATGAGCGAATCAAAAAAACCCTCCTCCACCGAAGCCGGCTGGTCGGTAAATTCAACCAGGATGGCCAGTATTTTAAAAGAAGCACCGGCAGTTGCCCGGGCAGGCTGGTTTCGAAGGGAAGAAAGGTGCGTCAGGAAGAAATCGCCCGGAGAATCAAGCCCTTTGAGCTGCATGTTTTTTAACTGTTGCATGACAGTCTGCCGCACGGTATTATCGGATTTGTCCGGTTTGAAAATATCCGGATGCGGCGGCATGGCCGCGACCGATACGGTTAACCATATCAAACCGGCTGTTACCACCATGTATAATTTACCGGCGAATATTTTAATCCCGGTGTCAGGCATTTTGATTCTCCCTTCAGATTCCCGATGGTGTGATAACTTTAAAAATGAATCCCCAGCGATACGGCAAAGTTTAGACCCTTGGACGAGTATCCGGAAAAGGGCGAACCGGTTACGAGAGCGTAATCAAGATAGAGGGGGGAGATATTCAGACCGGACCCGAAAGAGAAGGTGGTGTTACGGTCACCACCGGTGGTAAAGCCGGTTCTCAGGGGCATAAAACTGATAAGGGAGTACTGGATGCCGGCCGCAATTTGCGGTTTGGAGGAAACGCCGGTATTACGGTGGAAACCCTGTTGCCAGTCAACCGCCCAGAGGAGTTTACCGGAGGTTCGGGCCAGGCCCACCGTCAGGGTGGAAGGCAGGTTGCTGCTGAACGAGCCGACCGGTTCCTTGTAATCGTCGGAAACGATGTAATCTTCTTCCATATTATCCACTGTCATCGTGTCGAAACTGAAGTGGTAGCCGTGTTCCTCGGTTTCCTTGTTCCAGGTCAGGTGGCTGAGGAAATTTTTAAGGCAGGCGCCAAGAGTATATTTGTCGTTAAGTTTTAAAGCGGCGCCGAGGTCCAGGGCGTAACCGGAACCTCCGGTCGCAGTACGCGCCACCAGATGTCCCTCTCCTTCAAAGCCTGTGGCATAAGTGGCGACCATTCCCTCCATTTCAACCACTTCCTCAATAGCGATACCCCGCAAATACTTGAAAGTAGCGCCGACTGCCAGCTGCCGCGTACCGCTGGAATAAACGGGCATGCCGTAGGAAAGACCTGCCGCGACATAACTGACCAGGTCGGAATAGGAACCATTGACACTGATGGTATCCGCAAAAGTATTGCCTTTAAGGACGAGTTCGAAAATATCGCGGCTCATGTTGACATCGGCGATCCCCACCCCAGTAACGTTGAAAGCATAAGAACCGGTTGCTAACGACAGAGCCGTAACTTCGGCATCGATGGATAATTTCAATCCTTCCGAAGGAATTTTGCCAAGGATAATGTCTTTATCATCGTTGGTCAGTAAGGCTCCGGTGTATTCGTTATAGTCGCCGAGAGAAAAGGCGTTGTTGGAAATATCAGCTCCGATACCGACGATTTCAAGCCCGGTACGGCGGTAGTCGCGCAGACCCAGATTGGCCGGATTATACTTGCCCGCGTCGGGTCCTTTAGCCAGGGCCGTATAAGCGCCGCCCATCGCGACCGAACGCGCAGTGGAATTCCCGCCAGCCAAAACCGGCCCGGTAATCATCGTTAAAGCCAGCCATATCGCTAATGTAATTTTTAACTTATTCATTGTATCCACCCTGTTATTTATAAATTTTGTATTACCTTTATTTTGTTAATCATCATAGTTGAAATTCTCAGAAATTACCGTCAAATAGGTATTCCACTTCAATGCGGCCTGTGATGGTTAGATAGTCGTCGCTGGTCAGCTTTACTGTCCCGTCCGAATCCTTGAGGATAATTTCACTGCCAATATACAGCGGGTTGTTCTCGAGTACTTTGATGTCGAGACTGTCAAGGACAATTGACCGGGTATCGGTGGAGACCGTGTCGCATACGATTCCGGCTATGACCGGAGCGGCCGCGACCTCAAGGCTGTCGATAACCAGCTGCGGGTCGGTGAACAGGGTAGCCGAGTCGCCGCCAAGGTAAATATTGATCTGGGTACCCAGGGGAAGATGATTGATGATATGGTATATGAAACTGGTCTGGATGGCATGGTCGGTGATGAGCTCTATGTCATCCTGTTCTATATTCTCACTTTCGATATCCGTTTCTATTCGGGTTTCGTGGATGACCATTTCCAGAGGAGCGATAAAATTAATTTCCGTATGAATATAATCGTTGACCGTAAGGGTACCGGTGGAAACACCGTCGCCAAATGAAGCGAGGCCGGAAATGTCGATATTCGAGGGAACCGGAGAGAGGAAGTCGGCTACGGTCGAATCGATGATGGTGGTGATGGTCGCCACGCCATTAATACCGGCGGCAATACTATCGCTAATATGCAACACCTTACCGTTGTCTCCGGCAAGGATTACGTCCACCCATCCCGGCAGGCCGACGGTATTTTCAATTTTAATAATAAGCACGGCGCTGGCCAGTTCAATCTGGTCGAATCCTTTGGGAACATCGATTTCCTGATTGACCGGCTCAATTTCCGTTTCGTTGTTGGAAAAGACACCGGTCACCGAAGAAAAACCGAGGGAATTTATATGGGCTGAAACCAGGAAGCTGTCAGTGGCGGAAACATCGATAGGTGTCGTATTTTCATGTACCTGGGCGGCAACATTCAGGTCAATCAGCTGGGGGAGAGAAAGGTCCGACGGTTCCAGAGTGCAACCGGTAATATCCACATTCAAAATCGTATCGTGTCCCGGCGCGACCTGGCACAGGGTCATAAAAGGCAGACTCCCCTGTTTCACGTCGGGCAGGGTGATGGTCAATGTAGCGTCGAGGGCGCTGTTGTTGACAATCTCGAGCTGCAGGGTCCCCTGGCTCAGAGTGGCGGTATGGATTATATCCGTTTCACTGCCCTGTTGCAGGGCGACGTTATCAGAAAAATTGCGAGTCAGCGAAGGTACGGTTACATCGGTTGCGGCACTGACAGTCAGGTCCTCCGGAAAATCCAGAATGCTGGTCAACTCAAGGCCGGCGGTTTCCAGAAACGGCCCGCCTCCTCCGGTATAGCAGGTTGATTCAATTTTGACATTGTTGGAAACAGTCTTACCATTTAAAGATAAGGGAATCGTGGCGGAAGACCCGGCAGTAATCGGCGAGGTCGTTTTATTGGAATCGATAACGATATCTCCATTGGCGGCGTCAAGTAGTTTGACGGACACGGAATCAATCGTCAGGTTCAGGTTATTGTCTATGATGACATCGACCGCTCCGGTAGCAATAGTAGCCGTAGAAAAACCGGTAAGGGAAGGTAGGTGACTGACGACAGTAAAAGTAGTTTCCGGAATCGGCACACCCGCTCCCAGGGCCAAAGGAGCTATTTCATCCAGACCGATTATAACCGAGTCCCGCGAGGGCGATTCGATGCTCACGATACCCAGATGCTCCGAGAAGGGCGCTATAGAGAGGTCGTCCAGGGTCAGATTGACCTGATCGATGAATACCGTGTCTATTTCTTCCGTGATGGTGTATATGATATTGCTGTTGGTATCCATTATTACGCCGGCTTGGTCAATATGACTGATTATTTCCTGCATCGGGTAAGTACGATTGATAAGCGGTACAGTCAAGTTGGTGGTCCAGGTAGGTGATTCCGGCTTCCTTACGGTACACTGGGTCAAGGTCAGAAAAATTACGACCACAATAAAACTGAGTATTATCTTCGAAGAAAATTTAAACAGGAAAGAATCCCTGAATTCTCTTTCCCCCTGGTTTCTTGACTTTTTTTTGCGGGTCATAAATCCCCCTGTGTTTCACAATTCATTATTTTTTTGATTAATGAAATGCAAAGGTGGTGCCAAGACCGGTTTGTCGGTTAGTTCTTTGAAAGACAACGGCTAAGGTTCGGGTGGAGAAAATGGTGAAAGACTCGATAAGGGATAGTTTATAGCCAGTATGGGGAATTGACCATAAGTAAATTCCACTTGCTATATTTTAAATGGACTTGCTTTTAAAAATAATGATAGATAATTAAATTGGAAAAATATAATACGATATCTGAAGGATGTAAAAATTAGTTGATAAGTAGGATTAAATTTATTAATGATAGATATCTAAATTTAACTTTGTCTCTGCATCATTGGTCATTTTAAGCGTTATATCTGGCGGGTGAGGGATTAGATGCCTAAAGAAAAAAAAGAGGGCCACAGGATTTCCAACGATTTAACACTGACCGAATCCGAGGTCTTCCGGCAACTGACTAAAATTATTCATGACGGCATTATTGTTCATGTCGACAAACGGATTGTTTTTGTAAACAAAGCCGGCCTGGAGTTATTCCGTGCCGTCAGGGACAAAGATATGATAGGCCGGAATATTATGGATTTTGTTCATCCAGAATATAAGGAGCGAGTTAAGAAACGAATCGAAAGAGCTCTCAGCAACAGTACCCCCCTTACTTTTGATGATCAGAAAATAATAAGGTGCGACGGCCAGGAACTGGATGTCGAAGCGGTCTCGGCCCCGCTTAAATATAACGGCGAACCAGCTGTAATGGTTTTATTACGGGATATAAGCCGGTTTAAAAAGTCACAGGAAGCCCTTCTTACATCTGAAGAAAACTACCGTACGATTTTTAACAACGTCAATGATGCAATTTTTCTGCATGACCCGGTGAGCGGTAAGATCCTTGACGTTAACCAGAGAATGTGCGAAATGTTTTCATGTACTCATGATGAAGCTCTGAAGCTTGATATCGGGCAGATAAGTGAAGGTAAGCCGCCCTATTCACTTGAAGAGGCTGTGGAATGGGTGCAGAAAGCGTTTAAAAGTGGGTTGCAGATTTTCGAGTGGCGGTGTAAGGATAGAAACGGACGGCTCTTCTGGGGAGAAGTTAACCTTAAAAGAGTGGTAATCAGCAGTAAGCCGATGGTTATAGCCATAGTGCGTGATATAACCAAACGCAAATTAGCCGACCAGCAAATCCGTGATTCCGAACGACAATATCGTCTGATTATCAACGCCCTGGCTGATGCCGTACATGTCGTGGACAGAGATTTAAAAATCACCTTTGTTAACAACGCCTTAACAAGCTGGCTTAAAGGGTTAGAACTAAAAACAGATATTACTGGTAAAACAGTTCCAGAAGTGTTCCCCTTTTTAAGTAAGGAGGTTTTTAAAGAATATGAGAAAGTATTCAAAACCGGTAAAATCCTGGTTACAGAGGAAACGAATAATATTGACCAGCGGTTGATTATTACGGAAACCCGCAAAATACCTATCATCGTTGGTGGCGAAGTTAACCAGGTGATGACCGTTATTCGTGACATTACCCAGAGTAAATTAGCTTCCGACGCGCTCAAAAAGAGCGAAGAAACGTTGAGCAGTATCTTTCGAGCCGCACCGGTTGGAATCGGTCTGGTTTCAAACCGTGTTTTTATTAAGGTCAACGAACGTATCATAGAGATGACCGGCTATACCAGAGAGGAATTGATTGGTCAAAGTGCCCGTATTTTATATGAATCGGATAAAGAATTCAACCGGGTGGGAAAAGTCAAATACGGCCAGATTTACAGACGCGGGTATGGTACTATCGAGACCCGCTGGATTAGCAAGGATGGTCAGTTATTTGATATCTTGTTGAGTTCCGCCGCCCTTGACCCGGCCGATTTGTCAGCCGGAGTAACCTTCACGGCCCTGGATATTACAGACCGTAAAAGAGCTTTAAAAGACTTACAGGACGCCTTGAAACAGATGGAAGAAGACCAGCGGGCTTTATCGGAAAAGAATGTGACCTTAAGAGAAGTCTTGAGCCAGATTGAAAATGAGAAAAAAGAAATTCAAGACCAGATTCAAGCCAACGTAAATAAGGTCCTGTTGCCTATGCTCATCAATCTTCAAAATCACCTGTCGAAAGAAGGGCAGGAGTATCTTCAGCTTTTCAAAAAGAATCTTCAGGATATAACTTCGCCTTTCGTTAACAAGCTGGATGTATTGTACTCAAAATTGACACCGCGTGAGATTGAAGTTTGCAACATGATTAAAAACGGCATGCCGTCAAAAGATATTGCCACGACACTGAGAGTATCGATAGAAACTATTCATAAGACCCGATACAACATACGCAAAAAACTAAATATTCTTCATGAAGATGTTAATTTGACTTCATTTCTGAAGACCTTATAAATCTTTTAAAAGTTACATAAAAACAAAGACCCTCTATATCTTCATTAAAGTCTTATCATATTGTTATACAGCATCTTACAATTTCTTGACAACACTTTTTGGTCATAAAACAGCTGTCTGAAACTGACAAAAAGTGGGTATGAAACATACCCATTTCTTACCTATTTTTACCATGTGGATTTAATACGGGTAAATAACGATATTTTTAGCAAATGACATAAAATGACTTGTAAGGTTTTCAAGCAGACCTTAAAAGGGAGTTAATTTTAAAGGTTAAAATTATGAGTGAAGTTATTAGTTTCTATTTTGTTAAGAAAGGGGCTAAAAATGACAAAAACTGAACGTATGATGAATTTGATTAACCTTATTAAATCACGAGAAGTTTTAACCGTTCAGGACATGAGCCGGGAATTTGGTATTTCCCAGCGGACGGTTTATCGTGATTTGAAAACCCTGGCTAAAATGAATGTACCGATCTATTATGAAGACGGGTATCGCATCGGACAGGAAACGCATTTTCCTGACAGTATGTTTGATAGTCTGGAGAAGGAGCTTGTCCGTTTCTGTTTAAGACATAATCCTTTGAGCACGGAACCTTCTCTGGGAGCAAAGTTCCGGGAGATTGAAAAGAAAATCTTAGGCTCTCAGAAAAAAGGTGAGGTTAATAAAGAGAGTATTTTTTATTGGGAAACCGGTGAAGCCGTTTCTCAGCCTTTAATCCGTACGGACATCATTATTAATTTTGTCAGGGCGATAATCAGCGGTAAAAAGGTCAATCTTAATTTGAAAAAACAGTCTTCGTTGCCTTCCGTTCTGATTCCGGTCGCGGTTAAAATGACCCGTGAGGGGACGGTCCTGGTAGTATCCGATGATTCTAAAAATCCTTTACGGGAAATTTCCATCGGCGAGATTGAGACTTTGGTAGTAGTGGCTGATAAAGTAAATACCAAGCTATCGGAGGTTCAAATTTTAAGATAAGTAACTGTAAAAATAATTGACAGTATAAAATAAAAGTTATTTTATTGAGTTTATGGCAAATAAACTCAGCTTGAGGGAACTGTCGATCGCCGGGCTTATTGCTGCTGTTTATGCCGTGATAAGCCTTGTTTTTTTACCTGTTTCGTTCGGTATTTACCAGGTGCGCATAGCCGAGGCTCTGACTGTCCTGCCTTTTATTACCGTAGCCGCTGTCCCCGGGCTTTTTATCGGTTGTCTGATAGCTAATATCTTTGGCGGGATGGGCTGGCCCGATATTGTCTTTGGCTCGTTGGTAACCCTGGTTGCGGCTCTGGCTACTCGTTATATTTTTCATTTCAACAAGAAAAATAGCAGCCGATGGTGGTCGGTGCTGCCGCTGGTTCTTATCTGGTTCGGGGCGATTTATCTTATGGGAAGTTCCGGTATCAATTTAATAGTCGTGGTTATTTCGTTTTTTTCGGTTCTGCTGTTGTGGTATGCCGTGAAGCTTGATATGGTCGACAAAAAATCGGTGCTGCTGGTTACTTTTTTGAAAATTTTATCTTTGGCTTTGATAATTGTTGCTATTTACATGGGGTATTATCGCTCGGATGAAATAATTTTTCTCCTGGGGGCGTTGTCGGTCGCCTGTGCCTGGGTGATAACTCTAGTCGTCGTAATTTACTGGTTAAAAGGTAACAATCCCAATATCCTTCTGGCACCTTTGCCGCCGGTGATTTTTAACGCCTTCGGAGTTTCAGCCTACCTGGCGCCAATAGCCGGTTTCGATTACTGGTTTTCGGTTCAAATGATCGGCATCGGTCAAATGATTGCCTGCTACCTGCTGGGTTTACCGCTCCTTTTGTTTTTTGAAAGGCGTAAAAACCTGTTTTTAAGATGAAGTTCATGAGGGATTAATGTCCGGGTAAACTATTCTTTAAGATTTACCCGATTTTGTTATAAATTCAGAATATACTCCCGGTTCCTGATTGTATAAATATCTAATGGATAAATAATAAAATTATGAGGTAACAATGAGTAAGTTGAGATATAAAATGAAGCTGTTTTTTATCGGGGGTATGGGATTGTTCCTGTCATTTACAAGGGTGGCTGCCGGGGAAATTAAAATTATCGAACCGGGCACGGATTACCATTATGTGGCCGGCGCCACGGTTGAGATAAAATGGACGGTTTCTGGAGAGGTTCAGCCTTTTTTGAAAATTAACCTACTGGATAGCGAGGGGAGACTGATTGACAAAATATCCGGTGGCACACCCCGGGATAAAAATTTTAAGTGGCGGATTCCTGTGGACCTGGAGGAAGGCAATTACCGTTTGAAAGTTTTTACAAATGATATGAGTTCCGAGGGGACCAGCGGGATTTTCCATATAAAGCCCGGAAAAAAGAGGTCGTCTCAAAAAGGTGAGAAGGAAGCGAAAGAAAATAAAGACGGTACAGAATTACCGTCTTCCTTCCCGGAACCAGGAAGTGAGGAACTTCCCCGACCCGACTCACCCCGCCCCAGCATATATGATACCGAACGGAAAGCAGTCCATAAAGGCGTGCTGGTTACCCCGGTCGTTAAATTCGATGATGTCAAACTGGAGGAAATGATCCGCAATTTGATAAAAAAACCGGCACCCGGGACGATTTTTTCATCGGATTTCAGGAAGCTTACTTCGCTAACGGCCAGGGACTCCGGGATAGAAAAAATATCCGGGATGGAATATTTTGATTCCCTGGTAACCCTGGATCTGGGAGGCAATAATATTACTTCCGTAAAGGCGTTAGGTGTTTTGAAAAAACTTAAGTCTGTCAGGCTTGACCATAACCAGATTGAGGATTTAACGCCCCTGGCTGATAATGAGAGCCTTGGCCCGGGAGCAACAGTGGTTCTGACGGGTAATCCGATTGACTGTCAGCAACAGGCTAAAAATATCGCCCTTCTGCGTCAAAAAGGCGTTAAACTGGAAATTGACTGTCCCTGAGTAATATTATAAAGGTAAAAAAAAGTGCCGTCTATTAAGACCGGCACTTTTTATTAAAAAATATGATTATTCAATGATTTCTATACATCCTTCGGGACAGCTTTCAGCCGCATCACGGACGCAATCTTCGAACTCTTCCGGTACTTCGTCAACGATAACCTTTGCCTGGTCGCCATCCATCTCAAAAACATCAGGGCAAAGATCGACGCAAATAGCATCGCCGGTGCAAAGGTCCTTGTCGATTTTGACCTTCATAGTTACCTCCTCAAATAAATTAGTTTAATTATATATACCCCGAAAAAATCAGGGATATTTCATCCATTTATTCGCTGGGGAATATAATTGTCCCGGCGGTCGAAGTCAAACAATACTGATAAAAAAAACAGCTGTTTTTTTTATTGAAAAACCGGTAAATTTTTTTGCCATCGTAAACGACCATTTCGTATCAGTAATGAATGAAACCATTTTGAAAGTATGGTAAAAAAAAGATTTAAGATAGCTGTTCTGGTTATTGATATGATAAATGATTATCTGTCATCCGAGGGAAAGCTATACTGTCCGCCCGGCCGTGTTATTATTCCGGTTGTTAAAACTATCATCGAACGGGCTCATTTGATTGGCTGGCCGGTCATTTACGTCAATACGGCAATAAAAGAACCGACTGCGCCCTTGGCCCTAAAATGGGGCTTACACGCTCTCAAGGGTACCTGGGGAGCGGAAGTGATTCCGGAATTACGACCCGGTCAAAATGACCTGGTGGTTGAAAAAGAAAATTATGACGGTTTTTTTGGTACCAACCTTGAAAATATATTAAAAGTGCAGGGCGTTGATACCGTGGTGACAGTCGGAATTCATACTCACGTTTGTGTTCTGCTGACAGCCCTGGGGGCGTTTTATCGAGGTTATAAAGTCATTGCTCTTAAAGAAGGTATGACTACCGACAAGCCCGACAACCATACCAGCCAGATCGGAAGAGCACACGTCTGAACTCCAGTCACCGCTCATTATCT
>CAZUAS010000086.1:0-11683 GCA_964618515.1 uncultured Ignavibacteriales bacterium | reverse complement strand
AGGAAGAATTTGTCGGCTGGCTGGATACCTTCGTTACAACCGACAATGACCTTCAATATTTAAAAGAAGCTGTGTTGTCACATACGGCCGTCTATCGTTCCGGTGCCAATCCCGATGAGATTCTCAAACACCTTCCTTACGGCTTCAGTGCCGTATCCACCGATGGTATTCTCTACAGCAATAACCTGATAAGCGGGGGTTCCGAGGATGATTTTTCTCTGTTCCGTCGCAAGGAAAAAGTCCAGGAACAGGATGAAATGCTGAAGGAACTAAACCAGAAGCTCCAGACACTCAAAGAAGACAGAAACCGTTCTATGGCACAACTGGCCGCCGCCCGGGCGGAATTCACCCAATTGTTGTCCGCCATCGAGGATATGACTGAAGAAACCGAACAGATACAAAAAAGAATCGGAGAACTGGAATTCGAAAGCCGCACGGTCAAAAGTGAACTAACGCGCCTGGAAAATGAACACCAGAATATAGATATCCGGCTGGAAAAAGTACGCAACCGTCAATACAGTCTGGATCTCGATTTCAACCAGCTCAGCAGCAAAAAAGATAACCTTCTGGACAATATGAATCAGGCCGGCAATCGCCTGGAAGACCTTGAAAAAACGGCCATGGATGCTCTTGACAAAGTTTCCAAATTGCATGTTTCCCTTATCGAAACCCGCAGCCGGGTGGAACAGGCGGAAAACCAGCAGTCCCACCTTCATGAACTGATTAAAGAAATCGATGCCACTCTTTTAATCAGGTGTGAGGAAATCGACCGGGCTCGAACCGATATCATTCAGGCAGACGAAAAAATAACCGCGAACGAAGCCAACCTTAAAATTATCTTCGAGGACCAGGAAAAGCTCACCATCCGCCGGAAAAGCCTGTACGACGCCCAGACGGCATTGTTAGACCAGGTTGCCACCAGAGAGAAAAATATAAAGGAGCATCGCCGGCAGAAAGAATCACTCTCCGATGAAGCCCATCAGTTTGAAATCCGTTTGAATACCATTGAGTCGGAAATAAAGGCAAAACGGGATAAGTTCCTTGAAGAATATGATGTCGACATTAAAACCGTAGAGATTGAAAATCCCGACGACCGGCTAACGATAGAGGAAGCCCGTGAGCAACTTCAGGAGAAGAAGGAACGCCTAAAAAAATTCGGCGCCGTGAACCTGCTGGCCCTGGAGGAATACCGTGAAAACAAGGAGCGGGAAGAATTTTTAAACGAGCAGTTAAACGATTTGACCACGGCCAAGAACGACCTTCGCACCACCATCAATAAAATAAATGTTACTGCCCGCAAACTATTCAGTGAAACCTTTGAAAAGGTCCAGAAAAATTTCCAGAGTTTGTTCGTTGAACTATTTACCGGTGGCGAGGCGGATATTCACCTGTCGGTGCCGGACGACCCGCTGGAATCCAATATAGAGATCGTAGCGCGACCGCGCGGCAAAAAGATACTTTCGATTTCTCAGATGTCCGGGGGCGAACGAGCCCTGATAGCCATTTCCCTTTTATTCTCGCTTTATCTGGTGAAACCTTCCCCGTTCTGCATTCTTGATGAAATCGACGCTCCCCTGGACGATGCCAACTGTCACCGTTTCCTCAAAATCATCAAAAATTTTTCGCGGGACACGCAATTTATTGCCATCACACACAATAAAATCACCATGGAAGCCGCCAACAATCTCTACGGTATCACGATGGAACAGCCGGGGATTTCCAAACTGGTGGCCGTCAAATTCCTCGAAGAAGCCGAGGACACGGGCGGCACGGTGGTGCAATATGTCGAGGAAGCGCCGGAACCAGAAGAAATAGACAATAACCACCAGGATACCCAACCCGTAACCGAAAGCGATTCTGAAATACCTGAAACGATCCGCGAGCGAATGAATCCCAATATTGTAATTCAGGATAATGAAGAAGAATAAATATCCCATCAATGTTCACACCTTTTGAAAAACTGAAACAATCGCTCGTCAAGACCAGGGATAATCTTCTGGGGCGCATATCTCAAGCCGTCAGACGCCGCCGGCTGGATGACGACCTGCTGGAGGAAATCGAACAAATTTTAATCGAAGCCGACGTAGGCGTAAAAGCCACCCTGCGTCTTATCGAAAGCGTCAAGGCAAAGGCGCGGGAACGCAAATTGACCGAAGGTGAGGCCGTCATGGCTCTTCTTAAGGAAGAAATCGGTACCATCTTAGCGCCCGGGATAAAAACCGACATGCCATCGGAGGGTGTACGGCCGGTTATTTGGCTTGTAGTCGGCGTCAACGGCGTCGGCAAAACCACCACCATAGGCAAGCTGGCCACGTATTTTGCGGGGCGGGGCGAAAAGGTTCTGATAGGCGCCTGCGACACCTTCCGAGCCGCCGCGGTGGAACAGATAGCTATCTGGGCTGAGCGCAGCGGAGTGGATATAATAATTTCCCAGAAAGGAGCCGACCCGGCGGCAGTGGCTTTCGACGCCGCCAGTGCCGCTCGAGCCAGAGGCGCCGACCGCCTGCTTCTGGATACCGCCGGCCGTCTGCATACTAAAACCAACCTTATGGAAGAACTGAAAAAAATAAAACGCGTAGTGCTCAAAGCTGTTCCCGGAGCATCCGTTTACAGCAAGCTGATAATCGACGGCACCACCGGCCAAAATGCCCTGTCCCAGGTCAAGGTCTTTACCGATGCCGTCGGCTGTGACGGTATCATCATCACCAAACTCGACGGTACCGCCAAAGGCGGCATGATTATCAGCATCGCCGAAGAACTGAAGGTTCCGGTTGATTTCGTCGGCACCGGCGAGAAAGTCGATGACCTGCAGCCGTTCGACCCGAAAGAATTTACCGAGGCCTTATTTACCTGATGAAAACCTACGAAGTCACAACTCACGTTCGCGAGGAAATGCTCGACGTAACCGCCCTGGTAAATCAGGCAGTAACCGAAAGCGGTTTTAATTCCGGTCTTGCTTTTTGTTTTGTACCTCATACCACCGCCGGTATCACCATTAATGAAAACGCCGACCCGGATGTCACTCGCGATATTCTTTACAAATTGCAGAAGGAAATTCCCCGCCACGACGCCTACTCTCACGCCGAGGGCAATTCCGACGCTCATCTCAAAGCTTCCCTGATGGGGTTCTCCCTCGCGGTTTTATTCGAAGATAAAAAGCTGGTGCTCGGCCGATGGCAGGCGATATATTTTTGCGAGTTCGACGGTCCGCGCCGTCGTAATCTTATTATCAGGACCGTTTCCGGTGATTAAGATAAGCATTATTACCCTCAGAAAAGACAAAGAACGCTGGCTGACGGAAGGCATTGAACACTACCTGAAACTCCTTCACCGCTATGCCCAGATTGAAATGAAAATCCTCCCTTCCCCGAAAATGCCCGCCGCCCTCTCCCCCACCGAAGTAAAAAAGAAAGAAGCCGACATCTTCGAAAAAGAATTCCAGGAAGGTTTATATATCGCCTTAAGCGAACATGGGGAGAAAAAGGACTCAAAACAGTTTGCGTGTTTTTTACAGGAGACACAGAATCGCGCCCGGGGCACCGTTTATTTTCTTATCGGCGGTCCTTACGGTCTCGATGACCGCATCCTCAAGCGGGCTGACCATATTCTTTCATTATCCGGCATGACTTTCTCCCACCAGCTGGTCCGCTTAATACTGCTGGAACAGCTTTACCGGGGTTTTTCCATTCTCCACGGCACCGCTTATCATAAATAAAAAAAGCGTTCTATTTTACTAGAACGCTTTTGGAGGAGGAAAGACATGAGGGGGATTTTTATTTCAAAAGAATCATCTTTTTAGTCTCGCTGAATTTACCGCATTCCAGACGGTAGAAATAAACACCTGAAGCCGTCTTATCATTGTCGGAACTGGTACCGTCCCAGGTAACTTCATGAGTGCCGGATTCACCGTAACCACCGTATTCACGGACGATTTTACCGGTGACATTGAATATGGTCAGATGCCACTCCGCCGCCGCCGGCAGGGAGAACTCAATCCGGGTCGAGGGATTGAAGGGATTGGGATAGTTCTGACTCAAGACAAAACCGGCCGGTAAAAGTTCGTTCTTACCGACAGCTTTGTAAGGTTGACCATGGTAATCGGCGACTTCCGCTTTAACCAGGTTCAGGGTACCTTCACCGCTTATGGGGATTTCCATCAACTGGTGGTTACCCGGTTCAATCCTGTGGGAACCGATATTGTAAACCAGTATTTTAAGCTGATTATTTTCCACCGCGTATTGCATTTCCATCCCGGCGGCGTCAGCTGACAGGCACGGTTCACCGATATCGACACTGCCGTTGATATCATAGACAAAACAGGCGGCACCAATCGTACTCACGGCATCGGTGGTGACACTGACCCGTTCGTTAACCCGCTCCGTCGTCACCAGAAGTTCTTTCTGGTAAGGTACTATTTTCGGATACGGTTCGGCATCGCCGATAATAATCCGGACCAGGTAAACCAGGTCGGCCACCGTCAGAGTAATACCGTCGGCGTTAACATCGGTGGCGGCAATCTGTCCGGCCAGATTGATATTAAAGACACTCAGGCCGCGAACGAAGTAACTCGTGAACAGGACCGCATCAGCGATTTCATAAGCGATATTGTTTAGGTTAATATCACCCCGGTCATCGAGCGAATCCGGGTGTATTATACAGATACCGCCGTTGAAAAATTCGATACAGCGCAACGGCACTCCTTTTTCGGTACCGGTCAGGCAGGCATCATAGGCACCCAGTTCCGGGGTGCGCAGACCATCCTGGTTGACATCCTCGTCCCAGATCAAGATACCTTCAGCGTTGTATATCCGGTAGTCCATAAAGAGGATGGAGCCGCTGACATCGGAGAAAGTATTGTCGCCGCATTCGTACCAGATGAAG
Organism: uncultured Ignavibacteriales bacterium; assembly: GCA_964618515.1. Taxonomy (GTDB): domain Bacteria; phylum Zixibacteria; class MSB-5A5; order GN15; family FEB-12; genus JAFGNW01. The sequence goes on along the minus strand of CAZUAS010000086.1, from coordinate 6,802 downwards.
GAAATGGGTACGAAGACATCGCCCAGGTTCTGGTTGTTGACAATCTGGTACTCAATATAGACGAGGACACCGTCAGGTCTGAGTGAAGACGCCGGGGGATGATTCGGACCGTTATTTATATCGGCAATACCAACCAGGCGCAGCAAGCCCTGAGAACTGCTGACTACCCGATAAGTGAAATATTCCCAGGCATCAATAGCCGAGCCGGCGATAGTGGCATTAATAAACGTCAGGGCTGAGACGTCATATTTTAAGAGCAAGTCGAAACCGGCAATGGCATCGTTGCTTTCAATATCAAGTTCAACCAGCTTGCGCAGACCCACCGGGGTGCAAGCGCCACCGTCGATGTAAACTCTCAGACAAACATCGCAATCTTCCCTGAGCGTGACATTTACCAGCAGGGTATCCCTTACCACCTGGCAACCGTCATCGGCTTCAAAACAGAAAGCGTATGTTTTAAATTCCGTCGGAAGGAAGGATATTACCCCGCTGTCCGGTTGAATATTTACGAAGGCGCCTTCCGGACCGCAAACCTGCGATACGATTACCTCAGCTTCAATATCGGTGGCATAAATACCCTTTATCACTATCAGGTCGGTATCATCGGGGCAGCGTTGCACGGTTATATCATCGGGCAAGAATAACTGCGGCGGCTGGTCGGCATCAACGTTTAAGACCGTCGACGGAGAGCAGGTATCACTACCGCACATATTACTGCCGATAATGGTCAGCGGATAGGTCCCGGCGGCGCTCACCGGCACACAGACATGACCGGCCGTGTAGTAGGCTCCAAGCTGGGCGGGCAGTATCGTAACATCAACCGCCGTACCCTGAACACCGATCGGGAAACAAATGGTATCCGGTTGAGACAGACACAGGAGAGTGTCAATATTTCCCGGACAGGTAATCTGAGGGTATTCGAATCGTTCCACGTACAGCGGGAAACTGCAGGTGGTATCATAACATTGAGCATTGACGGTAACGGAAACCTGGTAGGTTCCGGCGGTATCGACAAAAACGCCCACCCGTTTATTAGCGGCTTCATAGCGGCCATTGGGTAAGATAGTAATTTGGGCGTCGGCGGGTGTAATATTAAGCGGGAAATAAACGGTATCAGGCCAGCAACTCGAGAAATAAAGCTCTTCCGGACACCATTCGATTTTGGCTGAGTCGCCCATAAGGAAGGACACCTTCAAGGTATCGGCGTTAATGGTATTACAGGCATCGAAAGCGGTAACAATGATATTGTAATCACCAAAACCGCTGTAATCGGCTGGATTAAAGCAAACCAGAGTGTCATCGAAAGTGCCATGGGTGGTTTTCACGCTGTCGAGATTTCCATCGGGGTCGAATAAGTTGAATTTCACGCATACCGGGAAAAGCTCACATTCAATGAGAGTGGTGTCATTTCCGGCAACCACCAACGGCGGGGTATTAAAGTCGGCTTTTATAGTGAAATCGCAGGAAACCTCACCGCACCGCCCCTTAGCCGTCAGGGTTATCCGTCTTTCGCCTTCCTGCCTCACCGGTATATATATCTTTTTACCGACAATATAAGCTTTCACGGCGGCCGTATCGGAAACCATAACCTCGGTCACACTGGAAGATATCGTAAAGGAATCAATAAGGGTGGTGGTATCGCACAGGAAAACACTGTCGCTTGCCGGACAGGTAATTGCCAGGGGTTCGAGAATATCAACATTCACGATGAAAGTGCATGAATCTATATTGCACTGCGCCTCAGCCACCAGGGTCAAAGTATAAGTACCGCTGGAATCGGCCATGAAACAGAAGTTGCCTTCGTTATAAGAAGTCAAACCCACCGGATAAGTTCGGATACTTTTATAACCGTCACCAACATCCGGTAGCGGCGTACCTATAATTTCAAAAGGAAGACATACCGAGCCCGTATCGCAAAGAACCGTGTCAATCGGTCCCTCCAGGCAGATGATATCAACAAAATCACCTTCATCAATTGTTACCAGTAGAGAATCGACCGTTACGGCGTCGCAAGAATCAGTCGCTCTAATATGAAGCCAGAAAACTCCGAAAGCTTCCGGAATAAAGCAAACCTGGTTATTTTCAAAGTCATACCAGCCGTTGGGCCAGACCTCCACGCTCTTCAGGTTGTCGTCCGGGTCATCCACCATTCCGGTAAAACATATTTCTTCAAGGGTACAGAGTTTGAAGACGGGAGGGGTAATATCCACATTTATAACCGGAGCGCTATTTTCAATTACCGTTATTTTCATTTCATCAAAACCGGAGGCATCGCAGCTGTCATATGCGGTAACCCGGATGGTATACGTACCCGCGGTATCGGGCGTAAAACAAGCAGTTTGATAATAAGCGTCATAGACCGCTCCGGTAACCATGATACTTTCCACATTCCGGTCGATATCCGTAACCGCCACCGGCACGCACACCGGCTGTAACCAGCATTGCAGGTAGGTAGTATCCTTGGGCAGTCTTACCACCGGTTTACTGTTAGTCTGAATAAAGACCGTAAATTCACAGGTATAAGTGGAACAGGCGGTTGTAACCTCCACCCGAATTTCATTGTCAAGGCAACAGTCAGAGAAGAAACAAACCGCTTTGGTCGCAGCATCATAGGTAACATTGGTGCCATATACTTTCACGCTGGCGCCTTCCGGAATACCCTTGATGGGGAAACAGAGATTCTCGGGCTCACAGAGAAATACGGTGGTATCGTTCGGACATTGAATGGAGATACTCTGCTCGGTAAGTATTCTGACAATGGCTGTATCCACTGTTGTAAGACCGCAGGAATCGGTGACGGTCAGAGTGATGACATAGTTACCGCTGTCGTACGGCACAAAACACAATTGACCGTCTTTGTATTTGCCGCGATTGGTAACGACTGACGCAATATTATTATCAGGGTCGGAGAAACTGACCGGTAGACATACATAGGTCGGGGCGCATAGGAATACAGTCGTATCGGGCATCGGGCTGATAACCGGCGGCCGGTTGACCGTCACCGTTACCAGAACCGTATCGTCACCGAAAGCTTCACAGGCATCGACCGCCCGGACAATTATACGATAAGTACCGGCGGTGTCAGCGGTAAAGCAAACCTGATCAGCGTCATTTATATATCCATTCCCGACCGGGTAAACACTAACAATATTATTGTCAACGTCGAAAGTATCAATATTCAGACAAATATCGGTCGGGGCACAAATTAACGTGGCAAAATCATCGCCCAGGTCAACAGTCGGAGCGGAGTTCATTATTACGGTAATATTAATATCATCCTCGGCGGTATTGCCACAGTCGTCAAATACTTTCAGGACCAGATGATAGGTACCGGCAGTATCGAATCCAAGGCACAACGCCTTCGTATTTTCATTAAAGGTGCCGTAATTCAATTCATGACCGATAATGTTGAAATCACCGGGGATTATTTCAACTTCGAAACAGGAATCGTCGGGAGCGCACAGAAATTTATCAAAATCTTCACCCATATTCACCACCGGGGCGCGACCGCCATCGATAGTGGCGGTGAAATTACAGGTATCGGCGCGAGGTTCGCCCTCGAACTGGTTGGCCACGATAATTTCCACATCGTACTCACCGGGTTCACTGACCTCAAAACAGACCCGGCCGTCGATATACTGGCCGCGGCTGACCGACACCGTAACATCCGTTCCGGTTATTTCATCAATACCCACACAGAACATCTGCGGTTCCAGCAGACAGAGCACGGCCATGGTATCATGGCAGACGACACCCGGCGGTACGTACTCGTTAATCACGAAGGTCAGGTTACATTCGTCACTGCCGCAGAGGGTGGTGGCGGTCACGTTAACATGATAGGTTCCGGGAGCGGTTATTTCCACCGACAGGGTATCATTCGCCCAGGTCCCCCCCGTGACTTCCACCATGGCATCAGCCGGGGTTATCGGCAATTCATAACGGATAGTGGTCGGGAAGTTTTCCATACCCATTGAAAGAGGTAACTGCGGACAGTTTTCAATAACCGCGGTCGGTCCCTGGACGACGGTTACTTTTACGGTATCTTCAACCCGGGCGCCGCAGGTATCCTCGGCGAAGATGACGATATTCTGCTCACCGTACTGGGTCGGGTAAAAATATACAATACTGTCGTTAATCTGCCCCGGATTGGCACCGTAAAATTCGATATTATCATCCGGGTCAAATAGGTGGAATTTGACCTGTATTTCCAAACCCTCCAGGGTGCAGACGGTGACGGTTGTGTCATCCTGTACTGTCAGCTGGGGTGGTTGATTAACATTCAAATTAACGGTAAAGGTACAGGTATCAGCGTTGCATGGGCCGGATGCGATAATCTCCACGGGGTACGCACCGGGACCGCTGGTGGGAATATTCAAAAGGGTATCGTTAACAAAGTTCACTCCTTGAGGGCTGATTTGAAGGTCGGTGTAATCACCTATAATCTTAACGGGGATATTAACCGAGTAAGGGGCGAAGCACTCAAACATGTTTACCTGTTCATCCGGACAAACGATGAAAACCGAGTCGGTAACGGTAATCTGCCGGGTTACGACACAGGTATCATTATTACAGCCGGCATAACCGATTACCGTAATTTCATAAAAGCCCGTGGTATCAGCCATGAAACACAGCTGACCATTTTCATAAAAAGCAATATTTTCAGGATAAACCCCGATTTGATAATTCAAGCCGGTAATATTCAAATCACGGCAGAGCAACTGGGAACCGCAGACGGTGGTATCGGGGAGATTACCGGGACACTCGATATCCACGTAGTCCCCCTTCATAACGGAAACGGTAAAGTAAGCCGTGTCGGTGCTTTCACACTCATCGGTCGCAATAACCGTAAAAGTGTAATTTTCAAAAGCGGTCGGAGTAAAACAGATGCGGCCTTCGATCAGTTCACCGAACGGTTCGACATTAACGGCGGTTATGGCATTATCGACATCATAAATATTAACAGGTACGCATACCGGTTCCAAATCACAGAGAACGACGGTAGTATCTTTCACTTCGACTACCGGTGCCTGGTTGATATCAAGAGTAACGCTGAATTCACAGGTATCGGCATTGCAGAGCCCGATGGCAATTACCCGAATTTCATAAAAACCAGTACTGTCAATAGGAATATTTAATCCCCGACCAGGGAAATAACTAGCTCCGGCAGGAATTATATCCAGACTGGTATAATTTCCATTAACTTCCATCGGAACATTGATTGACCTCGGCAAATAGCATTCGAAGAGGCTGTCGCTGTCGGGACATTCAATCGATACCGGAGTCATGATTTCAACCGGTACGTTAACTTTGCATGAAGAAGTATTACACTCAGCTTCGGCAGTAATGGTTAATTCGTAAGTACCTGTGGTATCGGCCTGGAAGTAAACCTTACCGTCCTCGTAGTAAGCGATATCCGCCGGTTCGACTGTCAAATTATAATAAACGCCGGCAACGGTTATATCAATATCGACCGTGTCACTCTGGCAGAGCTGAAGCGGTTCGGTTATCGTCGGACAGGTTACCCAGGCGGAATCACCGACTTCAACCGTTACGCAGATATCCCGTGTAGTAACCACCCCGCAAAGGTCGGCCGCCTGAACAGTCATGCAATAGTCACCGGCTCCGTCGGGAATGAAACAAACCGAGGTATCGGTGTTGATATAGAAAGGCGACTCGACCGTTATCGAACTCAGATTGTTGTCGGGGTCAGAAATATTAAGAGGAATACAAATTTCTTCAAAAGAACAGACTCGGAAAATCGAATCCTCAAGGGTATATTCGATTACCGGCGGGCGGTTGGTTGCGACCGTTACAATGACAGTATCGACATCGTAAGCACCGCAGGAATCATAAGCGGTTACACTGATTACGTATTCGCCTTCGGCTTCGGGCGTAAAACAGGCGGTCTGATAATAGTCATCATACACCGCTCCTTCGACCACGATGCTTGCAACATTACGGTCGATATCTTCGATACTGACCGGAAGGCAGACCTGTTGAAGCTGGCAGGACCAGAAGGTCGTGTCGGCGGGCAAACGAACCGCCGGGGCGCTGTTGGTCTGAATATCGACCGTAAAACTGCAGGTGTAAGTACTGCAGGGAGTAGTTACTTCCACCCGAATGTTATTCTGCAAGCAGCAGTCGCTGAAAAAACAGACAGAATGGGTTTCCGGATTGTACGTGACATTGGTGCCGAAAACTTTCACCGTAGCGCCGTCGGGTATGCCCCCGATCGGGAAACAAAGATTTTCCGGTTCGCACAGAAAAACACTGGTATCGCCGGGACAGACCAGGTGGACATCGTCACTTACCACCGTAACCGTACAGGTATCCGTAACCACGTGATTACAGCTGTCGGTCACGGTCAGGGCGATTTTGATATCGCCCAGATTATAGGGGACAAAACAAAGCTGGCCATCTTTATAAGTACCGCGGCTGGGGACAATGCTCATGATATCATTGTCAGCATCAGTAATCGTAACCGGCAGACAGATATAATCAGGTCTGCACAGGAAAACCGTAGTATCATTAAGGCTGAAAACCGGCTCGTTATCTTTAAGCTGGATCGCGACGGTAATAGTATCGGTAGCCACCAGGTTACAATAATCCTCGAGGTAAACGCTCAGCTTATATTCCCCGGCCTGAGTCGGAGTAAAACAAATTTCTCCCGTCGCTTCGTTAAAGTAACCGCCATGGCTGATATAAAGATGCTTGATATTATCATCATTAATATTGGCTTTAAAACAGAGCTCGGAAATCTCGCAGAGCACCAGGCTGGTATCCCCGCTTATAAACTCGGCTA
>CAZUAS010000085.1:11886-12114 GCA_964618515.1 uncultured Ignavibacteriales bacterium | reverse complement strand
TGTTGGTGGTCCCGGTTGACACCAGAAACCGCTTTCCATTCACCCGGTAGTCAATCCAGTAAATACCGTGTCTTTGAAACAAGCTTGCCATGGCCACAATGTACGATCTTGAGTCCACTTTAGCAAGATCATTGTGACCAAATTGTGACCACGATTGTTGTAAGTTATTGCACGATATTCGGTGTTATTCAGGCAGGACAAGACGCCAAAATGCCCTTATTTCAGGCA
>CAZUAS010000085.1:0-11876 GCA_964618515.1 uncultured Ignavibacteriales bacterium | reverse complement strand
CAGGCCACTACCGGTGCCAGCCTTTAATTTTTAAACCGCCCTTAAAGACATCGGACAGTCGAGTCTCCTTTATCGACGCCGTAGCCCCACCCCGGAGACCTGGAGTCGGGTACGACGGGCAGGCCTAATTAGGCCGCCATGGCGTAATTGTATTCGCCACTTATTGGTTTGCCTGGTTTGATAACGGGGACCCAGACAACCCCGGCACGCCAACAGCCCCCCACTATACCCGTCGAAACCTGGTCACCCCCTTAAAAAAGTGCTCGGTTTCCCGTAATAAAGCGAAGAGGTCGCTTCTCATCAAGGTTATCCCCCAATGAGCTTGCGTCTCTTCAGTTGTCAAAGAACTCTCTATATAATATACTCAATCGTCAAAAATATTCAACCGGTAATACTTTTTATTTTGCAAAGCCGGATATTTCAGTCTTTCAAGGCTATTCTTTTAAAGATGATAATCGCCAATCCTTAAACGTCTTAGGCACAGTAAAGTTTCATCCAAGAAAAACCCCGGCGTCCTATTTTTCATTTTTCTTCTTTTAAACACTTTTTTTTCTTTTACGTCTTTTCAATGAAGGAGTAAATGAGCACAAATCATGAAAACCAATAATCTGAAAAAAAAATACTCTTACCTTTTAATGGCTACTCTGGTTTTTATAATTATTTTGGTAGCATTTAGCTGTGCCAATCGATATATGAAAACCAAACATGGTAGTGAAAGAGACCGCGACGAGACTATCAAGCACATGGGGGACAACCCATTTGAGCAAAGCCTCTACGAAGCCAGAAATGTTCTGGGGTATATCGAGATTATTAAATATAATATCATGTATTACCTTTTAAAGGAACTGGCCAAACACGACGGTTTGAATTCCACCAGGCATCAATTTTTACTAGAGCTTCAACAAATGCATGTTCTTGACGACTCCGCCGAAGTCATGAAGTTATTCACCTTAGGCTTGATTGATCTCGACGAGAACTGGTCTGAAAACAACCAGAAAAATATGTTCGTTGACATTGAAGTAACCAAAAGAGCCGAGCAAATCGCCGCTTATAATTGTTTTCACTATGAAAACAAATACCCTTTCGACGAACTGGGCCGGCTTATTATGCTACATGGGGTCTTTATTTTAGAAACCTGGACTAGTACAACTATAACAGTATCGTTCAGTAATGGCGCAACCTATATAATCTCCGAAAATAGATTCGGCGAATATATAATTCGTAAAGCTGCCAGAAGTCGCGATGACCTGGAGGTTCATTACACTGACCCAGATAACCGCGAGGTACAAAAAATCTCAAATCCATTTGAATCACCCCTTTTTATATTAAAACAGGAAGGTAAGGTGAGTACCTATATTGACTACAACAAGCTGGAATTCAGTAATATTAATCTTCATGTGATTCCCTGTTGCTTTGGTGATGGCCGCTGGAACGGGAAAAAATCACCTCAAGAAGAAGGTCCCTGGCACTGGAGCCGCGCTATCCTGGATTTTTACCTCAACTTCGATAACATCGATTTAGATAAAACGACTCAAGGTAAAAAAATCGAATTAGATATCGAATACGAAATTCACCGTATCGCCCTTGACTCTTCCGTAAAAAAAGCAAGTGAAATCCTTCACTACCAGCAAGAACTTCAAAACATCAATAAAAGCGATGGTCTCTTTTTCCGGGTTTTTACACTTCCTTTTTATACCGATCATGATACCACTTGGGGTGATTACCAGCTTAACCTCAAAGTAACCAGTAAAGATAAAAAACACATTACCAAATACGCTTTCCCGGTTTACGATAAGCAGTATGAATTACTAGTCCTTGACAACCAGCTTGTCAACATTTCCGGCATCCCCCTTTGCCAGAGAATTCCAACCGTAGAGCCGGGTGAACAAGTAAACATTTTAATTCCCATTAAGAACCTGCCCACATCTGAACAAAGCGGTCGCTATAATGCCAGAATCAATTTTTACCTGGCTAATAATAAATACTTTCATAAAGGGAAGGTTATCGTGGATAGTATAAAAACCTATAAAATTATCGATTCATCCGACACCCTCCACCCCATCATAGATTACCCTGAAAGCAGTACTTTCTCTCCAAAAAGTTTTATCGCCTCGTTCGATATCAATGAAACTAATCCTGACAATTATCTTATCTATAACTTAACAATCCCAGAAAAATGGTCTGATAATACCCAGGTCACCAGAGGCAGTTATACTCTGGCCGCCCTTGTAACACATCACAACCAGATTATCGGAGAGGCTATAATCAATAACCTGAAAATTGAATAACTTAATAAAGATATCTAAAGTAAATCGTCAAAATTATATCACTGACAGCCTTATTACGATAATCACAAACTCAGCCGGAAACCGAACTGGTTGATTGACTCCGGTTCAAAAGTCGATATCACCCGCTGAACATTAAGGCTTAATATTTTCGTGACCGGTTTGACAATCGAAAGTTCGATATAATGGTCCCGGTCGAGTCCTTCGGTATAGTCGAAATTGTAATCAGCCGTGAACTCCAGATTAAAACTGGTCAGCAACTTAAAATTATTTATTAAAATTATTTGTACCGTCTGACCCCGGTCCTCGCCGGCATCATCGACATTTTTATAAACCGAAATTTCATTGGTGATAGGGTAAAAACCGAATTTCCCCGAAGAAGATTGAATTGTGGGGATGATCTCCCCTGCCCGGATATCGGGCACCCATAAATGTGTTATCGACAACACTGCCACGCCGACGAGCAGAACAAGCTTGCGCATGGTTAACTCCCAAATTAAAGGTTATTAGTAATCAAGTATTCGGAAAATACTCAACCGACCGGGTCGGGGCAAACTTTAAACCACCGCCTTCGGTTTCAGCCAGGTGCCGACAAAATCATTGCTGAGCAGGTCTTCCAGCGTGGTATAAATAGAACGGATTTTATAGCCCAGCTCAAGGCGGGCTTTCCGCGAAGTGTAAGCCCAGTCATAGTCAAGCATCTTGACCAGGTCGGGATAAAATGAAATTTTCCCCCGGCCGCACATTTTGTTAAAAACAACCGCCATCCGGGCGACAAAATCAACCGCTGGTCGGGGGAAATGAACCAGATGCGGCGCTTTCTTAATAATCGCCGAGACCGTCAGGGCCAGGTCTTTCAGGGAGATGTTCTCGCCGCCAAGAATATACCGCTCACCGGCGCGGCCTTTGGCCAGGGCACAGATTATCCCCGGCACCAGATCCCGAATATCAACCAGATTAACAATATTATGGTACTCGGGAATAATCAGCCAGCGGAAATATTTTCTGGCCAGCGAACGGTCATCGCCGGAGCGCGAGGGTGCCACGATTATAGTGGGATTAACCACCACCAGTTCCGGACCGCCTTCGGCGGACAAGCGAAAAAGCTCCTCCTCAGCCGCGCGCTTGGTCATAAAATAAGGTATTTTCAACTTCCCGAGATTATACTCACTTTCCTCGGTGACCCATGAAATGTCTTTAAGATTACCGTTAGTGCTTTTGCGCGGCATGGCGCCAATCGCCCCCACCGTGGAAACATGTAAAAACCGTTTTACCCCCACCCGGCGCGCCGCCTTATATAGGTCCGAGGCCCCGAAAGTGTTGATGCCGGTAAACTGCGTCAGCTTATCCCGACGGAAATTTACCCACGCCGCAGTATGAATTACGCCGTCTATCCCCTCCAGAAGTTTTTCAAGGGCGTTTAAATCACGAAGGTCGGTTATTCTTTTTTCAAGGTTCAATGAGTCGATATAAGCCGTGTTGGAACTCTCACGAACATGGGCAATCGGCTTGATACCCATCTGGTTAAACTGGTAACATAATTGTTTGCCCAGAGAACCGGCGGCTCCGGTTATTAAAATTTTCTTATCGGTCAGGTCCATATTGCCTATAAAATATTACTAATTCAGCCCCTTTAAAATGTCAAAAAACGATGAACCTTGTCAATTATTTAATAACAAACAATCCCGGGAAAATGTCGGTTTTTTTGTTGATTCAGCGTCAGGTAACTGATTTAACTTGTTAATCTTAACCTGAACTATAAGAAACAGCCTTTTTTAGTGATTTCCCGCCCCATTCAAAATTAGCATTAGAATGTAAAATAAGTTTTATGTGGTTTTACCTTCACGACCGTAAGGAAAGACTCCAAGTAGAATATAACTGATTGTAAAAAACGAACCGGATTAAAACAGCCTCAAAGTTAAAATCACTCCGAAATATAACTCTTCAAGCGCTTTGTTTTAAAATACGGGTTATTTAAATTAAGCATAATATTTAATGAGTTATTATACTTTTAGGGCAAAAAGTATAATAACTTTTTTCTTATTAAACGAAAGTATAATAGGGATGGATGTTAAAGAATTTAAGGAAAATAGTCCGAGGTGGTTGGTCAAGATACCGGAGGGTGTTTTTGCCTTTGTGCCGAATCCCTTGCCAACGGTTGATTTTAAGTTGGATTCTGCAATTATAAAAAAGCTTTCGGAAGCAGATCACGCTTTGGGGGAATTGGATGGTGTGGGAACGACTATACCAAATCCGCACTTTTTGATAGGCCCCCTTAGTAAACGAGAAGCGATTCTTTCATCTAAGCTTGAAGGTATTATTACGACCGCAGAGGAACTGATTATATATGATGTACAGGGTGAAAAAGATTTTTCAAAAGATGAAACAAGAGAAGTATCAAATTATATAAAAGCTTTAGAGTATGGTATTAATAGATTAAAAGAATTACCGATGAGTAATCGACTGACTTGCGAAATACATCAAAAGCTTATGGAAGGTGTACGAGGGAAAGACTATAACCCTGGTGAATTCAGAAAATTACAAAATTATATTGGTTCTAAGGGGCAGCAAATAATTGATGCCCGCTTTGTACCGCCACCGGTTCCGGATATGACAGCTGCACTAAATCAACTGGAGTTATTCTATCATGTTCAGGATGAATTGCCTTATCTGATAAAACTTGCCCTGATTCATTATCAGTTTGAAACTATCCATCCTTTTATGGACGGCAACGGTCGCATAGGCCGGTTACTAATTACTTTATTATTATGCAGCTGGAAACGATTGAACAATCCTTACTTATATATGAGCAGTTATTTTGAACGTTATAAAGAAGAATACAGGGAGCTTCTGCTAAAAGTAAGTCAAAAAGGTGCCTGGAATGAATGGCTTGGTTTCTTTCTCACGGGTGTATCAATCCAGTCACGGGACGCAATAAACAGGTCTTTAAGATTAATAGCGTTAAAAGAACTATATCGTCAAAGAATAAAAACAAAACGGACATCAGCTTTACAATTAAAGTTAATAGATGAGTTGTTTCTGTCTCCGTCGATAACTATTTCCCGAGCAGCTGAAGTGATGAATATTACCTATATGGCCGCACAAAATAATATCAATAAATTAGTAGAGGTTGGTATTCTACGGGAATTTACGGGCAGGCAAAGAGACAGAATTTATATTGCTCCGGATATTGTAGATGTAATAAACAAAGACAGTTTCGATGACTGATAATTTCCAGTGGAAAATATCGGTTTCTACTTGAATCAACTTTCCCTTGTCCTCAAAAACACAATTCGCTAAATTTCCCGCATGGCGGAAAGCGAAAAAAAAACCATTCTCATCACCGGCGCCAACGGTTTTATCGGCTCGCGTCTGTGTCGGAAATTTATCGAAGAAGATTTCCGCGTCATCGCCGGGGTACGGAAAACCTCGGATTTATCATTGCTCGAGGGACTTGACATCGAGTACCGCTACGGCGATATCACCCGGCCGGATTCCCTGCCTGCGATGGTTACCGGGGTCGATTATATCATCCATAACGCCGGGCTGGTCAAGGCAAAAAAAAGAAAGACTTTTTTCGAGGTCAATGAGAGCGGCACCAGAAATCTTTTCGAGGCGGTACTGGAACACAATCCCCGGGTAAAAAAAGTCGTTCATATATCATCTCTGGCCGCCGCCGGACCATCGGTCGCCGGTCGTCCCGTAACCGAGTATGACACCCCGCACCCGATTACCATTTACGGCGAGTCCAAGCTGGCCGGGGAGCGGGTTGCTTGCTCATACGAAAGCCGGTTGAATGTGACTATCGTGCGTCCCCCGGGCGTGTACGGACCGGGCGATAAGGAATTTTACGACCTGTTTAAAACCGTTTACCGCCACCTGCGGCCGATTGTCGGCAACAGCCGGCGCAAAATACAGCTTGTGTATGTTGATGATTTATGTGAGGGCATATATAAAACCGTCACGACCGAGACCAAACCCGGGGCGGTCTATTTCATCTGCGAAAACCGCCCTTACACCATGAGCGAGATGATGACAATCTTTCAAAAAGGATGCCGGCGCTGGGCTATTCCGCTGGCGGTGCCGGGCTGGCTGTTCAAAACTCTGGCTTTTATCTCCGAACGCTCGTTCAAACTGGTCGGCGCCACTCCTTTTCTGACCGTCAACAAAGCCGCGGAACTTCTCGCCGACTGGTCAGTCGCCACCGAAAAAGCCCGGCTCGAGCTCGGTTTCGAATCCCGCGTCCCCCTCGAAAAAGGAGTGCAAGCAACTTATGAATGGTATCTTGAAAAAGGATGGTTATAAATGATTTCCTACAAGCTGATGTTTTACTGTTTCGCTGTCAGCGGTATTTATATGCTGGTGGTCTCGATTATTCTGGGGTTGGTCGAGATTGCCCTCAAACTCACCCGGGGTCTTCCCGCGGAACTTGTCGAGTCAAGCAACCTGGCCTGGTTCATCATGAATTTCCTGATGGAATTTCTTTTTTACGTGGTAATCCCGACCATCATCTTCAGTTTCTTTTTTGTGGTTATCCCGCTATCCGGGATTAAAGCCGGCCTGGCCGGAGCCGTACTGGCCTTTCTCCTGGGCTCCACCCCGGTTCTGATGGGATTGTCGGTGAAAGTCAAACTGCCCATGCCGCTGGTGTTGTTCGCTCTTCTTTCCCATCTTATCAAACTGGGCGGGTCGATGGCTCTGATTGGCTATCTTTATTCATTATGACTGTCGTCGGGCAAAATAATTTTAAAGGGGCACCATGAACGAAAAACTTGAAAAGAAATTTGCGGACTTTCGCAGGGAATTTCCCCACACCGAAAACACGGTTTATTTTAACTCCGCCTCCTACGGACCGTTTTCTATAACCGTTAAAAAAGCCATCGAGGACAACATCGATTTAAGGCTGGCGGCGGATATCGACGACACTCTCTATGCCTTTACTGTCGCCGAGGAACTTCGCAGCGACTACGCCGGCCTGGTCGGCGCCGATAAACAGGATATCGGCCTGGGATTGAACACCAGCTTCGGGCTGAATGTCATCGCCTTCGGCCTCCCCCTGCCCCAAGGTTCGGAAATCCTAGTCTCCGATATTGAGTTCCCGGCTATCATCTACACCTGGCGGGCGGCGGCCGAAAGATTCGGATATAAACTCAAGTTCGTCCCGGCCAAAGATATGTCTTTCGATATCGAAACTTTCAAAAAAGCCATCACCGGAAAAACGAAAGTGCTGGCGGTTTCTTACGTCCAGTTCTTCAACGGTTATAAAAACGACCTGGCAACCCTGTCGCAAATATGCCATGAAAACGATATCCTGCTGGTGGTTGATGGTATTCAGGGGATGGGGACCGAACCTGTCGATGTCAGGCAACTGGGGCTCGATGTCTTCACCTCGGGTTGCCAGAAATGGATGCTGGCACCCCAGGGGTGCGGCTTTTTCTACCTTGCCCCCGAACTTCGCCGTAAAATCCAACCCCCCTTCATGAGCTGGTTGGGCGTGGACTGGCAAATGAATTTTACCAGCCTGTTCAAATTCGACAATCCCTATTTTGACTCCGCCCGCAAATTCGAGCTTGGTTATTATGTCGTTTTGAACCTGGCCGGGATGAAAGCCGCGGTAAAATATTTTCAACTTCTCGGCATTGAAAACATTCAACGGCACAACCATCGCCTGATTGACCGTCTGGCCGAGTATATCAAAAACAACCGCCGTTATAAAATTACTTCCTCGATGGCCCCCTTGCACCGGTCTTCGATTTTCACTTTCACCTGCGATAATTATAAAGAACTTTATCAGGAGATTGTCAAAAGAAAGATTATTCTGGCCCAGCGCGAGGGTTCGCTCCGGGTTTCGGTGCATTTTTTTAATAACGATGACGACATTGACAAACTGCTTGAAGTGCTGGACGATTTTTCAAAGAAGTAATGCTGGTTCCGTAAGTCCGCGTCAGTCAAACCCACTTGTGTTTGACTTTTTTCATTGCTCGCTCAGGAATTATACCCTGACGGTATCAAGTGTGCCAGTGCAAGAGGATGTACACCCGTCACGAAATAATTTTGGAACACCCAGGGAGCAATATACTTATGTCGACCCCGACTTCACACTTCCCGAACTCTTATAACTTTTGACTTCCTAATCGAGCCTTACTATACCAGAATAGGCAAAAGTCGCCGGAAAATAATGAATTAGTGGCTCAGATGCTTATTTTGTCAATTGGTTATTGTGCACAACCTGTTTATACCAGGGATACACTGTTCTGCAGAATTCAGCCATGTTCTTAATTCTGACTTTCAAGTACAACCATTTCCCTGCACCCACACCAGAAAACAGAGCGGTGACTTATTGTTGCTTTTATAGAAGAGTCCTTTAGGATACCGTCAATGCCCCCAGCTTCCAGATAGTCCGCGAACGACCGGTAGTGCCGCGGTCCGCCTATCGCCTCCACAATCCGCAAGGCAATCCCGTGGATATTCACAGGAAGAGGAGCCAGCGAATCGACAATAACCGTCTTTCTTGCCACACGTGATGCCTCCTTAACAGCTGCAATCTGAATCGGCCTGGAAACCTCATGGAGTAAAAACAAAATGATGGCAAAATCAAAATATGATGTCTCAATAGGGGCAAGATTAGCGGCGTCGCCGGCTTCAAAGCGAACTGCGTCGAATCGGTTGCGCTTCCGGGCGAATTTGATCATCCTGGTGGACAGGTCGATACCGAGAACGTGACAGTTTTTCTGCGCGGCCAACTCAAAACAGAACTCGCCGGTGCCGCATGCAATGTCTATGACCGAAGAACCACTCGGGACCAAATCGATCACTTGCTTCCGGGCTGATGTCAAAGGTCGGTCCCAGAGCAGGTGGTATAAAGCGCCATGCATAAAACGGTTTTTACCATCGTTCTGAGCATTATGTGAGTCACTTTTCATTATAGTCCCCTTCCAAAACAAGTGACTGTGAATTTTTTCTGATATAAAGACAGGTCTATCTTGTGGTTAATATATAATAGCTGATTAAAATTTGCTATAAAAAAACTCCGATATGAACCGGGGCTTTCAAAGTCCATAGCGGCTCCGATAGCACTCTCCCGAGACCTTCTTCGAATTCGAGCTTCAAGCCCTGAAGGCCTATTAATGGACGATGGAAACAATGGAGGAATACCAGCTCAGCTCATACACCCAGCGCTTTGTGCTGTCCCTACGGTTCTTTATCTTTTAGCCAACAAGACCGCCCAAGTTCGGATGAATTTTGGATGATCAATCACAGATAGCCCTGCCTGCTCAGCTGCCGACTCAACGGATATACAGTAACTGGTCGACATGTGGTGACTGGGCTCAACGACGAGAAATTTCCCGCCCAACTTCAACGCCCTCTGCATGCCTGACATTAGAGCGGATACGTCCGCCGCATGGTGGACAACGAAAAAGGCCAGGGAGAAGTCGAACTGTCCTTCCAAATCATCAATCTCAAGATTAGAATCACTGCAAATTCGCGGGACGACCCGTTTTTCTAACCCAGCCTTAGCCACCCGAAGCTTCAGGGACTCTACCTTTTCTTGTTCTATTTCAACCGCTACCACGAGCCCCTTTACTCCCACCATCCGCGCCATTCCAAAACTGTAATAACCGTCTCCAAAGCCGACGTCGAGAACTATCATTCCTGGCTTGACATAATCTGCCAGGATCCTTTTTGGATTATGTACGAGATTCCGCAAAGTGCAACAGAAGACGTAATCAATCCAACAGGAATACAGATGACCGGCCACATTATCACCTCCCTTCCGATGTTCAGGGCATTGAATTTGCAAATAAGAAACGCATGATTCACCTGCTCTGACATAATGTGAGAAGATAATTTATTTCTTAAGAGCTTTCAAAAAAACTCACTCTCTCGAGAAAGCAACATTAAAAGCGGCACCGATCCCAATCACGCAAAACTTGTGTCGTCTTCATGTTCTCAGAGGAATGCGACTATTCCACTGCGACCGGAAGGCGTTGCTGGATACAGGTTATGAATTAAACACGGACAATTGGCATTATACTAACGGATAAGGTGTGCAATTCCGCCGGGCTTACTATCAAGACTGGCTGAAGAATTTAATTACCGTACCCGTAATCCAGCGATTTTGACAGCTCCTCGATGATACCCGTCGGGAAATAGCTTTTCAAGTTCATCTAATTCAATGCCGTTTTCTTCGCAGGTTTCATAAACCGTGGGTACCAGGTTATTCTTCTCAAATTTTTTACGAAGAAAATGAATAATTTCCCAGTGTTTTTCCGTTAGTTTGGGCATTTTCATTTCATGGGCTTTCATGGTTGCAAATCCTTCATCCCATTCAGATGGATTCAAAAGAAATCCCCGGCCGTCGATTTCATAGCTCTTTCCTGGAGCCGAAGAAGTTACTTTTTCAGCCAGTTCCTCCAACCAGGATTGATCCAGGTATCCTTCCTTATAGGTTATTCCCGTCAATTTGCATGCCCCGCGAAGATATCCCGAAGGAAATAGTTTTTTAAGTTCATCGAGATGAAGTCGATTCGTTCGGCAAGTCTCATAAACCAGCGGGCATTTTCCGGTCTTTTTAAACGTATCACGAATAAAGTAAATGATTTTCCAATGGTTTTCCGATAAACCACTGATTATGCCAACCCTGGGAGCCATTCCTCTCGCGAAATTTTCATCCCATTCGTTGTAGTCTAAAAGGAATTCCTCTGTGTCGACAGTATATGTCTTGTCTCCAAACTTGATAATTCCCATAGCTTCATTTCATTTCGATAAGACGTGATATTCTTTTTTATCCCGGCACTCACTTGTTATTCCGGTTGACAAGCCCGTTTTCCTTCAGATCTTTGTGTTGCACAATCCAGGAGGTAAAGATTACGTTCATACCGATATCATTTCTATATCAAATATAAAGAATCATTGGTCGGGTGACAATAAAAAAACCTGTCATTCCAAAGGCCGGACGTGAAAAAGCAGGCCCAGACCTCACTCTTCTCATACTTTTGTTGAATTCTTATACCCGGCGAAAACCCCCTTTCCGGTGACGACGGATGACCTGATTCAGTTGCAGGTAAGGAAATTTCTGTGGTTGATGTATGTCCTCGTGCACCAACCATCTTCATCACCTGGCACACGAGGACGTATGCCAGGCACAGTTTACAATAATGAACAATAAACGAAAAATGGCGATTGCCGTCCCGGATAGAATTGCTTAAATTGGAAACAGGGTAAGCCCTTTTACAATTGGAGGTTTTACGTGAAATTATCCGGATTTTTTGTATTCACGGTAATCTGCTGTCTCATAATCATAGGCATATTTGTTCTCAGCTGCTCGGACGATGACAATCCGACCTCACCCATAAAATACGGCTGGGCACCCCTTGGGACGAGTACAGACAACGTTGTATATGAACTCACTGTTTTCGAAAACAAACTGATTGCCGGTGGCGCATTCACTACCGCCGGCGGAGTGAGTGCCAACCGTATTGCGGCCTGGAATGATTCAGCCTGGACCCCTCTTGGAACAGGATTTGACTATGGCGCTTTCTCACTCACTGTCTCTGACAGCACATTGATTGCCGGTGGGAGGTTAACCAC
>CAZUAS010000084.1:0-12405 GCA_964618515.1 uncultured Ignavibacteriales bacterium | reverse complement strand
TACACCCTATCCTACACTCTTTCCCTACACGACGCTCTTCCGATCTCATTATGGCAATTCCGTGGCGGCCTATGTCACCGTTGATTATAATAGCATCGCCCGCCTTCACCTGGCCGGGGTTAATCGTCAGATGGTGTTCCATAATACCAATGCCCGCAGTGTTTATAAAAACCCCGTGCCCCTTACCCCGGTCAACGACTTTAGTATCGCCGGTAACGATTGCCACACCGGCTTTGTCGGCGGCTGCCTTTATGGAAAGAACAATCCGCCAGAGTGATTCAATGAGGAAGCCTTCCTCAATAATGAATCCTGTGCTCAGGTACAGGGGGCGGGCGCCGCACATAGCCAGGTCATTGACCGTACCGTTGACGGCCAGTGAGCCGATATCGCCGCCGGGGAAGAAGAGGGGATGGACAACGTATGAGTCGGTGGTGAAAGCCAGTTTACCTGTTGTGGTTTCCAAAACCGCGCCATCATGCCGGATTTCCAAAAGAGGATTGCTAAAAGCCGCGGCAAAGACTTTATCAATCAGCTGGTGCATCAGTTTTCCTCCCCCGCCGTGCGCGAGCAGAACGCGGGGATAATCAGTTATCGGCAGGGGACAGTTGAGACCCTGGTAGGTATTATCATTCATTATACGTTCAAATCTCCTAAAATGCTGTATAATCAGTTTTGTCGTCGATACCGGTAATATGCGGAACAGGCGCCCTCGGATGAAACCATCGTTGCCCCGAGGGGATTTTCCGGAGTGCATTGCGTGGCAAAAGCCGGACAATCGGACGGTTTCTTAAGCCCCTGCAATACCAGGCCGCTGATACATCCGGTATTTTCTTCGACCCTGATAGTTGCCAGGTTAAAACGTTTCTCAGCATCGAAAGCGGCGTATTTTTCTCTCAGACCGAGACCGCTGGAGTGAATCTCCCCCAGCCCGCGCCATTTACGGTTTACCACCTCAAAAACTTCCCCCATGATTTCCCGTGCCCTTTTATTACCCTCGGTGTTTACCGCCCGGGTATACTGGTTTTCAACCATGCAGGAATGTTTTTCAAGTTGCGTGACGGTCATTAAAATTCCCTGAAGGATATCGATTGGTTCAAAGCCGGTAACGGTGATGGGGATTTGGTAAGTTGAAGCCAGTTTTTCATATTCTTTATAACCGACCACCGTGCATACATGACCCGCGGCGAGAAAAGCCTGAACCCGGCTGTTGGCACTTTTAAGAATAAATTCCATCGCCGGTGGAATCAGAACCAGCGCCATGAGAATCGAGAAGTTTTTTATTCCCCGGCGGGAAGCCTGCAGTACCGCCATAGCATTGGCCGGGGCGGTGGTCTCGAAGCCGATACCGAAAAAAACAACCTCCTTATGTGGATTATCGAGAGCGATTTTAATCGAATCCAGGGGAGAATATACGGTACGGACGTCGCCGCCTTCGGCTTTAACGGTAAGTAAATCCTTTCTGCTGCCGGGAACCCGTAACATGTCACCGAAGGAGCAGAATATGACGTTGGTTTGGGAGGCTGTCTCGATAGCTTGGTCAAGCAATTCCACCGAGGTAACGCAGACCGGACAACCGGGACCGTGAAGAAGAGTTATTGTTTCCGGCAGAAGGCGGTCGAGACCGTGCTTGACTATAGCATGCGTCTGCCCGCCGCAAACTTCCATGATTGTCCAGGGGTGTCGGGTCAGGCGGCTGATTTCGCTCAAGTATCGACGGGCGATTGCGGGGTCACGGTACTCGTCAATATACTTCACGAATTATCCTCCCGCGGTTCATCCGGGTTTTCCAGTTGCCGCAGGTAATCGAAAGTTCGAGCGGCTTCGGTTTCATCAAGAGTATTTATAGCGAACCCAGCATGGACAAGAACATAATCACCCACTTTAGCTTCGGGCACCAGCGCCAGACTGATTTCTTTGACAATACCAGCGAAACTTACCCTCCCGGAGCGGCTGAGTTCATCGCCCTCGACGATACTGATAATTTTACCGGGGACAGCCAGGCACATATCACTTTTCCTTTTACAGTTCTCCGGCGGCGGCCATTATCTGCCCGACGGCGATACCGCCGTCGTTGGGTGGAATACGCTTGTGCAAAAACGGCAGGTGGCGGGATTGTTGGAGTCGACGGAAAGCTCGTTCGGTTAAATATTGATTCTGGAAACAGCCGCCGGTCAATAATACTTTTTCTTCTCCAATTTTTCCGGCCACCGCCACTATTATTTCGACCAGGGTGTTATGAAACCGGGCCGATATCAGGCCGGGTGATACTTTTTTTATGGTATCCTTTATAATATCATCAAGCAGAGGCTGCCAGTCAACAACATAAGGCGGCATGTCGCCTTCTATGGAAAATTGATAATATTCGTCAGTAATTGTTCTGTCGATGGCAAACTCCAGCCGCATGGCCGCCTGACCTTCGAAATGGTTTTCCTGAACCAGACCGATGAGCGAGGCCACGCCATCGAAAAGTCGACCGGCGCTGGAGGTTAACGGGCTGTTTATTTTTTGGTTGAGCATCTTAAGAAGGATTCCCTTTTCCGCCTCGGAAAAAAAGTTCACCGGCACCAGCCGGGAATCATTAAAAAATTGTTCACCGAACATTTCATACAGCAAACCCATTGCAGTACGTTTCGGTTGCCTGACAGCTTTATCGCCGCCGGGCAGAGGGAAGGTTCGTAAATGCGCCAGCCGGGAGAAACTTTCCCGGTCAACTTTCAGGAACTCGCCACCCCAGATGGTGTTGTCCGTTCCCAGACCGGTACCGTCCCAGGCTATCCCAAGCACCGGGGGACTTAGCTGATTGTCCACCAGGCAGGCGAGGATGTGGGCATAATGGTGCTGTACAGGGTGGGTCGGCAGATTTAGTTGTCGGGCGAATTTGGTGGAGAAGTAATCGGGGTGAAGGTCGCAGGCGATTTTTTCAGGCTCGAAATCATAAAGCCCGGAAAGAGACCGGGTGACTTTTTTGTGCGCCTCAAAAGCGGCTTTGGTTTCGAGGTCCCCGATATGCTGGCTGATATGAGCCTGACCGTTGCCGAAGAGAGCGACGGTATTTTTTAAGTGCGCCCCCACAGCCAGACAGGATCCGGTGGAGACGGGCAGGGATATCGTCACCGGGGCGTAACCCCGGGCGTTACGCATCACCACCGCTTGTTCAACCATCACCCGGACAAGGGAATCATCTACCTGGCGGGCGATAGGGCGGTTGTGAACCAGGAAGACGTCGGCGATTTGCCCCAGGCGGTCAAGAGCGTCATTTTCGTCGATGCAAATCGGTTCCTCGGCGAGATTACCGCTGGTGGCGACGATGGGGAAGTTCAGTTCCTTCATAAGAAGGTGATGTAAGGGGGTGTAAGGCAGCATAATCCCCAGCCAGGGATTATCGGGTGCTACCTCCGGGGCGATATCTGTTCGGGTGTTCTCTTTTCTTTTTAAGAGCACAATGGGAGCTACTGCAGAGGTTAAAAGGCTTTGCTCCTCAAGGGATAGTTCGCAGTCACTTTGAACCATAACCAGTGAAGGATACATCAAGGCCAGGGGTTTTTCCTCACGGTTTTTGCGTTTGCGCAGAAGCCGGACAGCGTCGTTGTTACGGGCATCGACCATCAGTTGAAAACCGCCTAATCCTTTTAAGGCCAGAATTCGACCTTGCTTTATTTCCTCGCAGGCCTGCAAGAGACTGTCATCGTGTGAAGACAGGATTTTACCCTTGCTGTCCCATAACTCAAGGTGGGGTCCACAGGCGGGGCAGGCGTTAGGCTGGGCATGGAAACGCCGGTTGGCCGGGTCTTCGTACTCGGCGCGACACTCGGCACACATGGGGAATATTTTCATGGTGGTATTATTGCGGTCATAGGGAAGCGATTCAATGATGCTGTAACGGGGGCCACAATTGGTACAATTCGTAAAAGGATATCGAAATCTCCGGTTACCGGGGTCATTGATTTCATTCCAGCAATCGGAACAGGTAGCCAGGTCGGGTGAGATGACGGCGCTTTTTTCTCCGGCTAGTTCGCTTCGGCGGACTTCAAAGGATACATACCCGACCGGTTCGAGATCTACTTTTTGCACGGAACGGATATCGGCATGGATGGGTTTTTCAATCGGCAGGCGGCACACGAAATCATCAAGCTGGACCGGGGTTCCCTCGATTTCTATTTGTACTCCTCGTGGAGAATTACTTACCCAGCCTGACAGACCGATATCTTTCGCCAGCCGGTAAACAAACGGGCGGAAGCCCACCCCCTGAACAGTGCCCCGGATGTTAAGACTGAGACGTTTTACGTTTTTTTTGTTGGGTTCAACCATATTCATAATAATACGGTCAAGTTTATTGCTGCGAGTAATTGTTTTTATACACGGTCTTAATAATATGTTTTTACCGGAAATTCTCAATATCTTTTAGAACCAATTCGAGTACCCGGTTGGCTGCGGTTATTACCCGGTCGGACATTTTTGCCCCGGCAGAGAAAGCCGCTCCCTCCACCCCATAAACGATAAGATGAGGGGGGAGTTGTCCGATGGTTTCAGCCAGTCTGACAGCATCGGTTATATTGAAAGCATGAGTGGAGTAGGCGGGGAAAATCTTTTCCGGGATTTCTTCGACCAGAGCGTCGAAGCGGTGTATTTTGCCGACCTGTTCGCCTGAGCTGACGCAATCGATGAGAACAGCGCCCCGGGTATTCTGCCAGGTTTCGATAAGGGTGGTGCCGTCACTGACACCCTCGACAACTCTAACGCCGGGCAGTTGCTTATCTTTAAGCCTGCGGGCAATATATAAGCCCACAGCGTCATCGCCCCGGAATTCATTGCCAAGGCCGATGACAGCTATGGAATATTTTTCGGACATGACTTTAAGGGTTCATTCGCGCACGATATTGAGCTTGAGGAAATGACAGGAACAGGAAATACATGGGTCATAGTTGCGGATTACCTGTTCGCATTGCCAGGTGAGCTTTTCGTCCGATAAGTGCAGATTTTTTTCGACAAACAGCCGGAGGTCTTTTTCGATGATGCTCTGGTTCTGGGAGGTGGGGGGAATAATCCGGGCTTCCTTGATTACCCCGTTATTGTCGATGTGGTAACGGTGATAGAGGGAACCGCGCGGCGCTTCTGAACAACCGTGGCCGACGCCTTCACGGGGCTTTACTTCGATATAAGGCTTATCGGGCATTTTATATTGTTCGATAATCCGCAGGGCTTCGTGGCAGGCAAAGACGGTCTCGACGGCGCGGACGATAATACTCTTAAACGGGTTCCTGCAGACTTTTGTCAGGCCGGCTTTCCTGGCGGCGTCCTGGGCGACTTTGGGTAGTTTATCGAAGTTATTATTGTAGCGTGCCATTGGTCCGGTGTGATAATCGGAACGCTGTTTAATCCGGGCATGTAGCGAGGTGGAATGTTCGACATGGATTTCTTCGATAGTATTCAAAAAGTCACTGATATCAATATCCATACCCTTATTGGAAACCAGCCGGCCTTCACAAAGAGGATATTCGTCGGGATGGCGCAGAGAAACGAATTCGTAATCCTGTTCAAGGTCCGGGAAGGGGAAGGTAGCGGTGAGCTCGACGGTTTTCAAAGAGGCTTCAAGAGCCCACTTGAGAGGGTCAATTAATTGTTCGAGTTCTTTTCTGGTCGGGACTTTGTAGAAACCGCCCACCCGGACATTGATGGGATGAATTTCCCTACCGCCCAGGAGGACCATTATGTCGTTGCCGATTTTTTTCAATTGTAGAGCCTGCTTGACAACATCGGGGTAATCCTTAGCCATGCGGATGGCGTCTTCGTAACCCAGGAAATCCGGAGCATGGAGAAGATAAATATGCAGAACGTGGGATTCAATCCATTCCCCGCAGTATAAGAGGCGGCGAAGTTCCCTCAGCTGGCCGTCAATCCGGGTATTGCAGATGCTTTCCATGGCGTGGGCGGAACTCATCTGGTAGGCGACCGGGCATATGCCGCAGATGCGGGCGGTGATATCGGGAGCTTCCGTGAATTTACGGCCTCTTAAAAAGGCTTCGTAAAAGCGCGGCGGTTCGATGATGCTGAATTTTACGTCTGCAACGGTATCGTTCTTTATCCTGACATAGAGCTGGCCTTCACCTTCGACACGGGCCAAAAGGTCAACCTTGATAGTTTTATTTTTCATACATTTCACTCTCTTTCCGGAAAGGCTCGGAATAAGCGTTGAAAGTCCGGAACATCCTGACAATGTCGTCATGGGAAACGTTCAGCTTTTCATAAAGGGCGGCCAGGGAAGAGGTGTTGGGCGTTTCTTTAGGTCCAAAACAGTTGTAGCAGCCGCGGTTATATGAAGGGCAGATGGCTCCGCAACCGGCCTGGGTAACCGGTCCCATACAGGGGATTCCTGAAGCGACCATTACACAGACATTGCCCTTTCTCTTGCATTCGATACAGACACTGTAGTTGGGGATATTGGGTTTTCGACCGTTTAAGAGAGCATTGACAACTTCGAGCAGTTGATATTTGTTAATGGGACAGCCGCGTAACTCGAAATCGACAAAGACATGGTCGGCAATAGGGGTCGATTTGTTAAGCGTCTCGATATATTCCGGATGGGCATAGACAATGGAAATGAAATCTTTAACGTCTTTGAAATTGCGCAGAGCCTGAATACCGCCGGCGGTGGCACAGGCACCGATGGTTATGAGGTATTTGGACATGCGTCTTATTTTATGTATGCGTTCGGCGTCATGGGGGGTGGTGATGGAGCCTTCTACCATGGAGATATCATACGGCCCTTTGGCAACCGCCCGTGAGGCTTCGGGGAAATAGGCGA
The DNA here is from genome assembly GCA_964618515.1 of uncultured Ignavibacteriales bacterium. Lineage (GTDB taxonomy): Bacteria > Zixibacteria > MSB-5A5 > GN15 > FEB-12 > JAFGNW01. The sequence continues at coordinate 5,603 of CAZUAS010000084.1, read as the reverse complement.
TATGCACGGCATTGGCAACCGCCAGTAGTTCGTCTTCACAGTCCAAAAGCGATAGTTGACAGCCGTCACAGGAAGCGAATTTCCAGACGGCGAGTTTTGGTTTGGTCTTAGGAGTCATGTTACATTTCTCGCTTTAAGAAGACATCTTTTAAATTCTTGTAAGTATAAACCGGACCCTCCTTACATACAAAGGTGGGACCTAACTGGCAATGACCGCACAGGCCAATGCCGCATTTCATATTTCTTTCCATGGAAATGAATATTTTATCATCTTCCACACCGCGTTTCTGCAATTCCAGGACGGTGAAGCGCATCATTATTTCCGGTCCGCAAACCATGGCAATGCAATTAAGAGGGTCAAAAGGAGCCCGGCCGATTAAAGTGGTTACCACACCGACATTGCCGTGCCAGCTTCCGGTAGCCCGGTCAACCGTCAGATGGGTCTCAAGGTCAAAACGGCCGCGCCATTTTTCCAGGTCTTTACGGAAAAGGATATCCTCCGGTGTACGGGTGCCGTATAAAAGGACGACCTTGCCGTATTTTTCCCTTTGGGACAGGATGTAATAAATGACCGGACGCAGGGGTGCCAGGCCGATACCCCCGGCGACAATGACAACGTCGCAACCGATGGCTTTTTCAACCGGCCAGCTGCTGCCATAGGGTCCTCTAACACCGAGCGTATCACCAACTTTTAACTTTCGCATAGCCCGGGTGACCGTACCGACCTCGCGGGTGGTATGAATCAGGCTTTTATGCCTGGTCGGGTCACCACTGATGGATATAGGAACTTCGCCCACACCGTACACATACAGCATATTGAATTGTCCAGGAGCGAAAGTAAAACTTTTTTCACCGTATTGAGGTTCCAGCTCCAACGAGAAAGTATCGAATGTCTCTTTCACCGTCCGGCGAATAGAGAACAAATCGATGAGCATCTCATCGGCGGCACCTCGAGGTAAAAGACTATTATTTTTTTGTGCTGTTGCCATAAACATCTAGAAGTTGCAAACGGGTTTGTTCCAGCCTTTCGGCAATTATTAAGGAAAATCTCTTCATGATTTCATAACCGAGATCATGGTCTTCTTCGCACTTGGTACGAAGGCACTTGCCATCGAGAGCAATGGCTCTGGTTAACTCCACCGCCCGGGCATCAAAATGCCATTTATACGGGGGAACCAGCCATGACCAGCCGAAAATGTCACCCTCTCCACGGGTGCGGATAATAATCGATCCCTGCTGGGGAATATAAGTTTCGACTTTTACTTTACCGTGGCGAATGAAATAGAATTGATTGGCATCCTCGCCCTCACGAAAAATGTATTCCCCGGCTTTGAAAGCTACGTTGGATGCACACCCTACCAGGAGCTTAATATATTTATCTTCCAGGCCGGCCAGGAAAGGATGTTCTTTCAAAATGCGCTCAAGATTTTCCATGGTTTAAGTCCTCTTTTTTAAGATAAGATCATTTATCATTTTTACGAAAATACGCCGCTTCTTCGGTTATGTCAATACCGACCGGACACCAGGTAATACACCGGCCGCAGCCGACACATCCAAGGGTGCCGAACTGATTTTGCCAGTATGACAGTTTATGCATCATCCATTGTCGATAACGTGAGGTTTCCGTGGCGCGAATACTGCCGCCGTGAATATATGAAAAACCGACTGTAAAACATGAATCCCATTTACGTAAGCGTTCCGCCTGTCGACCGTCAAGACTGGTCGTATCCTCGACGTTGACACAAAAGCAGGTGGGACAAACCATGGTGCAATTGCCACAGGTCAAACAACGTTTTGTTATTTCACCCCAGTGCGGGTCATCGAAATGACGATAAAGCAAGTCATGAATACCTTTAGTATCAAGGGTACGTCCCATTCTGGCGGCGGCTTTTTGCAGGGCTTTATCGGCAGCCTGGATTTCTTCGGTGCCGGCTTCTTTATTGGGAATTTCCTTTAAAAGGTCGGCTCCAAGTTTCGAACCGGTTTCCACCACGAAATAGTGACGTTCGTTGTTGATAATTTCGGTCAGGGCAAGGTCAAAACCGCTCGTTGCTTTCGGGCCGGTATTCATGGAAGCGCAGAAGCAGGTGCCGCCGGGATTGACGCAGTTGACCGCGACTATAAAGAGGTCTTGGCGCCGTTGTAAATATGATGTCGCGGGATACGGACCATCTTTAAGGACCTTGTCATAAATTACCAGGGCTTGTAATTCACAGGGACGGACACCAATCAGGGCTGATTTTGGTGGTTTCTTCTCAGCACTGGTGATTTCCAGTTTCAAGCCATTCCGTTTGACCTGGATAAAAGTGTGCTCTGCCGGATATAGAATTTTTTTCCAGTTATGCGGACCAACAACATAGGCAAAAAGACTTTTTTTGTTAGTTTGCTCCAGACGATAACGGCCGCCTTCCTGATGGTCGGTCCAGCCGACAGGCAGGTCTTCGACCGATGAAATATTGTCATAAATCACGGCGTTATCTCTAAGCGTGGGGCCTGAAATTTGATAACCCAGTTTACTGAGGACATCAAAAAGATTTTGAAAGTCCTTCCGTTCGACGATTACTACCATTGAATTTTTCAAATCAACCTCGGATATTGTGATTAATTTCACAAAGTTAAGGAAAGATATAATATCTCTATGTATTTGTCAATAGTAATCGTGGTATTTTTATGGGTTATAAAGACTTTTGCCCTCAATAGTTTTCCTATGTGGATACAGTTTTCATTAAAAAAAAGCCCTATGGTGTCTTAACTCATGTAATTTCAGGACCTTATAAACCTCTGTTTAACTCTTTCCGGTACATGACTAATAAGTCAAAAACTTCTTTCTTTTGATTCAGTTAATATTCAGCTTAGTTGCTTTAAATAATAAGTTTTTGTTCGGCTAATTAATGAAAAAGTATATTTATATTGATATGCCACTATATTATCATAACCAGTATTCTTGATTTGGTTGCAAGAGATTTGTTTCCGTTAAAAATAAAACCGATTTTCATTTAGGTTTAAGACCCTCTTTTTTGAGTCCCTGCGGTTTTTGTTTTTTTATGATACCTGTAGGTTTTAATAATGGCCAGAAATGCTGATGCTTTCGGGTTGGAAGTATATGATTACCATACAGGCAAAACCGGGTATGAAGTAGTCGAGCGCGATGACGGGCTTATTGAAATCGGAGCTGGGCCGGTGGCTTATTGTGCCGACATTATTAAGAGCTGAATTTAAACAATCGCGAGATTCTGATTTAATCAATTGACGATAGACGAACTCCGGCAAGCGGTTAAATATTTTAACGTAGCTAATGATACCTTTTTATATAATTTACATTTTAGTAAAAAATATAACTTTGTAACATTATGTAAACAGGCAAGTTAGTGAAATTATTTTGGACTAATAAGATGAATATTGTTGACATTTTCATGACAGTTTCCAATATTTGTCAAAGAGATTGACAGGAGTGAGTTAGAAGGAAATATTGAATAAAAAAAAGACAGCAGAAAGAAATTCAAATTAAAATAGCCTATAAATAAATTATCATCATTTTAACTGATAGAAATAATGAGCATTAATAAATTCTGAGGATACAATGTTCAGGGGAAAAATATTTCGAGTAATAAAATTGACTGTTCCGGTATTGATGACAGCCTTCAGCCTGTCCCTGTCATCTCCTCAATATAGCCGCCAGGAACTGGAAGAGCAATCGGCGACCTGCCTGGACTGCCATGAAGGTTATGAAACCTCGCTGGCCGGTTCGGCTCATCGCCTGAGTTCCGATCGGGAAATGAAATCCTCAATCGTGGTAGGTTGTATCAGCTGTCACGAGGGCTGGGAAAAGCATTTGGAGGAACCTTCGGCTGAAACCATTATCAAGCTTGGAGCCCTGTCTTTGATAGACCAGGCCAAGGTATGCGGCGACTGCCATTTAACACCTCACCAGCAGACAATGGTAACCAATGACCCTCATAACCGAAGAAATGTAAGCTGTCTTGATTGTCATACCATCCATAACAATACTTCCAAATATTTGGTGAAGGATGCTGGTCAGGAGTTTTGTCTGACCTGCCATACAGAGGTCGCCTCGGAATTTCACCGCCGTTCGAATCATCCTCTGCAATCATCTAATATCCGCTGTACCGATTGTCATTCCGTCGACGACATAAAAAGTCCCTCGCTGGCGGTAGGTCATGACTGGCAATGTCAGCGATGTCATACCGATTATGCCGGACCTTTTCTTTACGAACACCCGGTGGTGTATACTCACCTGGTGAACGGCGGCGGCTGTACGGAATGCCACGAATCCCATGGTTCTCCTAATGACCGGTTGTTAAAGCAACCAGAAAACGGTACCTGCCTGCAATGCCATGGCGTCCCGCCCGGGCATCGCACCCGTCATTCCGGACTTGGTGCCAAGCTGGCCTGCGTGGATTGCCACAGCGAAATTCATGGCTCCTATGACAATAAACTTTTCCTTGACCCGGATCTGGGCAATAAACTTTTTCCGGACTGTTATCAGTCCGGCTGCCATATTATCAATCAGTGAGGAGGAGGCTATGAAAAAAGATTTATTAATGATAATATGGCTTATGTTCATAGTTATACCGGTAGCCGGTGTTATAGCCGGTGAGGGGACGGGGAAAGTGAAAATAGGCTATACGCTGATGGATGAGGAAGGCAGCCGGGCGGTTCAGCACGCGGCTTTCAACCAGTATGAAGGTTTTGGTTTGACGCTGGAAAATTTTAGTTATCGGTTTAATAACGGTATTCGTCTGAACGCTGATTTAAAGAATTTAACTCTCAACAATCGCATTCTGAATTTGGCAGTCGAGAAAAGCGGTTTGTTCGGATTACGGGTCAACAATCATCAGTATCGTCGGATATATGATTTCAACGGTCGTACTTATACCCGGCGTCATCAGACGGGGGCTTCCCTGTGGTTAATACCCCTCAAGTATATAACTTTATTCGGCGGTGGAACATACACAGGCAAATCCGGCAGGATGTCCGACCTGTTCGATTTAAGCCGGCCTGCGGTACCCGTCAGGCTGGATTATACTCAGACGGATTATAATGCCGGTGTCAGGATTAACTATCGCGGGCGGATGCTTCAGGCCGACTACCGGGGAGCCGCTTTCAACGACGAAGAAAAATCCTGGCGTGACCAGGTACGTTATAAATACAGGGTCGTGGCGGTTGCCGCAATACCCCGTTTCGAGCGGCTGATTTTGTCCGGTGGTTTTCAGCATTTTGAAACCAGGTACGATGAAACGGATTTTAAAATCAGCGCCAATACAGTCTGGGGCGGCGTTACGGTAAAACTGCCGATGAACTACTCGGTCCGGTATGGTTTCTATTTTGACCGCACCAGTTCCGACAGTGACCTGGTGGCGACCGATAACCTGAGCCAGGCTGTTTATGTGACCCGCATCTGGCCGAATCGGGCCGGAGTAACTCTCGGGTATCAGCATGATATCAACGATGATTTTGAAGATGCTTTTAAAGCTCATACGGGTTTTTTCTCCGGGTGGCTTAAGCCCGGAAAGAATTGGGAATTTCGCGGGGAAAGATCGGAAGAGCACACGTCTGAACTCCAGTCACCGCTCATTATCGCG
>CAZUAS010000083.1:0-12914 GCA_964618515.1 uncultured Ignavibacteriales bacterium | reverse complement strand
TAACTATGAAAAAGGCGATTACAATAACGACGACGCCGTAGATATTGTTGACCTTATGTACCTTATTGAATTCATTGCCAGAGGTGGTCCCGCCCCTGTTGGCGGCGCCGGTCGGGCTGACGCCAACTGCGACAACTATATAAATATTACCGATATCGTGTATTTCATGAATTATCTTTTCGGGAGCTCCGACGAACCTTGTTACTGATTTCAGGAATTTATAGAAAAAGCCGCCCTCCCGGGCGGCTTTTTTTATATACACCAATCATTATCACCACTCTAGCTGCCAGCTGCTCAAAGCCGGTATTTTTAAACGACGGCGAAATATAGTCCCGTCCTCGTTATGAATCGTAAACTCATAGCTGGTGTCATCAGAGAGCAAGGAATCGGAAGGTATCAGGTCCAGAAAAAAATAGCCACTGCTGTCGGTAGCAACGATAATCGTAAAAGGTGAAATTACTTTGCCGCCACTTTGTGTGACTCCCTGGGGCAGCAAGGCTGCTACTGTGGCACCGGTAACCGGTTGACCCTTTAAATCATATAGATGACCGTAAACCCGGCATAGTTCCGGGGATGTCGGTGTGCCGGGGTCAAAGCGGTGACCGAAAAGGGTGTCCGTTCCGGCTCCGCTGACAAATATTATTTTACTTGATTCGAAAATGTAACCCGGGGCAGACGCCATCACCATGAAACTATCATCGTCAAGATTGAATGTAACCAGACCGTCACTACCGGTTCGGCCGACCGCCACCAGAGCGGTTTGTCCGCTGTTACGTACCGTCAGATTGACACCGGGTATAACCTGACTTATTAAAGTGTCATAGGTTAAAAGCGAATAAGCATAAATCCCGGAACCGGCGCCGAGACCGGAAATCTCCGTATCAAGATACCTGCCAAAGGTACCATCGAGTCCATGATTGGCCTGGGGTGTATTCCAGACCCATCGGGCGATCGCGCTGGAATCACCACTGCCGCCGGAGCCGCGATAACTCAATGAGTCGGCCAGCACCGAATCAGCCGTCAGTGACGCCAGCATGGCTTTATCGTTAAAATATATGGCTATGGAATCGGGCGGTTTCAGGAGGGTATCGATGGCGCCATGAATATCACCTTTGATATCGTAATAACCGGTGCCGTTACCCGCGACATCAATACCGTCACCTTCGTTGGTGACAATCTTTATTCCGTCACCGATTACCGAGCCGCCGTGAAATTCCACGGCATTGCCTGAGGAGCCTCCCTCGATATAAATCCCTGGAGCGCCACCCAAGCCCTTTATCACCAGGCCGGTGTCAACGGAGATTATTTTGAGCTTGGAGAGAATCATGGTCCCGCCCCCGGTACCATCGAGCATAGACTCCAGGGAATTGGCCGCCTGGGCGTCGCCGGACAACTGGGCCATATTTACATCATGTATGGCCTGGGAACCGAACCCGGCCTGCAGCGTATCCAGTACGGCATAAACACTGTCCAGGACTTTTTTAAGGCTGTCCACAGCGGTGGCGGCGGCGGTTGCCGCCAGGCCGCAGGAATCACCCATATTATCCAGTTCCCAGTCCACCAGTTGAAAAAAGTCGGCTCGGGGCGATTTCAACCAGCCACCGGTGGCGTCGGAAAAAGCCACGATGGCAACCGAGTACACTCCCGGAGTTCCCGCTCCATCAATATCCGCCACCAGGGCTGTCCAGCTATAAGTCGTGTCCGATGAAACAACGTGTCTTTTCACGCGGCCGGAAACACCGGCCACGATTTCACTGAAAATCGAGTCCCCGGCGCCGTTGCGAACCATGATAAAAGTAGTATCCAGACCACCGATATTCTGTCCCAGACTATCGAGGTTGTAGAAAGTGAACGAAATAGAATCTTCCCCCGTCACCGATACCGTCGAATTATTAACGATTCCTCCGGCCTTTATACATACGGGCAGGAAAACCGCCAGCAGAACAACTCTTAGCCTTCTCATCATTACTCCCTGAATTTACAACAATATAAATTATGGACCATTCGGATGGATACCCGGCATCGTGAATCGGCTGTTGGCGCTGCGATAAAACAGCCTGCGTCAGCCGTCTCCGCCGCGCTGGCACCTTCGTGCCGGCCGAGTTTTCCGTGTAGAAAACCAGCAATGAGCAGGCCGAGGCGCCATTGCTGCCCGGACGCTCATACTGGAAGAACCTGCGATACGCCCCACCGTCGGAATTGTTATCCTTGATAAACACCGCCAGAGCGTTACCGCCGGACCAGTCACTCCGGTCGACTATCTCCTGAATTACATTCTTTATATCCGGGGTCCGGTACCAGACCGCCGCCGTATGAGCCGGGATATTATTCCAGGCAACCGCCTGGTCGCTGAGTAAACGGCTGTTGTAATCATTCCACGTGGAAAAAGTTGCGGCGTTACCGGTATCCTCGGCATAAATAAGGCTGTTACACACCGTCCCGCTCTGAGCGGTACTGCTGTGAAGACTCAGAAAGGCACTGTCAATGGTCGCTTCCGGCGGTATCGGCACCTCCCCGAAGCGAGCCAGATAGTCACAGCGGTAACTTCCCGTGTAACCCACCACAGCATCGATTTCGCTCGTGGACAAATTACTCCCGTACACCTTGGCATCGTCCGTCCCCGAGGTCACCTGTGTTTTGAACGTATCACCGGCCGTAAGCGACCCGGTTATGAGAAGCAGTATGAGAATTATTCTCATTTCTTTCTCTCCGAATTTAAAAAAAAGTTGAAAACATTATTTCTCGGGGGCTACTTTTTCTTTTATGGTTTTCTTTTCTTTGGGCGGGGTACTGTCATCTTCGGCCAATTTTTCCCGACGGACTTTTTCCAGCAACTGTAGAAGTTTTTTCCGGTCGGTATCGCCCGGCGCCAGTTTCATTCTGAATGCCATCAATTTTATCAAATCTCCTATCTTGACATTTTTATCAGGTTTATCCAGCAGGATCCGGGTATGTTTTGCAATAAGGTGATCAAGAGTATTTTTATCTTCCTCTGAAATATCCCGATTCTTTTTGTCTTTCATTTTAATTACCCATCTCCATAATCAGAAGGTCGGCCGTGGCCGGGTGGTCAGTTGCTGAAGAACGGGCAATCTTGAAGCCGGTGTCCGCCTCCTGACCGATAACATAAACCATCGCCTCGCTTTTACACCGGGGAATGACCAGCGGGGTGTTTATAACAGCAGGTAACTGGTTGCCGCGATGGTCGGTCAGCTGACTGTATGCAACTTCCTGAACCGTATCGACAATATCGGTCCTGCCGAAAAAAACACTTCGGACCGTGCCGACTTTTTCAACCACCAGGAATTCCAAATCTCCCAGGCCGGGCAAACCCCAAACCATGAAATTGGGTACCAGCCAGGCACGGCGGGTTTTCAATTTTTCCAATCCGGATAACATACTCATTTACTCCTAACTTTTAACCGGCACCTTGGGACGCGGGAACGGAGTGCGGAATGATTTAATCAACATATCGCTCAGCCCGGTATATTCCCCGCCCAGTTGCAACCAGGCCAGGGCTTTCTTTTCACTTCCCTGAAACATCGACAACTCCCTGGCGGCGGCGACACGGCATATTATTGCCAGGGCTTTGTAAGTCGCCGCCGAGACCAGAGCCGGGTCGGCACCAAACTGCCTTTCCGGGTCAACCTCCCGCGCCACCATGCCGTTCGCTTCCTGAACCGCATTTTTCAGAAGGTCGTCATTCCAACTTTTATTAACCGGGCTGTAATCCAGGAATACTATTTCTCCCGAAGCGATCCCGCCACTGACCAGCCGCCGGATTTCTCCCCGCCCGGCCGCCAGTTGAAAATCGACCCCGGCGGTATAAACCGTGAATCTCGCCAGCCAGACTGTGACGGTCTGTCCCTCCGAAAGTTCTCCGTTCTCTTTTATAAGTAATTCCCCCGAGGTATAGTCGATACTGTAATCCTTGTTTTCGACATAAAGCGTACCCAGGGAACTATCCGAAGCCACCACCACCGACCCCGGCACCAGCGGCCCGTTGGCCACCAGATTCGAACCACCCTGCAAGGTAAGAGTTTTCCTCTCCAGGATGTCTGCACGCAGGGACTTGACAAAAAACGACGACTCCTCGACCGCCCCGCTGTAAAACGGCAGGTAATCATCGTTTTTCAAAATGAATTTCTGGTCATAGATTCTCTGGCCGACAATGCCTGTTTCCGGAAGATGATGGCGTACTTGCTCGATATTCGTATAAGACACGGCTACCTCCTGAAGATGATGGTTTCGACTGCGGCTACCGCCGATACCTGGCTGGCCACCGGTCCAATGCTGTAATCGGAAGCGACCTCAATCTTTACCCAGAACCGGTTCAGACCGTTAACATTTTTTTTCTGCCAGTCCTGGGGAAGGTCATCGTAATCAGTCCAGAGAACCAGTGACACCGTCGGAGCTTCGAGATTGGAATTATTGCCGGTGGGCGTGAAGGCTTTCCAGTTGGTCCCATCCCAGTAGCTGAATTGAACCGTACCGCCGCTACCGGTGGTGGACAAAGTCATTTCCAAATAACGAAATTTGTCCGCCATTCCCAGATAGATGATATCACCGGCGCTTTTAACCAGGCAGCCGGAAACCGGGTGGTAGACATCGGCGACATTCCAGCTGGCCGCCTGGGCAGTACGGTCGGCATAGCCGGCAGATATCTTGTCATACAACACAACACTGTCGAACGCACGGGCACGGTTATCGAGATGTTTCGGTTCGGCGAAGATTCCCGACTGCCGGTCGGTATACTTGATTATTTTCTGCAATCCCGACCAGGCGGCCAGATAAACGACCACCGGAATATTTTCACGAAAGAAAACCTGGGGGGATTCGCCGGCTTCACTGTCAAGAGTAACGACGGCGCCCCAGTTCATGCCGTCGAACTCCCTATAATCAAGATGGGTGTGACTGAAAACCACCGCCAGCAAACCATCGGCTCCGACCGCCGCATCAAAATCGGCCATCAAACTACTTCCGGTGGCAATATTGTAAATCTCCGACCAGCCGCCCCCGGACAATGGCCGCGAACGGATAGAAATCTGATTTCCGGCCAGGGTGTAAATGACATGAACATGATTAAGACCAACCACTACTTTGGAATAAGCATACAAAGCGCCGGTGGAAATCGGTTCCCCAGCATCGGCGACACCGCCGCCCCAAGTGACACCGCCATCCTCGGATGCCTTCACATAGACCTGTTTATTGGGGGATAAGAAACGTGAATACCCCACCCACAATTTTCCACCCGGTTCGACAGCGAGGGTGGGATGGTAGCAAGCGGCACCGTTATAAATAACCACCTTGGCACCGACTGTCCAGTTTCCCCCGGAAAATGTCAGTTTTCTGGATACCAGGTAAAACGTATTGAGCTCCGGGTAAACCACCCGGATATTTCCCTCGGCATCTATCAGGGCGTCAAAAGCCGTTTCGGCGCAATCATCGGCGACACTCAGCCATTCGGACCAGGAAGAATACGGTTTATCGGCATAAGCCAGCTTGATATTATTAGGTCCGCTCTGCACGATTGCCACCAGGCGGCCGCTGTATTGTCCGCTGGTCACCTTGAAAAGCTTCCGTCCGGCCGGCAAACCCAGGCCAATAGTCGACGATGTTTCGGTTAATTTTTTTTGCATTTTTACCCTTTTCCGCAAGCGGGCCTGATTATTTTCAAGCCCGCTTTCTTCAACCGTTAATTATGAATACACCGTATCCAGAATTACCGCCGCATCCTTGATAATTTTCGCATAAGTGACCGATTCCGTGATAACGGCTTCCTCAAAACGCTGCTCGATAATCTTGTCGTACTCGATCATCAACGGTTGCGTGATGACTTCCTCCACCGAAAAACGGTTATCAAGACCGATAACATAGTCGGTGGGAACTTCATCAGAGCGTATCAAAGTCGCTCCCAGGGGACTGAGTAAATCACCTTTCTTCTGGAAACGGTAACCGGCCATCGGATCCCGAAATTCTTCCAGGCCAAGGATGGTTTTAAGGGAGTTAATGTGGCAGACCAGGGTATTCATCTCGAATGGTGCAAACTCCGCCCACAGGGAAATAATATCGTCATAATCGAGAGTTCCGCTGGCGGCGGAATTTATCAGTCGTGCCCCGTTGTCGTTACCGTCACCATTTATCAGGCAGTTGACCACCATGGCGATTTTATCGCTCTGCATCTTGAAACCGATATACCATAGAAGAACCCGGAACTGTGAACTGGAACGATAGCGAAGTGCCTTGTAACTGGTTTTCAAAGCTAAACCGTAATCGGCCACAGTAACAGCGTGCGTCTGTTCGCCGACCAAAAGCTGGGGTATTTCAACCCCTTCACCCAGCGGACGCAGGGTAAAGCGGCTGTTATCGGAGGTATCGATAAAGAACGGGGTATAACGATTACTGGCAACGGTGGTGCTGTTGGCGATAAGTTGCATCAGCTCCGGGCGCATCGCCTGGCCTTTCTTGATTTCCCGCATCATGAATTCCGGGAGAAGGCCGGGGGCTTTCTGGTAAAACTGTTCGACGGTGGTGGGTGATTTACCGCTCAGGCGCACACCGGCCAGCGCCAGTTGCCTTTCGAAGGCATCAAGCGGACTATCTATCGGCGACGGGTCATACTCTTCACACTCAAGCAGTTCCGAGAGAGTCATGCCCCGGCTTTCGGCTTCATGGTACAATTCCCGATTGACTTCGATTTCCGCCGCCCGCGTCAGGTCTATGCGACCGAGAGGAATTTCCATATTCTCCTCACGGTTCAGACCGGCAAATGCCGCCGAATTTATAAATTGATTAAAATCCATGTCGTACCTCGTTAATTAAGAAGGATTATGCAATCAGTGGTGCCGTTAACTTCGAGCACCGTCCCGCGAGCGATATTGCCTCCGGCAGGGTCATAGGCCGTGAGGACGGGAGCCTGCCTGACCGTAGCATTAGCTCCGCCCACCACCCGATTACCGACCACCGGATAGGTGGCGGATATGGGCAGGCGGCAAATCCCCCCGATTTGCACCGTCGCCAGGCGCTCGCCGTCGTCATGGTCGGACAGCGTCAGGCTGATCAGCTTGCCCAGCAACTGTTCATTATCGCCGATTGGACCGACTTCATTATTGCCGGTCAATGTTACGGGACAACCGATATCAGCATCCTTGAGCTGGTCCACGCCGCCGTCCTGTTCGATTTTAAATGTCGCCAGTATCGGGGCGAGTGTATCCAGATTCTGTTCTCTTACAGACATCAAAATTCTCCTTTGCTTTATAAAAATAAAAAGGCCGGGAAACATTCTCCCACCGGGCCGGGACAGCCAGTCCCACCAGTTTATTTGTAATCGTTCCAGCTTTTCAAACCCGATTTTGTTTTGTGACCGCTTGTCGGCAAACCAAAACTGGCCGGGAACATATCGCGAAACCGGGCTGAAGTTTTCCGGTAACAGGTAACCAGTTCTTTCCCCGTCATATCCTTAAGACCGTCCACCAGCTCCAGGGCTTGCCGCCGGTTATCCCGGTTGCGGTCGACCGCCGCCATGGCTTTAACCATACCTGCAATCCGCTGTTGATAGTCTTCTTTCATAACTGACAGCTGGGCCAGTAAGGTTTCATATGCTTCTTCTTTTGTGATGGTTGTTGCCAACCACTTCTTGAGGTAGTCAAAATCAATCCCTGACATATTTCGTTCATTGAGGGACGCCAGTAGTTCGGCGAGATAACTTTTTTCCGGATTATCTTTTTCCAATTTTCTCTCCTGGTTTATCAATCAAAAAATATTCTATGCGGCCAAGCCGCCGGTCCACTTCTTGAGAAAAACGGTGAAACTGGTCTTTACTAACCACCCCTTCCCTGAGTAACACCTCAAAATTGGTCAGTTTTTTGTCGAGGGTTTCGACCATGACCCGTTCGGCTTTTTCTGCCAGCTCGACTTTTAAAGACTGGATAGTCATAAAATAAGCCGCGGCAATTCCGAAAATAACAACCACCAGTTTCAATAACTGAATACCCTGGTGAACAATTGACCGGCTTTTAAATGTCAGCATATCTTCCCCCATCTTCAAAAACGACCCGAATTTATTCAAAACAGCGACTATTCCTTTCAAAACGGACGACATAAGATGAGTCTTTCATTTTTCAGGAGCGAGTAGATAAAACAAGAACCGTTTTTGACCATCCAGTTTGACCTCCCGTATATTAAAAATCCCGTCCAGAATACCCCGGAGGGTCAATTGCAGGCAGTCACCCTCACGGCGGATATTATCGATATGACCCCGAAGACAGCTACTCGACATGAAAGAGGTGTCGTCATCGCGGTTATCTTTATCCGCCAGGAAGCGCCCCCCATGCGACAGCCGTCGCAGGTCAAATTGACGAAGCAGGTAAATTTCCTTGATATCCTCGTGTTCAATTTTCAGACGCTTATCCGGTGAGTTGACTGAAGTTTCCAAGATATAACCACCCGCCGGGGCGGTCAGTTCACTGTCCGGGCAGAAATGATAACCGGTCGTTGCCACCTTGCCATTTTCACAGGGCCAGATTTCCACTCCGCGTCGGGTCATGATGTCCGGGATATGCGCCATCAATTCATATCCGCTGACATATCTGAAAGGAATGACCCGTACCTCATAAGTGGTTTTGTCAGCGGACGCCTGGCGGCACATCACCCTGCCATGTGGAAACAGCATCAAGACCACCCGGCTGACCGGACTGCTTTTCTTCGAAAGGTATTTTTCGAGTTGCGGAAGAGAACAGCGCTCTTTGCCCCGGTAGCCGACCAGGCGACCCCAGAGCGTTTCCCCGATAGTGAAATCATCGGCAACAACTACATCATGGAGGGGGAATTTAGCCGCTATTTCACCAATTCGCGAACCATTTGTGCTTTTTTCGACCCGGAAGCCGTTTTCATCCCGTATCAGCCTAACCGGCAGAGATTCATAATACGGCACTATTAAAAACCGGCTGTCGGCTCCGGCCAGCCTTTTTACCTCGACTGTACCGACAGCTTTCAGTTTTGGTTCCTTATCGGTGAAATTCATGGTCATCTTTTCCACTTTCAATTCACGCGATATTTCCGTATCCGGCAGAGCTCCCCTGTAAACCAGCGAGGTTTCGAGCACACGTTCGATTTTGCGATAATTAAAATGACAGCTAATTTCAAGACCGTTCTGCTTATATTTCTGCAGTGGTTCATGTTCACAGAGGCGAATATCACGACCGCAAACCGAGCATTCCGGAAACTGGAAGGTAAACCCGATGGAGCACTCCTTATATATGCCGCCGTCAATATTATCTTTTAGGTCACCGGCACCCAGGGCGTTTCTCAACCAGTAAAAATAACTTTTAACCCAGTGCTGATTATCCTTCTCTACCGTAACGGCATGAAAATTTCGTCCGACCGGCAAACGGTCCTTGCGGTGACCCACCATGACCGGAGAATCAACCAGAAGATGCGCCAGCCGTTCATGTTCGTCGGCGGGAAAACGACCGCCATAACTATTGACCTGGTCGGAGACGATGAACATCGTCCTTATATGAACATCCTCCGGCCCGACCGGCGTCGGCGGATTGATATTGCGATTGATAAGGTCAATCAGGCCGGCTGATATCTCTTCGGCTTTCTCGGCCAGCTTGGCGGTGATACGCCCCAAACTTGATTCCATAAAACCTCCCGTTGTTTACTAACCGGCCCTGTTCTTTATCTATGTTGAAGCGACACTGATTTTGTGCAATTAAATGCTACTTTATATAGAAACAAAATATGGGGACAATACCCCATTTTTATCTTTAACTTATTTTCTTCCAATATGATACACCAAACCAACAAAGGTCTGTTTTTGTTTCAGGCACAACCTTTGCTTTATATAATGATGAATTATTAAATTAAGTTGTTGAGGATAGACCAATGACCGTTTATAAAAGTAAAGAGCACTTTTCTTTCAAATGGATACTGGCGGCAATAATATTTATCCTGGTTCTTTCGATTACTTTTTCCGATGTCTACGGCTTTACATACCCAAGTAAACCCAATAACGACGTAAAGTTTATCGACCATAAGGATATCACCTGCAACCACAACAATAATATTGCCCCGAACAACGATAATCCGGGTAACCCTCTAGACGATATCCCGGAGCCTTCGACCCTGATACTCCTCGCCGCCGGCCTGGGAGGATTATATCTTAAGCGGCGGAAAAACATAAAATAAAAAAATTACCCCAACCCACCTCCCTTCTCAGCCTTTTGAGCCCTTCCCTCAAAAGGCTTTTCTTTTTTTATACCCGTCCCACCCGGGGAGAAATCGACGGGCGGTTCCTCCGGCGCAACGGCCAGAGCGCCAGCGCCAGCGCCATCAGGGAATCACAGGCGCTGTTGTTGTCCCAGCGGGCCTGGCGAAGTTCATCTTCGAAGGACCATATTTTCCCGGGAGCTTCGGGCAGTTCCCACCGTTCATAAAATATTTTACCCCGGGCGTGAAGCAGTTCCACGTTGGTCAGAAGTTCCGCTTTGGTGGCCGGCGTGAATATTACCGCTTCCGGTTTATAATCGGCCAGTTGCTCGACGATAACATCCCCCAGTCCGGTAGCATCCACCACCAGCCGTCCCGGATATTGCTCCTGCCTCTTTCGTATTTTCTCAAGGATAACTTCCCAGTCAAATTTTTTCAGGCGTTCCAGCGCCACCACCCTGATTCTTTCGTTCGCAATTTCAATGGTAATACCCACTGTGGCCGTCTGTTTACGCGCCAGGTCCCAACCGTTTATGAAAACGGTTTTGCCTTTTTCAAAATATTCCGCGGCTTTCTCATAATTATCCATTGCCCTATCAACATACTCGCCTTTCAAAATTTCACCACCGCAATCCACAAATTGCCCCATGATATTCTGCTGCAACCGGGCGTCGGAAAAATAACTGACTCTCTCTGCGAGGAACTCCCGGGAGATAAACTTATTCTCCCGGCTGTCGCCGGACTGGAAATAGCCCGGTCGTTTTCCTTCGATAATATCTCTCGCCCGGCGGTAAAACCAGTTCTTGCCGTTAGGTGTGGAAACCAAATCGAGCTTGCCTTCCCGGTCAGCCAGCCGCATCATGATAACTTCCTCAACAACATATTCCGGGTCGGTTTCAAAAGCGACCTCGTCAAAAATGAACAGGTCGTAATCATTACCCAGCAGGTACTCCCCCCGGTTCTGGGTGGAACGAGCTTCAATCGTAGCTCCATTTATCATCGTCAGACAGGGATAGGGCGTCCGCTTTAGCCCTTCGACCAGCGGCTCAATAGTCGGCGACTGTCGTACCAGGCGTACCACCTGGTTGAATATAAGATTAGCCTGGTCCTGTGTAATCGAGGCGGATACCGCCCGGTAACGTCCGGCTCTATCATATCTCAGCGGGCGCAGGCGATAAACAGCGCGATGAATAAGCTTAACCGCCGCAACGAATGACTTACCCCAGCGGTTACCGGTCACTAAAATATTCTCACGGGCGATGGAATTTTGAAGCCACTTTTCCTGGCCCGGGTGAAGTTCCACCCCCAGGAATGCCGCGGCAAAATACTCCGGCTCCTCCAACCCGCGCCGCCAGTCATCAATTGTCGCCGGTTTCAGGTTTATATCAGCTCCCGGACTTTTTCTTCGGCGGCTTTTTTCTCCATCAGACCGGCCTCGTATAATTTGAGGATATTATTCACCCGGGCTGATTGAATGTTGACATTGTCCATCGCCTGATAAGCAAAACTGTTGTCAAATACGAAACGACAGGTCGCTTCAAAATTACCCAGGGCCAATTCGATATTGCCCACCCATTCCATAAACCGCGCCACTTCGGCTTGAACCGAGCGCACCTGGCGCATGACAACATCGAATTTGAAATGCGACCAGGTGGTGGTAGCCCCGAAGGAATAACCCAGAAGGTACGGGGCAAGATTGGTTCCGGCGCAAATATCCTCGATCATCGCCCGATGGTTCATAAACCAGCTGTTGCTGATATCCCGGGACTTATCAGGACCGATATATTCAATAGCCACGTTATCCCAGGTTACCGGGTTATCATCGATATCACAGGTTTTAATCATCCTGACGGTGGCGTCAAAATATCCGTTTATCCGCTCGGTATAGGCATTGTCCGATTCGCCGGCCATCCGCTCTGGTGGGGTAATTTTTACATGAAGTCGATGATAACCGGAGTTATGGCTGGTTTTCTGCATATCATTGACCAGCTGTTGCTCAATGTAGCTGATAAACGGCACCGACTTTAATATTGACCGCCCCAACGGCTGGCCCGGGTCATTACTTAAGGAAAGATAATAGAAATCAGGCCGGTCAAGACTCCAGCGTTGTGCACCCCGGACAAGATAAAGACCGGGCCTGATTCCTTCACTCTCATACACCAGGTCAACGCTGTCAATCGGCAGAAAGCGGTCAACACCGCTGAAATCCCGATTAACCGTCAGAAAACCGCCAAAAAGACCATCTCTGAATAAACCACTGAAAAGTATCGGCAAAAGGCTTACAGCGCCGGTTCTATTCCCCAGAGCATTACTGTAAAGGCGGTCATACAATTTTTCAAGCTTCCGTCGAGCTTTTTCCTCGACTATTTTATCCATAGTCCCTGATATTTTGTAACTCCCCGGAGCCGATGCCAGTCTTACCCAGGTCCAGATACAGGAGTTGATAAGAGGAATATGGTCAGTCAAAAATCGATAAAGCATAATTTTGAAGCGACCACTTTGATAATCACCGGTTGTCCATTTCAGGATATTTTCGATTTTATCCGCGGGTTTAAACAGAAAATCTCTTTTCTTCCGGACAATTTCAGGAACTCGATTTTTAGCCGTAACTGCCATTAAATCTTCAGGTTGAGTATTATTTAACTTATCTTTTGTCAAGATCGGAAGAGCGTCGTGTAGGGAAAGAGTGTAGGATAGGGTGT
>CAZUAS010000082.1:0-13094 GCA_964618515.1 uncultured Ignavibacteriales bacterium | reverse complement strand
TTTCTGCGCGAACGACGCATGGGTTCAGTCCTTGTGACGACGATGATGCGGCGCAACGAAAGAAAGCAGACGGGTTCGAATATTACGCGGGTTTTCGCCTGATTGAATGGCTACCATGCCCTCCATGATTAATTCCAGGTAAGCCATTTCTTCTTCATGGCGCATCCGCAGTTTGTCCGATACGGGCAGGAAAAAAAGGTTGGCCAGACCCACTCCCCACAGGGTGGCTATAAACGCCGCCGCAATGGCCGAAGCCATTTTCGAAGCATCGGAAGTACTCCCCAGGGTATGCACCAATCCCAATACAGTCCCGAGAATACCCAGGGTAGGTGCAAAACCACCGGCTTTCTGGAAAAATACAATGCCCCTCTTGTGGCGTTCTTCGATGTAGGCTATTTCGGTTTCCAAAATTTCACGAAGAACGGTAATCTCGGTTCCGTCGATTACCAGTTGCATCGCTTTTCTGAAAAAAGGGTCATGAATATCTTTTAGTTCGGGTTCCAGACCGAGAATACCTTCACGCCGGGCTTTTTCAGCCAGGTGGACGATGGCTTCAATGAGGTCACTAGAAGAATAACTCTGGCCGAAAAAAGCCACTTTCAAATACACCGGGACCTGTTGAACGGTCCGCATCGAAGTCGTCACGATGGTGGCACCAAGGGTGCCGCCGATTACAATAAGCAACGGGGCGGTCAGAAAGATTGCTTCAAGACTGCCGCCTTCGAGATTGAAACCACCCACGACGGCACCAAACGCCAGCGCTAGGCCGATTATTGTCGCAAAATCCATAAGCCGGTTTTTTTCACCAGTTACAACGTGACTGTTTGAAAATTAAACAAAAAATAATATTCTTTTCTTAATAATATCGGCAGAAGCAGATTATTTTAAAGGCAGAAAACTACCCGCCGCCTTTAATATGTACCGGAGAGGTATCAGGAGTTATATTTTACTCTTTTATCTGATATTCGGACAATTTGTTCCTGATTGTCCGGGTAGAAATACCCAGAGCCTCGGCTGCCCTGGTTTTATTGCCGTTGAATTTTTCCAGAGTTTTTAAAATCAGGTATTTATTGCCTTCCTCAAGTTTCATGGGTACCTGCAAACCGGCCAGGGATTCGCCGATTTGACCTATTGCCAGCTCGGTCGGGAAATCATCCTCATCAAGGTAGTCTTTTTTGGTGGTGACAACCGCCCGCTCCACCAGGTTTTCCAGTTCCCGTACATTACCGGGCCAGTTGTATCTCATGAAAAGTTTCAGGGTTGAAGGGTCTATGCCTTTGACCGATTTGTGGTTTTCTTCATTGTACTTTTCGATAAAGTGTTGCACCAGGACGGGGATATCTTCCTTGCGGTCATCCAGGGGCGGCAGATAAACAGGGATGACATTCAGACGGTAAAAAAGGTCTTCGCGAAATTTACCTGCGGCGATATACTCTTTCAAATTACGGTTAGAAGTCGCAATAATCCGAACATCGACCGTAATCGTGTTACTGGAACCGACTCGTTCAAACTCCCGTTCCTGTATAACCCGAAGAAGTTTGGACTGGAGATTCAGGGGCATTTCGGAGATTTCATCAAGCAGCAGAGTACCGCCATCAGCCAGTTCAAAGCGTCCCCGATTGGTTTTTTTGGCGTCGGTAAAAGCACCTTTTTCATAACCGAAAAGTTCGGCTTCGACCAGGTTTTCCGGTAAGGCGGCGCAGTTGAGCTTGATAAAGGGGTTGTCCCGACGGTGGGAAGTTAAATGGATTGCCCGTGCCACCAGCTCCTTGCCGGTTCCCGAAGCCCCGGTTATCATAACCGTGGAGCGGGCGTCGGCTACGGTTTGAATCTGGTCGAAAATCTCTCTCATCATTTTGGACTTGCCGATAATATTTTGAAACTTGCAGGCCAGGTCCTTTTTGAGAATTTCATTTTCGGTTTTAATCTGCAGCTTATCGGCAATGCGGGTCAGAACATGTTCAAGGTGGTCGGGAGAAACCGGTTTTTGAAGAAAATCATAAGCCTGGTTCTTAACCGCTTTTACGGCGTTCTCGATTGTCCCGTAGGCGGTCATAATAACCACCTCCACTTCAGGATTAAGCTCCTTTATTTTCTGTAAAAGGACTATGCCATCCATCTCCTTCATTCTGAAGTCGGTCAAAACGATGTCGAAGGTTCTCCTGTTGAATTTTTCCAGGGCTTCTTCACCCGAATAAACCGAGACGCACTCATAACCGGCTCGCGTCACGGTTTCGGTAATAAAAGCATTGACCAGACGGTCATCATCAACCACCAGAACCGAATATTTCATTCCATACACTCCATATTTTTACTGTCGATTTTGGCAGGCAAAAGAAGAGTAAAACGCGCTCCCCGGGGCGTTTTATTATCAGCCATGATTTCCCCGCTGTGAGCCTTGATGACCTTCCAGGCTATCGCCAGCCCCAGGCCGCTGCCCCCTTCTTTTGTCGTAAAAAACGGGGTGAATATGCGCCCCAGCACATCTTCACTTATTCCCGGGCCATTATCTGAAATTATAGTTTCCATAATTGTTTCATCCGGTCCCAGAACCACCCGTTCGGCATAAAGTCTGGTCGCCACTTGGCGCTGAAGCTTGCGGTAGGTTACTTTTATTTCCCCGGCTCCATTACAGGCTTCAATGGCGTTGGTAAAAATATTATACAGCATCTGCCGGTAAAGCATCGGATCGAGAACAACCGCCAAATTCGGGGTTACCGAACTAAGCGGAGTATAGATGATAAATTTATTGTTCCTGGCAGACACTGGATTGTCGAATTTGTATTGTTCAACCGTCTGCCGGATGAATGAGCCATAATCTACTACTTCCTTATTAATTTCCTCGTAACGGGTATAATTCAAAAGTGAAGTAACGGTATTATTGAGGTTTTCCACCCCATGTATGATTTTACTGACCATTTTCTGGCGGGGGTCATCGGTTTCCAAATCTCTTTTCAGTAAAGCGGCGAAACCGCCGATCGCCGCCAGCGGGTTTCTGACCTCGTGAGCAATGGTAGCCGCCATCTCCCCCAGTGCGGCAAGAGTATTAAGGCGGGCAATTTCCTGCTCCATCTTCTTCATCTTGGTAAGGTCATGAAACACCTCTACAGCCCCATTTGGCCGGCCATCACGGTCGCGCAGAATAGCCGTTGATACCGATACACACATGTGAGTATTGTCCGACAGGATAATTTCTTTTTCCACGGCATTTAATTCCCGGCCGGTTTCTACAGCCCGGGAGGCATTGGCTTCAAGCAGGTTGCCCGGCGGAATAACATCCCGGTAAAGTTTACCCAGTGGTTCCGTCACGGGAATCCCCAGCATCATCGAAGCGGCGGGGTTAAAATGGGTAATCCGTCCCTCCCGGTCAACCGCAATAACCCCGATCGCAATGGAATTAAGAATACTGTTTAGAAATTCGGTCGCGGCCAGGTTAAGGCCGGTTACTTCCATAAGCTTCCGGTTGGTCTCAACCAGTTTATCATTCTGGGCGGTAAAATCCTCTTTAAGTTTGATATATTGCCGTTGCAGATTATTTATAATGCGATTGAAAGAGGCATAGGATTCGGTAAATCGGGAAACATCGTCCAATAAATCGGGGCTCTCGGTTATGTAATCCTGGTTCTTTTCCGGCATACGAAATCCATTTCGTTTAGAAAGAACAAATAAGCGTATGGAACTTCTATTTCAACAAAAACTTTAACTAAAAATAGCTCAGCATTTCCTGAGCGATCCGGTCAATCGGAGCAATATGGTCAGCCAGATTGGCTTCAACAACCGCCCGGGGCATTCCATAAACCACGCAGGAATCTTCGTTTTGAGCGATAACCACCCCTCCCCGACCCTTTAAATTGGTTATCCCTACCAGGCCGTTGGAACCCATCCCGGTCAGGATTACCCCCATGGTGGCCCGGCCGTAAGCCTCCGCCACCGAGTTCATCAGGACATCGACACAGGGGTGATACAACGAATCCTCCGGGTAGGTCGTCACCACTACCTGGGGTTTAACACCTCTCTTTTTAACCAGGAGGTGTTTACCGCCGGGGGCGATGAGAACCAGCCCCGGCTCCAGTGTCTGGCCGTTTTCCGCCTCCTGTACCGTTACCTGGGAAAGGCTGTCCAGCCTTTCGGCAAGGGATTTGGTAAAAGTCGGAGGCATATGTTGCGCGATGACAACACCCACCGGCAGGTTACGGGGAAGTCTGGGAATGACGCTCTGAAGTGCCGGCGGCCCGCCGGTTGATGAGCCGATGGCGATGATATTAATATTATGGCTGCGTTTATTGAGTATCGGCGTGGGCACAGTACTGACCGGCTTTTTGATGGTATCGGTTGCCTTCCTGGGCAAACGGTCCTGTTTAAGACTTTCAAACTGCCGTTGCCGATAACGCGACATCAAAAGATGCTTACGCCGGACAATATCCTTTATCTTGGTTAACAGCTCATCCTTGATTTTAACGATATCAAGGCTGACGTATGACATCTGTTTGGGGATGAAATCGACGGCTCCCATATCGAGCGCATCAAGAGTGGCACGAGCGCCTTCGGTGGTAATCGATGAAACCATCATCACCGGCACGGGATTTTTCTGCATTATTTCCCTAAGCGCCGTAAGGCCGTCCATCCGGGGCATTTCGATATCCATGGTGACGAGGTCGGGTTTCAAAAGCTGGACTTTTTCCACTCCCTCGGCGCCGTCGCGGGCCGTCCCGATAACTTTAATCTGGGGATCAGATTCCAGCATCATCGTGATGGCTTTACGTATGAACGCTGAATCGTCCACCACCAGAATATTTATTTTTTTATCTTCTGAAACAGGCATGACGGGAATGATTTCATCCTATTCTTTTAGCCAGTTTAAACAAACCCACCAGGTCGACAATTAATCTAATCCGGCCGTCCCCCATGATCGTCGCTCCAGCCACGCCCTCGGTCGTACCGAGAAACTGCCCCAATGATTTAATAACCACTTCCTCCTGACCGAGGAATTTATCAATATTAATACCCAGTTTTTTATCGGCCAGGCCTACCACAATAATATATGGTTTTTCACACATACTGAAACCACTGGTCCGGGAATAAATGATATCCATATTAATAAGAGGAATTATCTCATCCCGGAGCTTGAAAACCGGTTTCTGGTTGACATAATAAACCTGGGTCTGTGAGGTTTTAATGGTCTCAAATACCGAAGAAAGCGGCAGAATAAAAATCTCCTTATTGGATTCAACCAGTAATCCCTGGATAATAGCCAGAGTCAGCGGCAATTTAATGACAATGGTCGTGCCCACGCCCTTTCGGGAATCAAGCTCAATAAGACCGTTGAGTTTCTCGATATTGGTACGGACAACATCCATCCCCACCCCGCGTCCCGAAATATCGGTAACTTTCTTGGCGGTGGAAAAGCCGGCCTCGAAAATGAACCGGAACACCTCACGGTCGGTCATGGCGTCAACCTCGGCTTGACCAACTAGTCCTTTTTCGACAGCCTTTCGACGAATCGCCTCTACATCCAATCCCCGTCCATCATCTTCAATTTTGATGATAATATTGGAGCCCTGTTGACAGGCTGTCAGCACGATATTGCCTTTCTCGGGCTTACCGGCGGCCTTTCGTTCTTCCGGAGTTTCTATTCCATGGTCACAGGAATTTCGGATTACATGCACGAGCGGGTCACCGATTTCTTCGATAACCGATTTATCCAGCTCGGTTTCCTCACCGTAGGTCTTTAATTCAATCTGCTTGCCGGCATCGCGGGCCAAATCACGCACCATCCGCGGGAACTTCTTAAAAACTTTGCCGATCGGCTGCATACGCATTTTCATCACGGCCAGCTGAAGTTCGGTGGTGATGAAATTAACCGAGGCCGTCACCTGATTTATCTGTTCCAGGTGATTGAGGTCTTCCTGTTCCTTGTTGAGCTGGTTGACGATTTGCACCAGCGTATTGCGCCCCAAGACCAGCTCTCCCATCAGATTGATCATGGCGTCCAGGCGCGCTACTTCAACCCGGATAGTCTGCTCGGCCGCTTTCTTTTCAGCCGCACGAACCGCATTTTTCTGGGAAACGACGTTTTCAACCGGTGTTGCATCCGGAGAAACCGAAGAATCGGACAACCCGCCGGAAAACCTTTTATTATTCACTGCTGTCTCCGGCGACTTAAGTTGCTTTTCCTCTACGGCTTCGTCAATTTCATCATCCTGCGGATTCTCCAGAGCCGCCGTCAACCGTTGCAGAATATCCCCGAGGTCAACTTCTTCATCCTTATGTTCCCGGACATTGTTAAGCAGCATCTTAAGGTAATCCAGCGATTTTAATAGAATATCCATAATCTGGGGTGTTACCACAAGTTCCGATTTCCGCAACTTGTTAAGGATATCTTCCATTTTATGAGTCAGGGTGGTGACCTGCTCAAAGCCGAGGAAACCCGAAGTTCCTTTGATTGTATGCGCCGCCCTGAAAATCTCGTTCAGCAGTTCAAGATCATCAGGCGCCTCTTCGAGTTTTACCAGGTTGTTATCAAGTGAATTTATCAGTTCATCCGCTTCCACGAGGAAATCATCGATAATTTCCTTCATGTCGTCCAGAGCGAAATCATTTGCGGTCATAAGCCTGCCTTTTATTATGAATCGGTTTTAACCTTGTTGAAGATAGAATCAACATCTTTCTGTTCGGTTTTTTTCTCGTACAGGTCGGCGTGCGGGTCGTAAACTCTTCCTTTTTTCTTATGAGAAACGGCACCGTCCAGATCCGCCTTTGTGGCGGAACCGAAAACCTCTTGAATTTGAATCAGTTTAACTTCGATTTCTTCCAGCAAAGCCGCGGCATGGTTCATCTGCTGGGAAGTAATATCCTGGAACTGCAGGGCATTCATCAGGGTAAAGGCATCGTTGACATTAAGGTCAACTTTTTCGATTATATTATCCATCAATTTAATCATCTTCTCACTGTTTTCCGGTAATAACTTCCTGAGTTCTCTCAGCCCGGATATAACTTCATCCTCGCGGATACTCATCTTTTCAATCAAATCCAGCATGTGATTGGTAGCCGCTTCGGTTTGTTCACTGATTTTATCCAGCTGATTGGTAGCCACCGGAACCTTTTCCTTGGATTCCTGGAGAGGATTCTTAAGCTGTTTGAAGTTATCGATTATGGTATTGATGGATCTGGTCAGTTCCGTGATTTCTTTCTGGATTTTATTCTGCAATGTGTTTGTGTTAGACATGTCCGACTCCTATCACTTAACTGGCCATAATCTGTTCGATTTTGGCTTTGAGGGTTTCAGGGGTAAAGGGTTTGACGATATAGTTGTTCACTCCGGCTTTCATCGCTTCCATGATATCCTCTTTAACCGAACGGGTAGTCACCATTAGTACCGGCAGGTTCTTATATTCGTCCATGGAACGAAGCGTGGTCACAAAAGTCAAACCGTCCATCTCCGGCATATTCCAGTCGGTGATGACGAAATTGAATTTATCCACTTTCAGCTTGGCTAACGCATCTTTTCCGTCCTGAGCCTCGACCACATCCTGGTACCCGGCTCGTTTAAGGGTATTGATAATAATCCGGCGCATTGTGGGACTATCATCAACTGCCAGAATTTTAAAATCTCCCACAATTCCTCCTTACTCTATATGTTATTTTTTTATTCCAGATATTTAGTCACTTCCTGTAATAACAGGGAGGACTTGAAGGGTTTCACCAAGTAGGAATTAGCTCCAACCCGTAGACCCCGCTCCTGGTCGTCATCGCCTTCCTCAGAAGACAAAATAATAATCGGTATATCCTTATGTTTGATATTTTGCCTTAGAATTTCAATCAGGCTATACCCATCGAGATTGGGCATGTTAAGATCCGTGATGACCAGATCGACCTTGTCCGCTTCCGAAAGGGTGGATATTTTTTCGATAGCCTCCATCCCATCCGAAGCCGTCAGTATTTTATAACCCTGATTCTTCAATGACAACGAGACGAACTTGACAACCGTTGGAGAATCATCAACTACCAAGATTGTTTGACTCATAAATTTATCCCGCTCTAAAATTTATATATCCTTATTTACCGACCGTCATCGGTTTAATCTTACTCAACAGGTCCATAGCCCGGCTGGCACCGCCGGCAGCCCCGGACTTATCCGCCGTCACTCTTGTCCCCACCGTTCGTTCAGCTTCAGATTCTATCTCGGCCGCTTCCTTATGGTAAACCAGCGCATTTTTAAAATAGACCAGCTTAAAGGCCTTCGAAAGGCCATGCAGGGTTTCCGAATGACCTATATAAAGATATCCCCCCCCGTTTAAAGTATTATAAAAGCCTCGGATTATTTGCTTTTTTACTTCATCGGAAAAGTAAATCATCACATTACGGAAAAAAATGACATCGATATTATTTATCATAGCCATCCGGCGGGTCTCATTAAGGTTCATATGAATGAACTTGACCAGAGCTTTTACTTCGGGGTTAATCCGATAATTTTCGCCTACCTTAGTAAAATAACGAGCCAGAAGGTTGGGTTTGACGTTTCTTAAAGTTATGCCGGAATACTCACCCTGGCGAGCCTTCTGCAACACATTCTCCGAAATATCATTGGCCAGGATTTCTATGTTCCAGCCGGACATGAACGCAATTTTTTCCAGAAGGATAATGGCCAGCGTATATGGTTCTTCCCCGCTGGAACAACCGGCTGACCACAGTTTAAGAGTTTTCGAACCGCCACTCTGGTTTTTTTCCTTGATTAAAAGAGGTAAAACTTCGTCTGAAAATGAAAGCAGTTGCGGTTCGTTCCTGAAAAAACTGGTTTCATTGGTCGTAACCAGGTTCATCAGTTGATTGAACTCTTTCATGGAAACATCATATTTGACATGATAGAAATAATCCCGGACACTTTTAATACCCAAGTCCGACATTCTTTTAATCAGCCGGTTTTTCACGAGGTACATTTTATTCTCAGCGAAAAAAATACCGCTTTTTTCATGAATAAAATCACGTATCATCGTGAATTCCTCAAGAGACATTTGCACGTCATTCTCCGCATCCATCAACATAAGCCACCTTTTATTACTATGCCCGCTTCAGCGATGTTCTTCTTTTTTATCTTTATCGCTTATTTTTGCCTCAACCAGTTTGAACAGCTGGTTGATATTAAACGGCTTGATGATATAATCAGCCACCTTGTTGCGAAGGGCTGAAACCGCCGTATCGACCGAGGGATAGCCGGTCATGAGGACAACCGGGATATTGGGGTATGACTGGCTGAGCATGGAAGCGAGGGTCAAACCATCCATTTCCGGCATTTTGATGTCCGAGAGGACCAGGTCTATCTTCCGGGATCGAACTATTTCGAGGGCTTTTTCGCCGTTTTCCGCAACGGATATTTCCCAACCCTGACTACTGAAGAAATCATACAACAGGTCACGAATCAACAATTCGTCATCGACCACCAGAATCGAAGGTTGTGTCATTATTTTTTTCCTCCTAAAACGGACAAAGCCATTTCCGCCGCTACGGCGATGTCTTTGTTTTTCTCCTGCCTAAGCCGATTCAAAGTCGGCAGGGCTTCGTCGGCTCCCATGTGAGAAATCGCTTTGACAGCCGCTAATTTGACTATATCAAGGTCGCTATCAAGGTAGGGAATTATCAAACGGGCATATTCCTTTGAACCCAGTTCTCCAATAGCATTAAGAGTATGGTATCGTACCCAGACATCCTCATCATCCAGCAGGAACTTGATATCTTCGACAGCGCCGGATCCTTTCAACGATAATAACGCCGAAACCGCGGCTTTCCGGACGGAACTGTTTTCATCATGTAAAGCCAGCATAAGAGGATGGAAATCTTTGACATGACCTATCTTATTCAGGGAATTGATCGCCGAACGGCGGATACCGGGGTCAGAATGGTTGATAGCCTTAAGCAAAGGTTCGACGACATCTTCTTCGCCAATCCAGCCCAGGGCGGTAACGGCCAGCCGCTGCCGTTCAATATCCTCATGGCTCAAATCATCATTGAATTTCCTTACTACCGAAGGACCGCCAATAATAATTAGCGCCCCGAGGGCTGCCTCCCGAACATCGGGATATTTGTCGTTAAGTCCCTCAAAAATGAAATCAGCCTCATTATACGTACCCAGCCAGCCCATGGCTGAATAAGCCGCCGCCCGAACATGACCAATCGGGTCCCGGGCTAGGTTCTTAAGTATCGGGATGGCTTTATCGTTGCCCGAAACACCCAGCACGTGAGCAACCTTCTGGCGAATCTCCTGGTCGGGGTCATCAGCCAGACCGAAAATGGCCATCGCCAGTTCCTCATCGATAAATTGCTGAATAACATCCAGCAATTTCAACCTGGTAGCACTGGAAGCATTTTTTAATTTTTCCACAATCAACCAGCCCGCCTGGTGACCGGCCTCACTGAGAATTTCCGTGATACGCATCAAATTGGCTTCATCAACGTAATCAATAACATCCAGAAGACCGCGGATGACATCCTGCCCGTACCAGTGTTTTAAACGGGAAAGAGTAAATTCGGTTATATCCTGGTTGCGGTTTTTGATACCCTCGAAAAGGAAGTCGGTAAAGTTGTTCAACGGTAAGTCATAACATACTTTATCGCCGATTTTACGGTTGATTTTAATAATGGCCATCATTGCGGCTTCGGCTATCAATCTTTCACCGTCTTTCAGAAACGGTGCCAGGTATTCGACCGCTTCAGCCTGGCCGACTTCGCCGATAGCCTCAATGATCGCATACCGCAGGATGGGGTCACTGGCTTTGAGCATCGCATACAGATTCTGCAGTACCGACGGGTCGCCAATTTTTCCGATTGCTTCCACCGCCTGAAGGCGGACATCTTCGATTTTCTCATAAGCCGCCAGAAGGTGGGGTATGGCCCGGGGAGAACCAATCTCACCCAGAGCTTCCGCCGCGGAACAGACCACATTAGTATTCTCATCCCACAATTTTTGACACAGCGGTTCAATCGCCCGTTCATCGCGAATCAAGCCCAGAATATCGGTAATAAATTTCCGTATATCGTGGTCATCATTATCGAGATTGACAAGAAGTGGCGGCACCGCTTCCGAACCGATTTTGACCAGAATTTCCGAGGCTAAATTTCTGGAACCGATATCCTCACTGCCTAAAAAGCGAATCAATAACTGTGAAACGATATTCCCTTTTTTCTTTGACAGGTAATCAGCAGCCAGTTCCCGTATACCCAGATCCGGGTCTTCCAGGGCAATTACCAAACCGGCCACCGCCTCGTCAGAATCATAAAGGTTCAGTTGCTTGACGGTTTCCTCTCGCTGGTAGAAATCCGGTGATTGCAGATTCGTCAGCAGCTCTTCGATATTGCCTATGGTGTTCTCCATTTTATACCCTTTTTAACCCAAGTATCAGTTGGCCGGAACAGCCTGGTATGAAGCCAGCGCTTCTTCTTCGGTCGTAAATATCTCAAAAATATGGGAAAGCTGGGTAATCTCAAAAATTTCCTGAACATAATTGGCCAGATTGGAAAGGGTAAACCTCCCCTTGGCCAGCCGGGTTTCTTTCATAATTGAGACCAGCGAACCCAATCCCGAACTGTTGATGAATTCCACCTTGGCCAGGTTAAGATGAACCGAGGTTACATTTTTTTCAAAAAGTTTCTTGATATGTTCCTTAAGCATCGCACCGCTGGCCAGGTCCAAACGACCATTAAGGTCCAGAATGGCAATGTTACCGTGTTCTCTCTGTTTAATCTCCATCTTATCCTCCAGAATTATATTCTTATTTCTTTTTTATTATCACGGTTAAAACAGACAGTTACTTTAAGGCCGCCCTTTTCTCCCCTCTCAAAACGGATATCATCCGCGTAACGCATCATTAAATCGACACCGCGCCCATTCTCTCCCAATAAATCGGCCGGCTTTCTGTTCTTAATTTTGTTAAGGCTTTCCTGTTCATTACCTTCGTCATATATATCGACAATCAGGTCGGTTTCATTTAACACTAAACAGATTTTTACCAACTTATCGGCATTCTTGCAGTTACCATGAAGGTAAGCATTGGTATAACCTTCAGAAATCACCAGCATTATCCGGTGCCGCAGATTTTCCGGTACCTGCCATTGACTTAACAGGTCCCCGATTTCATCCAACATCCGGTCTTCGGATTCCGGCACCGAACGATATGTGAAACAGCAGGACCAACTCATTCAATTTTTACCTGTAAAATAGTGAAATCATCATGGGAATCCTCCGGCGAACCTTCCGTAAACCGGTCAACCCATTCTTTAACTTTAAGACAGAACTCTTTGGGAGACAATTCTATTTCGGACGAATAAACCTGTTCCACCCGTTCCCTTCCGAATAAATGACCTTCGTTATCGGCCGCCTCGGTCAAACCGTCGGTAAACAGAAAAAGCCGGTCACAATGATTCAAATGTTGTACGCCGTATTTGAAAGTGACACCCGGAAATTGCCCGACAATCGGGCCGCCCACCGACAGTTCCTGAATCATCCGGGCATCATGGTCCCAAAAGAGTCCCGGCAGATGTCCGGCATTACAGTAAGTCAATTGTTTTTCAGCCAAGTCAAATTTACCGAAAAAGAGAGTGGCAAACATCTCCCGGTCCTTGATAATATCCCGGCATAAGAGGTCATTCAGTTTTGCCGCCAGTTGCCCGACCGCGATATCCGGCTGATGGGCGATGATGGACTTGATAATACCCGAAGCCGCGGACATGATTAGTGCCGCCGGTATTCCCTTATTGGAAACATCGCCCAGAATAACCAGAAATTTGCTTTTATCAATAATGATGACATCATAAAAATCACCACCCACCTCGCGAGCCGGGAAATACACAGCGCCGATATCGACCCCGGGAATGTCGTCGATATTCCGGGGAAGGATGGTTTCCTGGACCTGACGGGCCACAACCAGGTCCTGTTCGATTTTTTGCTGGCGCAGTTTATCTTTTAAAAGCTGCGAGTTATCCACCGCCACTGCCACAAAACTCAAAAGCATCTCCAGGGCTTCCCGGTCCGCCTCGGTATAGTTGCCGCCGTTGGCCTTGAGATCGGAAGAGCGTCGTGTAGGGAAAGAGTGTAGGATAGGGTG
>CAZUAS010000081.1:0-13227 GCA_964618515.1 uncultured Ignavibacteriales bacterium | reverse complement strand
ACACCCTATCCTACACTCTTTCCCTACACGACGCTCTTCCGATCTCGGGCCGGGGCTAAATATGTCTTTCTTAAAACCGGGGCGTATCGTCCGGCCGACCTTGCGCGGGCGGTTAAGTACGCCTCGAAGTATAAAATCGACCTTTTGACAGTAGATGGTGCCGGAGGCGGCACCGGGATGAGCCCATGGCGTATGATGAACGAATGGGGTATTCCGCCGGTTGAACTGCACACGATGTTGTACAATTACCTGAGTATCTTGCAGAAGAAGGGGGCCTATATCCCGGCTGTTGCCGTAGCCGGCGGTTTCACCTTCGAAGACCAGATTTTCAAAGGTCTTGCCCTGGGCGCGCCGTTTGTTAAACTGGTAGGTATGGCTCGTGCCCCGATTGCGGCGGCGATGGTCGGTAAAACAATTGGTCGGACTATCGATGAAAACCAGGTGCCGGTTTATATCGAACGTTTTGGCAGTACGAAGGATGAGATTTTCGTTACGGCCGCCGGACTTCGCAAGGAACTCGGCGATGATGCATTCGATAAACTGCCGACCGGAGCACTTGGCCTATACACTTATTATGAACGTCTGGCCCAGGGGCTTCGCCAGTTGATGGCCGGTGGGCGCAAGTTCGCTTTGAAATACATAACCCGGGACGATATTTGCGCTCTGACTCATGAAGCCGCCGATATCACGGGAATCACATACGTGATGGAGGTTGACAAGGCTGAAGCTCTGGAGATTATAAATAAAGCGTAATTAGAATTAAGCCATTATAATTACGTTTGTTACTAAACTGCCCCGAAAGGTGTTCCCATCGGGGCGGTTTTTTATTTGTAATAATACTGATATTTGGCTATTTTTTATCAAAACACGGATTCCTTTAATGAGTGAACATTTACTTTTAGGTCTGGCCAGTATTATTGTGCTGGGTATCGCCGCCCAGTGGCTGGCCTGGCGTCTGCATTTGCCGGCAATTTTGCTGCTTTTAATATTTGGTTTTCTGGCCGGACCGGTTCTAGGTATCCTTGATCCTGATGAACTTCTGGGAAACTTTTTATTCCCCCTGGTATCGGTATCGGTGGCGATAATCCTTTTCGAGGGTGGTCTATCTTTAAAAATAAACGAACTTCGTCAGATCGGAACCGTCTTTATGGCGCTGGTAACTATCGGGATTATCGTTACCTGGTTTCTGGCTTCAGTGGCCGCTCACTGGGTGGTCGGCATTCAATGGCCGCCCGCTATCCTGCTTGGCGCCATCCTTGTGGTAAGCGGGCCGACGGTTATCATTCCTCTTTTACGGCAGGTCCGGCCGGTAGGTCACATCAGCTCCATAATAAAATGGGAAGGGATAGTCAACGACCCGATTGGAGCCATCCTGGCGGTGATTGTATTCGAGGTTATAGTAGCGGGCAGTATGCAGGAAGGTACGTCCCTGATAGTTCTTGGGGTTGTAAAAGCATTGGTTTTCGGGAGCTTAATAGGTGTGGCCGGGGCTGTTCTGATGATTTTGTCTTTGAAACGTTACCTGATGCCGGACTTTCTGCAGAACCCGGTATCTCTGATGCTGGTCGTTATTGTTTATTATATCTCTAATGTTCTTCAGTTGGAATCCGGCCTTCTGGCAGTTACCATTATGGGTATAGTTCTGGCCAATCAGAAATATGTTTCCATCAAACATATAACCGAATTCAAGGAGAACCTTCGGGTTTTGTTGATTTCCAGTCTTTTTATCATTTTGGCGGCTCGATTGCCATTTGACAACCCGGCTTTAACCAGTGTTTCCAGCTGGATATTTGTGGGGCTGTTGATACTGGTAGTCCGTCCGGCGGCAGTGCTGGCATCAACGCTTAAATCGCGATTGAAATGGAACGAACGAGCTTTCCTGGCCTGGATGGCACCGCGGGGTATTGTGGCCGCGGCCGTGGTTTCGGTCTTTGCCGAACGCCTGGTGGACAGCGGTTTTGTATCCTGTGAGCTTCTGATACCCCTGACTTTCCAGGTTATTGTCGGTACTGTGGCTGTTTATGGGCTGACTGCCTTACCGGCAGCTCATTTTTTAAAGGTGGCTAAACCCAATCCTCAGGGGGTGCTTTTTGTCGGAGCTCATTCCTGGGTGCAGCAGATAGGACAGTTACTTCGCGATGAAGGTTTTCAGATTATCCTGGTTGATTCCAACTGGGATAATATTGTCGAGGCCCGGCGCAACGGCTGTCGGGCTTATTACGGGAATATCCTGTCTGAAGATTTACTTTATGAAATTCAACTCGATGGTGTAGGCCGACTGTTGGCTCTTACTTCCAACGATGAGATAAATTCGTTGGCGGCTCTGCATTTCGTTGATGTCTTCGGGAGCTCCGAAGTCTATCAGTTGCCGCCAACGGGTTCTCAAGAGACCGCCAGGAAGAAAGCCGTGCCGTCATATCTGCGGGGCCGGTTTCTTTTCGGTGACAATGCCAATTACGAGTACCTGGCGTATCTGTTTCGAAGCGACGCTTGCATCAAGAAAATCCCTCTTACGGAAAAATTTAATTTTGATAATTTTAAAAGCCAATACAATGGTAATTTTATCCCTTTATTTATTATAACCGAAGCGAGAGAATTAAAAGTATTTACCGTTGAAGGCAAGCTGAACCCTCGCCCGGGTCAGGCAATAATCAGCATTATCAGGCCACCATTGGAAAAATAATATCGAATAAACGGTGAAAATTGACCGAAGCCTGTCCGGCCAAGCATTTGACTGTCATTTATTGTCAACGTGATAATTTACTACTTTTCAGGTCTAAAAAAAAGACTTGAGACTCCGATATAGATTAATAAAGCCGGTGATTTGTTATTCGGCTGTATGTAGATTCAATAATCTCCATGTTTAGCATGCTTGGCTTACCATCATCAAGAGATAAAGGGTTGGTAAGGGGGGGTAGGCTAAGAGAAAAGGGGGATTTAAAGAATACATGGCAAATGCTAAACACCTTGATCCGGCAGGTGTTAATAGCCTGCCGGATTTATTTTTTTTATTTCATGTCATCATCAATCAGGTCATTTCTGAGATATATGAATTCATAATAATTTTTAACGGCCTTGCTCTGGTATTTTTTCACCAGCTTATAATTGGTAAATCGTTTGTCTCTTATGATGTCATAGGCCCGGCGGCTGTTATCCAGACTGTCCCAGACACTGCTGGTGAAAACCGCCGCGCCGGGATTTTTACTGAAAAAGTAATCGGCCAGTTCGCTTTGGGAAAAATTTCCGGTAGCCAGGGTTTCATCGTTAAGTTTCCCGAAATCGATCGTTTTTAATCCGGCATAGTAAGGAATTGCCCCGGCATCGATATATACCGAAAGCCATTCTTCGGGAGGAATAGTTTCTTTCAGAAAAATACCTGCAGGTATATGAACCTCAGCAAGAAGCTGCCGGTAAGCCACAGTGGTATTAATTTCGTTTTTTAACTGGAAATAATTACTTATCATGAATACAATAATCAAGATCAGTATTAAAGGGCGCAGGATTCTTTTTTGACTCAGGTTAACACTTTGTTGCCAGTTTTTAATTCCAATCATCAATAAACTTCCGAACAGGATTAAAAGTATAGGATAGAAGGGGACAAAAAAACGGTGGGAAAAATTCATCATCAGTTCAGTCTTAAGATATTTAAGGAAGGATATCAGGGTAAAGATTACGGCGACAGCGTAAATCATTGCGGATTTTTCGGCTATCAGGTTTTTGATATATTCTTTTATCGAGATAAAGTTACGGCAATAACCTGTTCCGAATAATAATATCACCCCCAGGGTCGGCAGGAGAAGGCAGTCCCGATAAAAATTTATAAGGTCTTTTAAAGTCCTTAAGGCTATCAGGCCGTTATACAATTTAGCGTAATAGGTATTGGGTAAAAACTGACCGTAGTAATGCCATCGCCACAGGAAATAAATCAGAGCCGGAATAAAATAGAAAATCCCTGCTTTCACGACGAAAGACCATAACTTATGAAATGATACCTGATACCTGATATAACCCAGGGCACCAATAATGAGACCCGCCAGAACCACTCCCTCAGGTCTTGTCAAACCGGTCAGCACAAGTAAAATCATGAGACTATAATCAGGCCGATAACTTTTTTCAGCTTTTAAACTTATGTCGAAGTTATAAAGGGAGGCTGATATGAAAAGAGAAAATAACAAAGATTCCAGGCCGCTGAAGGCGTTTTTATAAAGAAAAGGCGAACTGAAAAAAATAAAAATAACCAGGGCTCGAGGCAGACCGGTTACTGCCAACCGATCCATCAGGAGGTAAAGAAACATACCGGTGCCGAGAAGACCCAGGATACCAATTAATTGACTTATCTGCGAAGGTTCAAATCCCATTTTTATGAAGAAGGCAAGTATGACCGGCAGGGCAATGCCGGTGTAGCCCTCAACCGGGTCTTCGCCGAGATTCCAGGTAAGCTGGCTGTGCCAGGCAAAATTCTCGGCGTAACGATAAGTGATGTAAGCATCGTCGACCGTCCAGCGGGGGAATATGAGCATCATAGCCACAAAATATACAGCGGCTAGTAAATATAGGATTCGGAGAGCAGTTTGCATTTTCAGTTCATTCTTTGTTAGTGAAGTTGGTTTAGTCTGAGTCCTGAATAAAGGTATTATATTTATTTTGACGTGTCAAAATTCAAATTTAACATTTTTATCAGTGGATATAAGGATATTTAATCAGCTGTCGATAAAACAAAGAAGATATTTTTAGTGGCCTTTACTTTTTTTTCAGCTTAAACTAAATGGTACTGTTTAAAGATTAAACCATATCAATGGTTCCGTCAAACATAAAGCAGATAAAAACGTTTGAAAGAAATATAAGGAAATTATAAATAAAGGAGAGCAAAATGTCAGTTCAACGCCTGTTCAGCAATTATGGTTTGGAAAATCATGGTATTACCAATATAAGGAAAGTTCACTGGAATCATAATACCCCGATATTGTATGAAGATATCATCAAAAACGGCGAAGGTGTTCTTACCCATCTGGGACCGATTGCGGTTCGAACCGGCCTCCATACCGGCCGGGCGGCGAAAGATAAGTTTATAGTTCGGGATAATAAACACAGTGAAAATATCTGGTGGGGGAAGGTTAATAAGCCGTTCGAACCTGAGAAATTTGAATTATTATTCCGCCGTTTGCAGGCTTATCTACAGGGGCGTGACCTGTATGTCCAGGATTGTTTTGCCGGTTATGACCCGCAATACCGTTTACCCATCCGGGTGATAACCGAGACTGCCTGGCATAACCTTTTTGCGAGGACGATGTTCATTCAGGCTCGCCCGGAACAGCTGAGGGAGCATGTCCCGGATTTTACCGTTTTGCATGTACCAAATTTTCAGGCTATTCCGGAGATAGACGGGACCAATTCCGAGGCTTTCATCGTCCTTAACCTGGAACGAAAGCTGGTCCTGATAGGCGGCACCAGTTATGCCGGAGAAATAAAAAAATCCATTTTCACGGTAATGAATTATTTGTTACCTCAGGAAAATGTCATGTCGATGCACTGCAGTGCCAATGTTGGTCCGGGTGGTGATGTAGCTGTTTTCTTCGGTCTCTCCGGGACCGGAAAAACCACCCTATCGGCGGACCCAAAAAGGAAACTAGTCGGTGACGATGAACACGGTTGGAGTGCCACGGGCATATTTAATTTCGAAGGCGGTTGTTATGCCAAGGTCATCAGGCTTTCAAGAGAAGCGGAGCCGGAAATTTATACCACTACCCGGCAGTTTGGAACTATCCTTGAAAATGTCGGTTACGACATAGTTACTCGGCGGCTGGACCTTGATGATGCCAGTCTGACCGAAAACACCCGGGCGGCTTACCCGCTGAGCCATATATCCAATGCCTTAAGAGAAAGTATGGTCGGTCATCCGAGGAATATCATCATGCTGACCGCCGATGCTTTCGGCGTCATGCCGCCGATATCCCGCTTGACTCCGGAACAGGCCATGTATCATTTTATCTCCGGTTATACGGCTAAAGTTGCTGGTACCGAAGCCGGGGTGGTAGAGCCCCAGGCTACTTTTTCGGCTTGTTTCGGGGCTCCTTTTATGGTGCTTCATCCCTATCGCTACGCTGAACTTCTGGCGGAAAAAATAAAGAAACACAATGTCGCCTGCTGGCTGGTCAATACCGGCTGGAGTGGCGGGCCGTACGGGACAGGAGAACGTATCGCCATCAAATACACCCGAGCCATGGTGAACGCTGCTCTTGAGGGCAGTCTTAACAATGAAAATTATATGGTTGACCCGGTTTTTGGATTGCAGGTACCGGTCAAATGTCCTGATGTACCGGCGGAAATCTTAAATCCAAGACAAACCTGGCAGGATAAAGCCGCCTACGATGAAAAAGCCTCGCACCTGGCCCGTTTATTCCGGGAAAATTTTACTCAGTATGAGAATGAAGTCCCTGCGGATTTGATAAACTCCGGACCGCGAGAAAAAGTCAAAAATTGACTTTCACCAATAAAAAAACCGTTCAGAAAAATGACTGAGCGGTTTTTTTATTTTTAATCCGGTTTTGAAAAAGCCTGACAAACTGTTATTTTACTTTATTATGAAACCGGATAATAATATTCCCTATCGAGCCTATTTTACATTACTTTTTGGGGCGGTTTGTGTCAGTTTTGCGGCAGTTTTTGTCAAGATGTTGCCGACTGAAAGTATCGGTCCGACCGCTATCGGTTTCTGGCGAACGTTGTTCGGGGCTGTTATTCTTTTTGGCCTGGCGGTCTTGAAAAAAAACTGCCGGTGGTTGCCCCGGCCATTGTATGGCTGGTCGATACTGGCCGGATTTCTGTTTTACCTCGATCTGTTTTTCTGGCATCGTTCTATTTTATATGCCGGTGCTGGTATGGCCACTATTTTAGCAAATACACAGGTATTCGCCACGGCTATTTTGAGCTTCTTTATTTTCAAGGAAAAATTGACCGTCCGATTTTTTATAGCCGCCATAAGTGCTATTGTCGGAGTAGCTCTGCTGGCCGGAATCATCAGTGAAATTGAATATACCGTTTATTATCTGCAGGGTGTCCTTTTCGGGCTGATAACCGGTTTGGTCTACGCCAATTATCTGGTAACATTGAAAATGACCCAGGTCAAGTTCGCCGGCGTTCAGGTCCTTACTTTTATGGGCTGGACATCGATGTTCACGGCTTTCTTTATGGGTTTGTCGTCATGGATTGAAAGAGCTCCGACCCTGCCGCCGGATATGTACTCGCTGGCTATTCTGTTGGTTCTGGGCCTGGTAGCCCAGGCACTGGGCTGGTGGTCGATATTCAGTTCTTTCTCACAAATTCCGGCTTCCCGGGCAGGCCTGATTTTGCTTTTACAGCCGACTCTGGCTACAATCTGGGGAATTTTATTTTTCGCCGAGCAATACACCCCCTGGCAGTTTTTGGGGGCAATAGTGACTCTGACAGCGATTTATTTCGGTACCACTCGAAGATAAAAAAAGCGGCCTGTTTTAAGCCGCTTTTTTCTTATCGGTACAGATTATCAATCCAATAGTACCTTTTCCAGACGTTCAACCATGTAATCGATTTCTTTTTCCGTTATGACCAGAGGCGGCGATATCCTGATAGTATGTCCGTGACTGTCATTGGCCAGCATTCCCAGTCCCAGCAGTTTCCGGCAATATTGCATGGCATCGCCGTTTTTTACTTCGATACCAATGAACAAACCCCGGCCGCGTACTTCCTTAACATGTGGGGAACAATTGGCGATATCAAGAATCTTCTTCTTGAGTATCTTGCCCATAGCGGCGGAACGTTGCGGTAATTTCTCGTTTTTGATGACATCCAGAGCGGCGATGCCGGCCACACAGGCCAGAGGGTAGCCGCCGTAAGTGGAGCCGTCACTGCCCGGGGAGAAAACCAGGTCCATGAGTTTCGAGTTGGTGACCATGACGGATAGCGGCACAATTCCACCGGAGATGGCCTTACCCAGGGTGATGGCGTCGGGAACTACTTTTTCATGTTCAAAGCAGAACATCTTACCGGCGCGGCCCAGGGCAACCTGAATTTCGTCGAACATGAGTAGAAGGTCATGTTTATCGCACAGGTCTCTAAGGCCTTTTAAAAAGCCGTCCGGAGGCAAGTACATGCCACCTTCGGCTTGCATGGGTTCCACCAGGATCCCGCAGGTGTTTTTATTGATAACCTTCTCGACGGCATCAAGGTCGCCGAACGGAACGGAAATGAATCCGGGTGTCAGCGGTCCGAAGCCTTCTTTGTATTTGGGAGTACTCGAAAATGAGATTATCGCAATCATACGGCCATGAAAATTATTGTTGAATACAATAATCTCCTGTTTACCGTCGGGTATGCCTTTTTGTTTCCAGCCGTAATAACGGGCGAGTTTAATAATGGTTTCCACCGACTCCACCCCGCCGTTTTTGGGTAATACTTTATTGCCATTTTTCCCGAACCGGAGACCCAACTGGGGTAACAGAGTGGCGGTTTTCTTCAGAAATGTACCCAGAACATCGGTATATACCACATTCGAAATAACTGAGGCATAGTTTCCCTTTAAGGCGTCGGTTACCGCTTTTACGATTTTAGGGTGATGATGTCCGGGATTGGCAGCAGAATAAGCAGCCAGGCAATCCAGATATTTCTTCCCGTCGAGACTCGTCAGCCAGCAGCCTTTCATTTTGCGTACGACAACATTAAGGCGACCGTAATGATGAGCCCCATAGGTACGTTCGAAGTCATAAATCTGGTCATCGGGTGTCCGAGAGAAGCCAAAAGCATTCTTTTTAATTGTACTTGTCTTAGCCATGACTACTCCTTTCTCCAAAAAGACCTTTAAGTAGTTATAGTTCAGCATAGAAAGATAACATTTTAAAATTAAAACTCAAGGAGTTCTTTTAGGAAAAAAATAGTAAATATTCTATTATTAAGTTAATCAGGACAAAAAAACCTCCTAATTGGTAGTGTTTTCAGAGGCATTTTTTCTATGTTTAACCGGCTTAAAGAGTTCAGAATTAGTGTTTTCTCTTCGAGTTATTGCTTTACTAATGAAAAATTAAGAAAGGATTTGATTTTTGGGGTGTTTTTGTTATTTTCCGACACGTATTTTCTATATAAATTGGAGGTTTTATGCCTAAGGTTTTGGACAACGTTCAGATTAGCCCGTTAGTTTGGAAAATGAGGGTGGATACACCTGCGCTGGTAGCAAAAGCCAAAGCCGGACAATTTGTTATTATAAGAGTCAATGAACATGGGGAAAGAGTGCCCATGTCGATAGCCGGCCTGGATAAAAAGAAAGGGCTTTTGACAATCATTTACCAGGTGG
Source organism: uncultured Ignavibacteriales bacterium (assembly GCA_964618515.1). Classification (GTDB taxonomy): domain Bacteria; phylum Zixibacteria; class MSB-5A5; order GN15; family FEB-12; genus JAFGNW01. Next base: position 3,905 of record CAZUAS010000081.1, on the reverse strand, counting down.
TGGGGAAAACATCGGCGCTGATGACCACCGTTCCGGGCGGCGGGGAATTGTCCGATTGTGTGGGACCACTGGGCGTACCTTCGCATGTTGAAAAATGGGGCACGGCCTGCCTGGTCGGCGGCGGAATAGGGATAGCGCCCATTTATCCTATCGCTCAGGCTTATAAAGAAGCCGGGAATAAGGTTATTACTATTATCGGTGCGCGTTCAAAAGACCTTCTCTTTTATGAAGAGGAGCACCGTGCCGTAGCTGATGAACTTCATGTATGCACGGACGACGGTTCCTACGGTCATCATGGTTTCGTTTCCGATGTGTTGAAGAAACTGCTCGATGCCGGCTCGAAAATCGGCATGATAATGGCTATCGGTCCGGTGCCGATGATGAAAGTCGTTACCGACCTTACCAGAAGCTACCAGGTTCCAACCTGGGTATCATTGAACCCGTTGATGATTGACGGGACCGGAATGTGCGGCGGGTGTCGTGTTTCCGTGGGCGGCGAGACCAGGTTTGCCTGTGTGGACGGCCCGGATTTTGACGGCCATAAGGTGGATTTCGACCTTCTGTCAAAACGCCTTGGCGCCTACCGTGACCAGGAAAGAAAAGCCATGAAACATTTCCTGGCCGAACCGGGATGTAGGCTGGCGGATGCCGTCAGGAGTTTCAAATATCCCGATGAAAAATAGTTATAAGAAAATCTTTTATCTTCTGTTGATATATGGAGCGAACCGTGGTAGAAAAGATACCCAAAAAAGATAGAATGAAAATTCCCCGGCAGGTTATGCCGGAACAGAAACCCGAAGACCGCAGGAAGAATTTTCAGGAAGTGCCCTATGGGTTGACAGAGGAGCAAGCGTTGATCGAAGCCTCCCGTTGCCTGGAATGTAAAAACATGCCCTGTGTGGCCGGTTGCCCGGTCGAGGTCGATATTCCCGGTTTCATAGATTTGATATTACAGAAGGATTATGCCGCCGCGGCGCGCAAGATAAAAGAAACTAACTCTCTTCCGGCGGTCTGCGGCCGGGTTTGTCCCCAGGAAGAGCAGTGTGAAGTCGTCTGTGTGCTGGCCAAAAAGCATCAGCCGGTGGCGATCGGTTACCTCGAGAGATTCGTGGCCGATTACGAACGTGAACACAAACTGACGCGTCTTCCCGAAATCGCTCCCCCTACCGGCCGTCGGGTGGCGGTGGTCGGGTCCGGCCCGGCCGGACTTACGGTCGCCGGAGATTTGATTAAGCTGGGCCATGAAGTTACCGTTTTCGAGGCTCTGCACAAACCCGGTGGCGTGCTGGTTTACGGTATTCCGGAATTCCGCCTGCCCAAAAAAATCGTCCAGGCCGAATGTGATTTCCTGGCTGAGATGGGGGTGAAATTCAAAAATTCGACCGTTATCGGCAAGATGGACACTGTCGACGAATTATTCGAGCAGGGTTACGACGCCATCTTTATCGGCACCGGCGCGGGGTTACCCAATTTTATGGGTATTCCCGGTGAAAACCTGATTGGCATTTATTCCGCCAACGAATACCTGACCCGTTCCAACCTGATGCGGGCGTTCGACCCCGATGATTACGACACGCCCATTATCCGCGGCAAGAACGTGGCTGTCCTGGGCGGCGGTAATACGGCGATGGATTCGGTTCGCACGGCTCTTCGGTTGGGTGCCGAGAACGCTTATATCGTGTATCGCCGCAGTGAAAAGGAGATGCCCGCCCGTATCGAGGAAATTCACCATGCTCAGCAGGAAGGTGTGCAGTTCCATATGCTGACCGCCCCGATTAAGTTTAACGGCGACGACCAAGGACGGGTGGTGTCGATGGAATGTATCAAGATGGAGCTGGGTGAGCCCGATGCTTCGGGACGCCGCCGCCCGGTGCCTATCGAAGGCTCCAACTATACGATGGTGGTTGATCTGGTGGTGGTGGCGATTGGCAACTCCTCCAATCCGCTGGTACAAAAAACCACCCCCGGTCTGGAAACCAACCGCTGGGGCAATATTATCGCCGACCCGGAAACGATGCAAACCTCCCGCAAGGGCGTTTATGCCGGGGGGGATATCGTCACCGGTGGGGCCACGGTTATCCTGGCCGCCGGAGCCGGCAAAAAAGCCGCCCGCGCCATGCACAAATACCTGATGGAAGAAATAAAGAAGTAGCGTCTGACTGCGTATTTGGATAGATGATAAAGCGGGGTTAAAAAGCCCGCTTTTTTTAATGAAAAAATATTGATAAGTTGACATATTTTGACTATCTTGTATCAGGATGGATGACCGGAAGACACATAAAAAGACGATGCTTAAACCTTATGCGAAAATACCGTTTGAGGGTCGGGATGATTTAATCGAGGTGTTTAAAAGAACACTGGAAGGTAAAAAGCCCGATGAATACCGCATCCTTGTTTTTCATGGCATGTCCGGCATCGGCAAAACCCGGCTGTTGGAAGAATTAGAAGAGAGATTTTTTAATAAAGGGTCGAATGCTATCTTTGCCAAACTTGATTTTGATGTACCAACTTATCGACAGATGGAAACAGGTCTCTTTTACCTGCGTGAGTCATTAAAAAATAAAAATAAAGTAAATTTTAACTGTTTCGATATTGCCTATACAATATACTGGCATACTATTCATCCTCAGATGCCCCTGACAAGTAATAACTTTCCTTTGAGAGAGGAAACCGGATTCTTAACAAATATAATCGATGTTGCGGTAGGTTTACCGGTTGCAAGTTTAATCCCGAAGATTGGGGATATTTTATTAAAAAACAAAAAAAGTCTCGAAAAATGGTGGGTTAAACGCGGTCAACCGTTGCTTCAACAATTCGCGCAATTGAAACCTTTTGAGATGGAAAAGAACTTACCTGTTTTCTTGGCTGAAGATATTAAACAAAATTTTGAAAAACACCAACTGCCTATGGTAATTTTCTTTGATACTTATCAGGCTTTTTGGAGCGATGGCCATACTGATGCAAATAAATTCACTAAGGATGAATGGATACGCAATCTGGTAGAAAAACTGCCAGAAGCTTCCTGGGTTATAGCCGGGCATGATAAAATATGCTGGTCGGAACTGGATGAAAGCTGGGACGAAAAAATAAAACATTATTCCCTTACTGAATTGTCTGAAGAAACGGTTTTTAAAATTCTCGAGCAGTGCGGGATTACGGATAAAGATATCCAAAAGAGAATTTTCGAAGGCAGTAAAGGGGTTCCGTTTTATATTCAGCTATCTATCGAAAATTATAATAATATTATAGAAAAAGAAAAACGTCAGCCTGTAGTAGATGATTTTGGTAAATCTTACAGGGAAATATTTGAACGTTTTGCCAAGTATCTTGATAAAGGCGAGCTTGAAACCTTAAAAGTGCTTTCATGCGCCCATTTCTGGGATAAAACACTTTTCGGTTCAGCAGTGAGGGAATTTAACACCGGCTATCCCGTAAATGATTTTGATAAGTTTTGCCGGTTTTCTTTTATAGGAGAAAGTACAGATAGTGATACTTTTATAATTCATGAACTTTTTAAAAAACATATTAAAGAATTGACGCTTAAATCAGAAACAATCAAAGATATAAATAAATTCTTCTTTAATTATTATGATAATAAGTTAAAAGAAATTGATATTAAAAATATTACTCAACTGCAAGAAACGGCTTTAACAGAATCATTTTACCATGCCTCTGAGTATATGGAAGCAGAAGACTTGTATCGTTGGGTAATAGAAAAGAGTGAAAATTTCCGCCAAGCGGCCCAATGGCAATTACTGAGTTCAATATATGAAAAGACAATTCCGATTCTTGAAAAAAGTATGCCACCAGACCATCCGCATGTAGCGACCAGCCTTAACAATCTGGCTTTGTTGTATCAAGATCAGGGGAAATACCTCGAAGCGGAGCCATTGTATAGGCGGGCT
>CAZUAS010000080.1:2476-13292 GCA_964618515.1 uncultured Ignavibacteriales bacterium | reverse complement strand
TGGTCAAGTTACAATTGGTATCAGGGTAAATGTGACGTGCCATTGCAAATGGATCAATATGAATTATAACTGTGGTGCTTGAATCGGAGAAACCCACGGCAAGCCGTGGGCGACCCGGCCGCCGCCGGCCAAACCATGTTATGTTTTCGTTCCCGCTCCGGGCACACCTTAATATCAAATATTAATATATCCCAGTAATGAAAAGCTGTCAGTTATCCGGTCTTGACAGCTTTTTAGCAAACCTACCCCGCTACCTGTTCGGCCAGTTGATACCGTTTGTATATGCGGGCATAGCGGCTCTCCCGGCTCATCAGCTCATGGTGTGTTCCGGATTCAACAATATGACCGTCTTCCATCACATAAATCATGTCCGCCTGTTCCAGCGTATCCGGTCGATGGGTGACCAGGATAGCCGTCATCTCCGGCATGACCTTATGCAACTGTTCCCACAAAGCGGTTTCGGTACGGGAATCGAGCGCCGAGGTACAGTCGTCAAGAATCAATATTTTCGGTTTTCCGACCAGGGCTCGAGCCAGAGCCAGTCGTTGTTTTTGACCGCCCGAGATGGACATCCCCCGGGTGCCGATTTCAGTATCGAGTCCTTTGGGGAAGGTGGTGATTTCATCTTTAAGTTGCGAAACCTCGACCGCCCAGTTAAGTACTTCCTCGGAAATATCCTCACGGCCAAAAAGAATGTTACGCCGGATGGTATCGCTGAACAAAACCGGTTCCTGGGGAACGTAACCAATCTGGCGGCGTAAATCCTCCAGGCGGAATTTACGAAGGTCATGGCCGTCGAGTTTGACCTGGCCGCCGCTTGGGTCCACCAGCCGGGGAATAAGATTGGACAACCAGCTTTTGCCCGCACCGACTTTGCCTACCAGGGCGATTGTCTGCCCGGGTTTGATTTCGAAATTGACCCGGTCCAGAATTTTTGTTTTCGAATCCGGGAAAGCGAACGAAACGTCTTCAAAGCTCACCGCTCCTTTGATGTCACTGTCGGGTCTGAAAGTCCCGTTGTCCTCGACCAGAGTCGGGAATTTTTCAAGTTCCTGAAGCCGGTTAATCGACACCGCTGACTGCCGGGATTTGACCAGGAACTGACCGATATCAAACATCGGGAAAACCATGTAAATAACATAGTAGATGAAAGCTACCAGTTGACCCTCGGACAGACCGGCGTGAATAACCATATAACCGCCGGTTGTCAGCACGATGAGTATCCCGAACTGCCAGATGTAGAAATAGCATGATTCCACCAGAGTCATGGCTTTGATGGTGGATATTTCCGCTTCCCGGCGGCGGTGGATGACCTCGCTGAATTTCTTCTTCTGGGCTTTCTCCCGTACGTAAGCCTTGACCACCCGGATACCCGAGAAGCAGGCTTCCATGACATCGTTAAAATCGGATATCCTTTTCTGCAGGAATTCGTATCTTTTATCCAGCAGAGAGGAACTGAAAAAGAAAATGACAATAAGAATCGGCAGTGGCCCGGCGGACCACAGGGTCAGGACGGGGTTGATGGAAATCATCATGGCGATGGAAAAGGCGACCATGAGCAAAGCCTCGTAAAGGCGGAAAATTCCCGAGCAGGCAAACCAGGATAATTTCTCCGCGACATCGTCCGTCAACCGGGTGACGATGTCCCCGGTCCGGAAATGATTGAAGAAATCCGGACCCTTGACGGTTATTTTATTAAAGGCATCCTGGCGAAAGAGCCACTCCAGGCGCATATTCATCCAGGCACGGTGTGATTGAACAAAGGTATAAAGGACGCTGGCAGTGAGTCCGATTATTACCAGGGCCAGGGTTAACGTCAGGGCGGTTGAAAGCCCCAGATTTTGCCCGGTTTCATTGAGCCAGACGGCTATCGGGCTGGAACCGACCCGAGTCGAGATCTCCAGGTTTTTAACATAATCCACGGTGAATTCAATCAGCCGCGGAATGGATACTTGGAAAACCACCTGTATCGGTGTCAGAAGCAATAAAACCGCCAGGACATATTTATAGTTTTTATAGTAACGCCAGAACCATTTTATTTTATCTAACATTGTTCAAAACTCCGTTTCTGTTTTTAAACTGCAGGTGGAACAGTTTCGAATAATAGCCGTCCGATTTCAAAATCAGTTCCGTATGAGTACCCCGTTCGATAATTTCGCCCTTACGGATGACCAGTATCTGGTCCACGTCGAGAATGGTCGAAAGCCGGTGAGCCACGATTATCGAAGTTCGCCCGGCCAGCAACTTCTGAAGAGAATTTTGAATTATTCTCTCTGTTTCCGGGTCAACCGAACTGGTGGCTTCGTCCAGAAGGAGGATATCAGGGTCGTGAGCCAGAGCCCGGGCAAAAGACAGTAGTTGCCTTTCGCCGCGGCTGAAGTTGGAACCTTTTTCAGAGACTTCCGTCCGGTAGTTTTCGGGCAATTTCCGGATAAACCGGTCAGCTTCGACAGTCTGGGCCGCCCGGATGATTTTCTCCTCAGTAATATCCCGGGCTTCAAGAGCGATATTATCGCGAATGTTGCCGGGGAAAAGAATTATATCCTGCAACACCAGGGCGAAGCGTCGCCGCAAATTTTCGGTTGCAATATTGCGGATGTCGATTCCGTCAACGGTGATACGTCCCTCCTGGGGGTCGTATAGGCGCAGGAGGAGGGAGATGACGGTGGTCTTGCCGCCGCCGGTGGCGCCCACCAAGGCCACCCTTTTACCTACCGGGATTTCAAAACTGGCGTTTCGCAGAGCGAAGGTACCGTTGTTGGTATAGGAAAAAGAAACATTTTCAAATTTTATACCTTGTTCCAGTTTTTGCCAGACCACCGGCTGAGCCGGCTGGAGCAGGCTGGATTTTTCCATAAGCAAAGCGAAAATCCGCTTGGCGCCGGCCACCGCTTTCTGAATTGTCGACAATTGCTCCGATACCCGGAAAATAGGGTCAAACGACCGCCAGATGAGAATGATGAACATGCTGATGGTACCGACGGTCAGAATACCTGATTTCACCCAGATGATGCTGAAAAAAAGAGTCGTGGCGATCGTCAGGTACTGGAAGAAAAAAACCGTGTTGAAGAAAACAACAAAAGCGATTTCGCCGTACGACTGGTCTTTGAATTTCAGACGGTTTACCTCGTTCAAACGCGCCCGGGCATAGGCACCCCGGTGAAAAATCTGGATAATCGACATACCGTGTAAAAACTCGGTTATGGTCGCTGTTATCTCGGCCATTTTTTTCCGAACGGCGAGAAACCGCGGTGAAGTAACCTGGCTGACGATAATCGTCAGGATTACCGTAAGCGGTAAAAAGCAGATAAGAATCAAAGCCAACCGCCAGTGATAATAAAACATAACCGCGTAAATACCCGTTATCAGAAGTAAATCGCCTATTACCAGAACGGCGGTGTTGGTAAAAAGAAGACGCAGTGATTCGGTATCGGATTCTATTCTGGCAAGAAGACGGCCGACCGGGTTTTTATCGAAAAAGGATATGTCCAAGGATAGAATATGGTCGAACAACTTGCTTTTTAATTCCACCATGACGTTCTGACCGATAATTTCCAGCCTGATTCTCTGGATATACTGGAGCAATAGCGCCGTTACCTGGATGGCGGCAATGGCCGCGACCGTATATATAAGACCTTTGAAGTCACCATGGCTGATGTGGTCATCGATGGCTTTACGGATGAGAATCGGCCAGGATATAGTCATGGTAGTAGCGCTTGCCAGAAGAAACAGACAAAGCAATAAACCTCTGATATGTTTCTTCAAAAGCGGTAATAATTTGCCAAAAGCCTCTCCGGAACTGATGTCTTTATTATAACTTGATATATTTTCCGTATCATATTGTTCTGTCTTCATAAGCCTGTACCTTAAATAAAAATAAAATATAATAACCTTCTACAGTCAAATAACCGTAAATAAAAAGCCGTTTTAATCTTAACGGCAGGTTCAATTTTTTAAGGAGGTAATTAAATCGAGAATTAATTGCCCGCCGCGGATTTATCGATTGGCCTTTTTTACAGCCGTGATAATATTAAAATAATTAACCATTTTGGCATTTCCTTATTCCGAAGCGGTTATGTAATATTTTATTCGGTTCTTTACGGAAACCTAATGTATAAGTTTCATACATTATATATCTTTTTTTTAAAAAACCAAACAAAAAAAACAATGAAACTTTATTTAAATTAAGAGACTTACGATGATATTATGAAATCACTTTTTTTGGGGATTTCTTAAAAAGGTGATTTTTTTTAAATCATCGGGGGGAAACAAGGGGGATTAAGATGCATATATTAATCGTCGATGACGAAGAAATTATTCGTTCTGTATTGCAAAGCATCCTTTTAAGGGAAAATCACGATGTTTACCTAGCTGAAAACGGAGCCGAAGGGCTTCAGGTGCTTATTGAAAAGAAAGGTAATCTTGACCTGGTTTTAATGGACATAAATATGCCTGACCTGTCCGGTCCGGAAGCCCTGCGCCGGATGCGATTTATTAACAAAAACCTGCCATGTATTTTCTCCACCGGTGATTATCTTCAAATAAAGACCATTCCGTCGGAATTACTCGAGAATACTCATTTTCTGATTAAGCCCTATCATTCGAGGGAATTAATCGAAGCTATAGAAAACCTCCTGAATTTTTAGTAATTCCTTCCGTATCTAATCATATCATATCACGTGTTATCTTATTTTAATATTGTAAATCAAGGAAATATTGCCTTATTGACTGAGATAAAAATCTGGTTGACAAATGAGGTGATATCAAATTACCTAATAATTTTAGATAGTTTCAGGAAAGAGAGTAATATCATTGAGAGTTATGAAGTTCATTTCAATAGCAGTTCTTTTTATTTGTTTGGCACCGAGGGTTTCGGCCGACTCAGCTGTGCGTCAGGTTAAGATTGGTTTTTTTGAGGGTGGTGATTATCCTTTGCATGAGGTGTTGAGGGAAGCCTTCCACAATGAGTTAACCGGTTTATTGCCAGAAAATTATGAAGCTGTATTTATTCCCGGTGGTTTTAAGTCGGCTGGCTGGAACCGTCAGACCTGCCGGGCAATGGCTGAGGAACTGGTCAACCTTAAAGAACTGGATATGGTCGTAGCTATCGGTCCCTGGGTGGTGGAGGAGCTTCTCAGGGCTGGTTTTACCAGGCCGATTATAGCCATGTACCGCTTTGACCCTCAGGCCGAGGGATTGGTCGATTCGAATGGAGTCCCGATAGCCGCTAACCTGACCGTACGCATTAAACCGGGTAAATTTGAAAACGACCTGGCTGTCTTTACCCGGCTAAGAAAAATTGACAAGCTGGGAGTGCTGTTTTTCCCCTCCGGCAATGAACAGGAAAAAGTAATGGCGCACTTCAACCGGCTCGGCGAAAAGCTGGGTTTTGAAACGGTTACCGCGGAGGGTTTCAATAATGTCGGGACCTACGCCTTTTTTAAAGCCTATGGGAAGCTTAAAGAACAGGGGGTAAGGGCTATTTATATTTCCCCTCTCTGGGGTTTTGATTTAGCTAAGATAAACTGGTTTTTGAAGGAAGCGGCTCGTGACCATATTATGATTTTTACCAGCGAGGGGAGCGCGCTGGTTCAAAGAGGCGCCCTGGCATCCAACGCCCAGAACACTATCGCGGCCACCGCTCGTTATCATGCTTATAAAGCAAGCCGTATTATCATGGGCGTATTACCCGCTGACCTTCCGGTTGTCTTTCCTGAAGCCACCGGCCTGACGCTGAACGAAGAAATGGCTCAAAAGTTTAAAATCATAATTCCCGATGAGACTATAGCCGGTATCGAAGTAATTCCCGCTTTACCGGCTGAAGATATTTCGAAAATCACTTTGTCCCAGGCTATCGAAACGGCTTTTCAATCCAATCCGGGTTACCTGGCCGGTTATGATGCCGTGGAAGTTGCCGCCGGTGAAGCCGGTCGGGCTTATGCCGAGTATCTGCCGCATCTCAACCTTACCGGTTCGGCACGACATGTCGACGAGAATACGGTTAATAATTATCGCGGGGAGGTAAAAGACAACCAGTATTCTCTAAGTTTGAATTTCGAACAGCAGATTTTTTCTCTGGGAGCTATAAGGGCCATTCAACTGGCGGCCAGACAAAAGGGTAAGTATGCAATTTCTCTAAAAGAGGCATCACTGGACCTTGAAATGGCCGTTACCATCGCCTATTTGAATTACCTTAAGGCCAGGGAAATACTGGCGGTATATCTTGAAAAGAAGCAGTATATCGGGTATAATTTTGAATTATCACAAGCTGACCGATATCTGACGGAATCGGAGGGTATTGATGTTTACCGCTGGCATGAGGAATACCTTAAGGTTTCAAGAGAGATCGGGGAGTGTAAAAAAAATATCAAGATTGCCCGTGTTCTTTTTAATCTGCTTTTAAGCCAGTCCGGGAATACCACTTTTATGCTCGACACCGCATTGTTTTCCGGTGAACAATGGAATAAGGAAATGAGTTTAATGCAGGTATTTACCTTTGAACGACAAAAAGCTCGGAAGACAGAAGATTATCTGGTCACACAGGCGTTGGCGGGAAATCCTTCTTTGGAATCCTGCGCTACCGATATTGACCTTCAAAAACTCCGCCTGGCCGGTAATACCGCCCGTTTTTTTCCTACTGTCGGTTTCAGAGCATCTTTTAACATTCAGGACAGCCTTATAGACTTCTCACCCGGATTCACAGAAAAAAATAAAACCTGGTCGATAGGCGCTACTTTGTCATTACCTCTTTTCCAGGGTACGGCGCGTTTTAAAGAACGACAGGTTCTCAAAGCGCGGCTGAGTGAGCTTGAGTACCGGAAAGATAAAGTCCGTCTTGAGATTATGGCGGAAGTTCATTCCCTTGTTCTTGAAACTATAAATTGTTTAAACCGGGTAAGTGATGATTTAGAGGCTGAAAAACAGGCGCGCGTTTATGCCGACCTGATGATGCGGCGGTATAGTGCCGGTAAAGCGGCTCTTCATGAAGTCATCGAAGCCATTGATAATGCCGCCCAAGCCCGCTACAGGAGTATTGCCGACCGTTATGGCTATTTCGAGAATGCCACCAGGCTCATAAATAAGGTAGGCTGGTCGGTAAGAGACAGCAACCGCACTCCCGGAATGGAACTTATTTTCAAAATACACCAGTACTTTCAGGCATCCGATGGCGACAGCAATTAAATCAGTCGGGGAATATAAACCTTTATTTTAAAGAGTGCTCCAATGAGCTCGGTAAGTTTACTACGAGTAAAAGATATTGATACGCCGGCGCTATTAATAGAGCGGGAAATTCTTGAAAAGAATATTCGGCAAATGCAGAAAATCGCTGATGGAAATAAGGTTAACTTGAGACCGCACCTCAAGGCTCATAAAATGCCTTTGCTGGCGCATCGCCAGCTTGTTGCAGGGGCAAGGGGGGTAGCGGTGGCGAAACTTGCCGAAGCAGAAATAATGATAAGAAACGGTATTAAGGATATCCTGATAGCCAATCAGGTGGTCGGCAAGGAAAAGATAGCGCGGCTTCTCAGGCTGAGCCGGCTTGCCGTAATCAGTTGTGCCGTGGATTCACCAGAAAACGCCCGTCAGCTGTCATCCGCTTTCGCTCGAGAAGGTAGAAAAATCGATGTTTATATCGAAATCGATACCGGATTAAACCGGTGCGGACTGAGGAAAGAAAAGGATATTTTAGCCATGGCTCGGCTGTTGACCGGACTGAGGGGAATTAACCTGAAAGGCATTCTGACCCATGCCGGCCATGTCTACGCTGCTTCGGGGAAAAGAGAAGTTGCGGCAATCGGTGAACATGAAGGTCGCTTTATGGTCAGGACGGCCGCTTTCTTACGTGCTTCGGGAATCCCGATAGACGAAGTAAGCGTCGGTTCCACTCCCACCGCTCCGCATGCCGCCATGATTCCGGGGGTAACCGAAATCAGGCCGGGAAATTATATCTTCAATGATATGATGCAGGTTTCTCTGGGAAGCGTCCCGGTTGAACGCTGTGCCCTGACGGTTCTGGCGACGGTTATCAGTTTGTCCGCTCGGGACCGGGCGGTTATCGATGCTGGAAGTAAAGCCTTGGCTCTGGATAAAGGCGCTCATGGCAATGAACTTCTAAAAGGATTTGGCTTTATTTTAAAAAAGAAAGCTCAACTGACCCGGCTTTCGGAAGAGCATGGCATAATCAGCCATAAAAACGAAAAATTCAAAATTGGGGAAAAAATTCGCCTGATTCCCAACCACGCCTGCCCGGTGGTGAACCTGTTTGATTTTGCCTACCTTGTTGAGGGTCAGAAAGTACTGGAGAAAATCCCCATCGAAGCCAGGGGTATGCTCACCTGAATCTAACTTTTCTATTTTAAATATTCCAGGTAGAGATAGTACAAAGTAATTGATATTAACGCCAGGGAAAGAAGAGAGCGGCCGGTTTTAAAAACAGGACGGTCAACGAATTCGGGGGCAGGTTGACCATTGCGGATAAACATGAATACACGACCGTATATTATTATAGATGCGGCGGTCATAATTACTGTCAGGTAAGTATATAGGGTGATGCCGAAAGGGAACCTGATGATATAGCTTCCCAGAAGAAAGATAATAACGGTGAAAGTGTATTTGCCGGTCAGGTTGGACGGTACGGTAAGATGTTTTTTTTTCAATAAAATAGTCCCCCCCGCTAAAATTAACAGGTCACGACCGACCACAACCGTAGCTAGCCACAGGGGTAAGTCCCTGAACAGTACCAGAAAAACAATCAACAATCCGGCAAATATTTTATCGGCGACCGGGTCAAGGGCTATTCCCAGCGGGCTGACTTTCTTTAACCGCCGCGCCAGGTAACCGTCAAGACCGTCGCTGACGCCCGCTAGGACCAGCAGGCTAAGGCATATCAGGGTGGACCGGTCATCATTTTTCCAGAGGAAATAACCAACCAGAGGGGCAAGAATAATTCTGGAAAGACTGACCAGGTTGGGTATTTGAAGCAAATCCTTCATTATCGTATCTTAAAAAAATTATTCTTTTATTAATTAACGCAGTAAAGAAGGTAAGGCAAGTTACAATATTTTTCTTTTAAAAAGTGCCTCCGTTAACTACCTTTAAATATCAGAACCATGAACAAAATAATGAATAATATCCTTTACCGCCTGGTTATGCCCGTTTCCCTGGTCTTACTGTGTTTACTGCCGGGTTGTCGTAATGAAGTGGATGTCGATGGTTACTATGTGATTAAACCGGTCAGTGACCCCCTTGTCCTGGAATATGAGTTTGTTCCGGAAGTCAAGAAATTTGCTTTTCATTCGGATTATTATATCCCCATGAATTTTACCGATGACAGCCTGACCAATATTTGTCTGATAATGAATGACTGGCAGTCGCTTGATATCCAAACCGCGGTTATTTTCTTTAATGATATCGGAATGAACCTTGCCTTGCATCAAGTCAATCTACCCACGCTGGCAGTTGACGGTTATTATGTTTATGATTTTGATAACAACCAACTCGAAGATATCGCCTTAATTTATCGGGTGAAAGATAGTTTATGGCTGCAAATAATCGACAGCCGGGGTAACGTGCTATATAAAAAATACCTGTTAACCGGTAAGGATTCAAATGGTAACGGTTACTGGGACGGGTACGGTTTTATTACCACTGTTTATGATATAAATAATGATGGCCGGGTGGAGATTTTTGCCGGTTGCGATACCGGATATGACCTCTATCCCCGTAAACTGATGTGTCTTGACTGGGTTAATGATACTCTCCTGTGGGAGTTTAATGTATCCGGGGTCACTGGTAAAGGCCGTAATTTTGTCTTACCGCTGGGAAATGATGCCCGGCCTTCGGTAGTTATCTTCGTTCAATCCAAAGGCAATGCCGCGGTCGTCGATGATATGACCGACCTTTTTTCCTACCTTATTGTGCTGGATGAAAACGGTCGTCTAAAATGGAAAACGAAACTCGGGGGTGTTTTTTCAAGGGCTGTCGGTATACCTTTTGATTATAACAGCGATGGCACGGTTGATATTTTGACCGGCGTCGCCTTCCAGGATTCGGCATTACAAGCCGACACGGCCACAGTCACCAGCAGTAAGCTGGTGGTGTTCGACCATAAGGGAGAAATATTATGTTCACAGGATGTCGGTATCGGCGGCCTGATTAACACTTTTTTGAAATTTGATTATGCCGGCGGCCGGGATAATGCCTTTTTTATGACATTAAGCGATAAACGCCTGTTAGCCTTTGATGCGCACTTTAATATTTTGAAAAAATGTAAATTCTACGCCTGTAACGGCAAGATAGCTTATGGGGATTTTTTAAACAATGGCTACAATCAAATCCTGACGGCTTTCGACGGCAAATTATGGCTATTAGATGATGATTTCGAAGTTCTGGCGCAATATGGAGCTTCCGAATTCAAGAATATGACCTTCGACGTGTTCAAGCCCGACCCTCGTTATAGCCTTAACAATATCATTTTAAGCACTGGTGAATATTCCATAAATTATGTTATGCGACTGGAAAAAACGGTTTGGTATACCGTTTTTTCGAGAAAACCCTGGCTGGCTTTTTTAGCGGCTTTTGTGCCTTTGAGTATCATAATCTTGGTTACCTGGTATATCCTGGCGGTATTCCGGCAGAAAAATATACTTATTAAAAAACAACATGACCAGCTCAATGTCGCCTTGGTGGAATTGAAAGAAACTCAGGATAAGCTGATAGCCGCCGAAAAATATCGTCAGGCTAAAGATATTGCCGGCGGTTTTGCTCACGAAATCCGCAATGCCCTGTTTCCAGCCAAAAGCGCTTTGAATTATCT
>CAZUAS010000080.1:0-2437 GCA_964618515.1 uncultured Ignavibacteriales bacterium | reverse complement strand
AAAAAACAACCGTGGTAAATAGCAACATGGTTTACAAGTATGCTAAAATAACCGACCAGGCTATAGCTAAGGCGGTAAATATTACCAGGTTAATTTCTCAATATACGCGTCTTGATGACGGTTATAAACCCGAGCCGGTTGATATTATGAGAATTGTCGAGGAACTTAAGCATAATTACGAAGCGGTTCTTCAGGAAAATGATATCAAATTGATAATAAATAACAACACTGCTCCTGTTCAAGTTACCTCCAACAGGGAACAATTATACCTGGTTTTAAATAATCTGATACTTAACAGTCTTGATGCCTTAACAAACCGTCCGGAACCGAGTATATTTATAAGTATAGAAGAAGACAATGATTTTTTGGTCTTGACCTTTAAAGACAATGGTTGCGGGATTACTCGGGAAAATCTAAATCGCATTTTTAATACTTTCTTCTCAACCAAACCCGATAAAGGTACCGGACTGGGTTTAGCCCTGGCCAAGAAGATTGTGGAAATGTATGGTGGAGTAATTACTGTTGAAAGTGAAATCGATAAAGGAACGTTATTTAAACTAAAGTTAAAGTTGTTTGTAAATAGCCTATAGCAAACGCCTTTCCTCATTAAAAAATATAATATGAACAAAGCCCAGTATAAAATACTGCTGGTTGATGATGACCGTTTTGTTCTGGATATGCTCGTCGACCTGTTTCATGAGGAGTATACGACTTTCACGGCAACCACAGGTAACGAAGCCATCGAGGTGGTCCGGGACAATCCCGATATTGCCGCTGTGGTTATGGATATTAAAATGTCCGGCATGGATGGTATCACCGCGGCGCGTCGGATTAAGGAGTTCAACCCCGATATAAGGATAATTTTTCATACCGGATATCCCGGCGACTACGACGAAGATGAGATAAGCGAACAGGAACATCCCTTCGACTATATCGAAAAAGGGGACTCAATTTCGAAACTTACCCGGTCCGTTAACAACGCCGTGGAATCTTATCACCTTTTGAAAGATAATCGCAGTATGACCGAGTACGCCCGGTCGATGTATAAATTGATCGGTAAATCCGAGGTGATGCAGAATGTCTATCAGCGTATCAGGAAAGTGGCGCCCAGTGACAATAAGGTCATGATATTCGGCGAAACCGGTACCGGTAAAGAGCGCGTGGCGAGGGCTATTCACTCCAACAGTCCCCGGCGGGATAAGCGCATGGCGGTTTTGAGCTGCCATCAAAAACCCCATGACCTGGTGGAGGCCGAACTGTTCGGCCATGTCCGGGGAACTTTTACCAACGCCTATGAAACCCGCGAAGGTCTTTTTGAGTATGCCAACGGGGGAACGGTGTTTCTTGACGAAATCGGCGACCTCGATATTACCACCCAGGCCAATCTTCTACGCGTGCTTGAAAGCGGCGAGTTCTGCAAGGTAGGGTCGCCTGAAATAAAACGCACTAATGTCCGTATACTCTGCGCTACCCACAAGGACCTGGAAAAACTGGTCAAAGAAGGCAAATTCCGGGAGGATTTATATTACCGGCTGAAAGGTATCATTATTACCCTTCCTCCTCTTCGGGAACGGCGCGAGGACATTCCTCTTCTGGTCGAAAAATTCATCGATCAGTTTACCATTGAGAGAAGTCGTCCCCCCAAAGTCTTTGAGCAGGAAGTAATTAACTTTCTGATAAACCATGACTGGCCCGGTAATGTGCGGCAACTCGAAGATACGGTTGAATCCCTGATTGACCTGACCGATTCTGATATTGTTTTTATAGAAGATGTTCATGATTATTTTAACTGTACTCAAAATGTGAATAATCACAATAACGGCGACCACAAGAGTCTTCGCTTGAGAGTGGACGAGTTTCGGCGTAATTGTATTATTGAAACCCTTGAAGAAACCAGGGGAAATGTAACCAAGGCGGCCCGCCTTCTGCAAATCGACCGGGCAAATCTGAAGAAGTTACTAGACCGATATAAACTCAATTCGGGTAAATAATACCCCTCTTTTAACGGCTCTAAGTGGGTATTTTATACCCCCTTAAAGACATTTTCATAACTGTGACACGCATAATTGACTATATCCCAATAAGTTATATATACTGAATATTTCTATTAAAGTGGCATGATAATTGATGATAAATTAATGACAATTAGCAAGATACTTTTTTAGTTACATGCTTGGTACTTAATAAAAAAGAGGACTACGGACAGCGGAATTTTTAAAGAAACATGAGGGGGAGTCAATGAAATAGGGCATTCTGGGTGCTCAATTTCGAAGCCCGGCGGTGGATGTATGCTCACATCGTCGGGCTATTTTTTTTAAAGGACAGGTTCATGTGAATCTGTCCTTAAGGTATTGGTCTTAAAAGAAAAATTATTGTTCTCAAATAACTTATGGGCAGTTGGGCAAAGGCGTGTGAGTTAGATAGAGATAATCTATTA
>CAZUAS010000079.1:0-13494 GCA_964618515.1 uncultured Ignavibacteriales bacterium | reverse complement strand
TCAGGTTTCAACGGTTGCCGGTAATTTCAAGAACATGAACCTCAAGTCCGGAGAGCGTATCGCCGTGGTCACCTCTAACCATCCGGAATTACCGGCTATTATCCTGGGTTGCATACGGGCCGGGATGGTTATTTGTTTATTAAGCCCCCGCTTGCCGGACCAGACTCTCGAAAACAATTTTCGGCAATTAAACAGTCGCGTTCTCATTACCCCTTCCGACGACTGCCGGCTTAAACATCTGAAACCATTAAAGACCGGTGCCCTGATTAAACCGGTCATGCCTGTAAGCGATGTTATCCATCAGGTCGACCTGAATCAGGACGCTACTGTTATGTGGACCTCGGGAAGCGCTGCTGAACCCAAAGCCGTGCTTCATACCTTTGGCAATCACTATTACAATGCCCTGGGAGCCAATAAAAATATACCCTTCGAACCGGGCGACCGCTGGCTTTTATCCCTGCCTTTGTATCATGTCGGGGGATTGTCGCTTCTTTTCCGAGCGGTCCTTGGCGGCGGCACGATTGTTCTGCCTCAACCTGGCTATAAGCTCACGGAAGAAATTATTAAACACCGCATAACCCACCTATCACTTGTGGCAACCCAGTTGTACCGCCTTCTTGAAACCCCTGAAGAACTGCCTTCGCTTAAGAAAACTCTCAAAGCGGTTCTCCTTGGCGGCGGTCCCTTTCCCCATTCTCTAATTAACAAAGCCCGGAACCTTCAACTACCCCTGTATAAAAGCTACGGCCTTACCGAAACAGCCTCTCAGGTAACAACTACCTCCCGTACCGATTACCCTGACCGGCTTGGTACTTCGGGAAGAACACTTGAGTACCGCCAGGTAAAAATATCCGATAATAACGAAATCCTGGTCAAAGGTGCGATACTTTTTAAAGGTTACCTTGAACCTCAGGGTTTAAAAGTACCCATAGCTGAAGACGGCTGGTTTCACACCGGCGATTGCGGTCATATCGACAAGGATGGCTTTTTGATGGTCACCGGCAGGAAGGATAACATGTTTATATCCGGCGGAGAAAATATCCAACCCGAAGAAATTGAAAACTTCCTGTTGATGATGGAAGATATTCGAGATGCGGTAGTGGTACCCGTAGCCGACCGGGAGTTTGGTTTCCGACCGGCGGCTTTTATACGTACGGATGGAAATCGAAAGACGGACGAAAACCACATCTGCCGACACCTGGAAAAATATCTGCCGCGTTTTAAAATTCCCCGATACTTTTTCGACTGGCCGAAAAATTTGGCTTCGGAAACTTTGAAACCCGAACGCCGTATTTTCCAAAAAATGGCCAGAGAACGCCTTATTTGACCTGTTCAGGAAATGGTCTTCAACGCTTTGCGAAGCTTGTCCGGAAGCGGCATCTTTTCTTTTTTCTTATTGTCCACACAGACATGAACCGTCCTAACTGTTCCCACGGCCTTACCGTCGAGTCCAACCAAATCATACGCCAGGGTAAACGAGGTCTTGCCGATTTTCTCCGCCTTTAACTGAATACTTAACCTGTCACCTACCCCCAGCACCGCCTTATAATCGGCTTCGGCATGAACTATCGGCAGTAAAAATTCCGAATTGTGGATAATCCGGCCAAAGCCCAGGCCGACCGCCTCCATAAAATCCTCATAAGCATCGTGGGCAATTTTAAACTGGTGACTGAAAAAGAGAAACCCGGCCATGTCGGTATCATGAAGTTTCACTGAAGTTTTATAAGTGTACATCGCTTTTCAGAACCTTTCTTCTGAACAATCAGCCGTCATATTCGTATATGAATTTAGCGAAAAAAGTAACTTAAACTAATATGGGAGTCTGCAACATGCAATCAAAAACTAAGTTACGGGCATTAAGTCTGGCGGCAGGTCTGGTTCTGACCTTTATCGCCTTAACCGAACTTTTTGCCCAATCAAAATCCATCCCACGGCGTTCTGACATTGATCACCGCTACAAATGGGACTTGTCCCACATTTACACCGACTGGACCACCTGGGAAGCCGACCTGGTCAAACTGGAAAAACTGATGAACGACTATGCCGCTTTGAAAGGAACCCTGGCTTTGGGACCGGAACATTTATTGAAAGCCTACCAGCTCAATGACGAACTGGATATTTTATCCTATAAAGTTTACCGTTATCCTCAGTTGTCGCGCGCCCTTGACAACCGGGACAACACCCTCGGCGCCCGGATGCAGCAGGTTCTTATTCTTTTTTCGAAATTCAACGTAGTCACCTCCTGGTTTTCCCCGGAGCTTTTAGCTATCCCCCAAACCATCGTCGAAAAATGGCTCGATGAATATAAACCTCTGACACCGTATCGTTTCAAGATTAAAGACGCTTTTCGCCAGCAGCAGCATGTTCTCGATGAAGACAAGGAAAAATTGCTGTCTTATTTCAGCTCTTATAACAACCTGCCCAAAGAAGCCCATAACGAGCTGGCCATCTCCGATATGGATTACGCCAAGATGGTTCTTTCCGGCGGTGACACGGTGATGCTTACCCCCGGCAATTACCGCAACCTTCTGACCACCAACCGCAATCAGGCCGAGCGGGAAAAAGCTTTTAAGGCTTATTACAGTGTTTTTAACGACAATATCAACACTCATGCCGCCATTTATAACGGCATCCTGCAACGCGACTGGGCGTTAACCCAGGCTCGTAATTATCAAAGTTGCCTGGAAGCCGCGCTCGACGGCTACAACGTCCCCGTAGCCGTCTACGAAAACCTCGTTAACACCGCCGACCGGAATGTGGAACCGCTGCGGCACTATTATCGCCTGCGCCGGCAAGCCCTGGGGCTCGAAACCTATCATGCCTACGATGGCTCCCTGCCCCTGGTCGATTTTACCAAAACCTACGAATACGACGATATCCTTCCATGGATAATCGAGGCTTTCAAACCCCTCGGTGACGAATACGTGAACATGGTTAAAGAAGCTCTGAGTCATAACTGGGTCGATGTTTACGAAACCGACGGAAAATCCACCGGCGGTTTTTCCGTCAATGTCTACGGTGTGCACCCGTTCATCTTGATGAATTACAGCAAGACACTCGATGATGCCTTTACCCTGGCTCACGAACTCGGTCATGCCCTGCATTCGCGTCTGTCCGATTCTAATCAACCCCGTGCCACCGCCGATTATACCCTCCTGGGCGCCGAGGTCGCCTCAACCCTCAATGAAGCTCTGTTTCTTGACTACCTTCTGAAAAATATCACCGACCCCCATGAAAAAATCACCATCCTGCAACGGGCAATCGATAATATCGAAGGAACCTTCTATACCCAGGTCATGTTCTCCGGATTTGAGCTCGAGGCTCATCGGCTGGCGGAAAAGGGTCAGCCCATTACCGCCGAAGTTCTCAATAACCTGTATAAACAAAAATGGATGGAACAATCCGGCGAGGACATGGTTTTTGACAGTCTTTATGGCATTACCTGGGCGCGCATCAGTCACTTCTATGATGTCCCTTTTTATGTGTATCAGTATGCGTTCAGTTTCGCTGTCTCCGCCCAGCTTTTTGAACAGATAACCGCCGAAGAACCCAAAACACGCCGGGAGGCTCTCGAACGCTATATGACTTATCTCAAATCCGGCGGTAGTGATTACCCCATCGCGCTGATAAAAAAAGCCGGAGTGGATATGACCACCACCGCTCCTTTCGAAGCCGTGGTCAAACGCCTGGATTATCTGGTCACTCAGCTTGAAAAGGAAATCGCCAAAATATAACAATCCATCAACGTTGACCGAGTTATTCAAACACCCGAAACAGCAGGGTCCTGTCCGCCTAAGCAGATGCGAACCTGTACCTTATAAGGTGTCAATCGGGATGGTGTTTAAAAAGAGCTTGTCTTTTGAGCTGCCATAAACCATCTTAGCATTCTAAGTAAATGACAAGAAATTAGTTAACCGCATATCACGGAGAATTGATATGATTTTCTCTAAATTAAACAAAACCATAACCCTGCTAGCGGTCATTATCTTGCTGGCCGCCTTTACTCCCGAAATTACAGCCCAGTCAGGTGGGGCTGTTCCTCAGCGCAGTGATATCTCAGACCAGTACAAATGGAAGCTTGAGGATTTGTATCTCAATGACGCCACCTGGGAAAAAGAATTTGAAATTTTCAAAGCCGGTATTCCCCGCTTTGCCGAATTTCAGGGAAAACTCGGCGAATCCGCTGAAACACTTTTAAGATGCCTCAAACTCCGCGACAGCCTTGAAAACATCGGCGATAACCTCTATGTCTTCTCCTACCTTAAAAGAGACGAAGACACCCGGGTCAGCCGTTATCAGGAAATGAGCGACCGGATAACCGCCCTGTATGCCCAGTACAGCGGCGCCACTGCTTTTATCAGCCCGGAAATCCTGACCATCGACAACCTGAAACTGCAATCCTTCATCAATGGCAACGAGGAGCTGAGCGTTTACAGTTATTACCTGAATGAACTTGTTCGCAGCAAGGAACACATCCTTTCCGACAAGGAAGAAACCATCCTGGCTCTGGCCGCTCCCCTGGCCCGGGCACCCATGGATATTTTTACCATGATTGACAATGCCGACATCAAATTCGGCACTATCTATGACCAGGACAGTAACCTTATCGAGTTGACCAATGAACGCTATATAAGTATTCTTCGCTCTCCCAACCGTCGTGCCCGCCATGACGCCAGCGAAGCTTTTAACGAGGCTTACCTTAAATACAAAAACACCCTAGCGGCAACCCTGGCCGCCTCCGTAAAACAACACTAAATTTACTCCCCGGCCAGAAAATATAACTCCTGCCTGGAAATGTCTCTGTTCAGCGACCATATCCCCGAAGTGGTTTTTAACAACCTGATTGACGCCGTCCGCAACAACCTGGCGTCCATGCACAAATGGGCCAGCCTGCGTAAAAAAATCATGGGGGTGGATACCCTGCAGACCTACGACCTGATGGTTCCGCTGGTGCCGGCACAAACCCGAAAATATACTTACGAAGAAGCCAAAAAGATTATCCTCGAAGCCCTTAAACCTCTCGGCAAACAATATATCGCCGACCTCGAAAAGGGCTTTAATGCCGGCTGGGTCGATGTCTACGAGACGGAAGGCAAGCGCTCCGGCGGTTACCAGTGGGGAACCTACTCCTCGCATCCTTATATTCTCATGAACTACAATGAATCCCTCGACAATATTTTCACTCTGGCTCACGAGATGGGCCATGCCATGCACAGCGTTTACACCCAGAAAAACGAACCCTATATATATGGCAGCAATCCCCTTTTCACGGCTGAGGTGGCCTCGACCTGCAACGAAGCTCTCCTGATGGATTATCTCCTGAAAAAAGCCCGCGACAAACAGGAGAAGATGTATCTTTTGACCCAGTATATCGAAAATATTCTCAATACTTTTTATTCACAGGTGCGTTTATCCGAATTCGAAAAAACCATCCATGAACGCATCGAAACCGGCCAGGCTATCTCCGCCGAATTCCTTCAGCAGGCTTACCGCGAAACCCAGGAACGTTACTGGGGACCGGACCTGTTCATTGCCAAAGACCGCGATATCGGCGGCATGCGCATCAATCACCTTTACCGTCAATTCTATGTTTACAAATACGCCACCAGCTTCGCGGCCGCCCAGGATATCGCCCAGAGAATCCTGAAAAAGGAAAAAGGCGCCCTGGAAGCATATCTCGGTTTCCTTAAAGTCGGTTCGTCCAAACCCCCGGTGGAGATTATTAAAGACGCCGGCGTGGACCTGACCACCCCCGGCCCGGTTAACGCCACTATAAAAAAGTTTTCCGAACTTGTCGATGAAATGGAACGCCTGCTTAACGAAGGTTAAACCTTCAGATGCTAATATAAAAGGCCCTCGCCCCGACAGCGACGGCCTTTTTTTATTAAGGGGAACGTATGATTGAAGTTTTCCGGGCTTATAAACTCATAACTCGAAATTTTCTTATTTCCCCGGTATCAACGAAAAATTAATATTCTCGATAATCGCCCCGCCCTCCTGGGGTATGACTTCGAACTCAATATCGCCCGGTTCAACGTCATAGCCGTATTTTTCCAGAATTTCCGGCTCGATATAAGCCCGGTAACGTCCCGGGACCAGCCCGAGATAGTAATAGTCACCGTTATTGAATGTGGTCACCTCGGTGACGCTCTCGGTGGTCATATTCAGGAAAATAATTTTAACACCGCCGATACCCACCTCACCATCGGCCGTTCTGCGCTGGACATAACCGCTTACCTCGGCGCCCATCACCAGGGGAACATCAATACCCGTCACTACATTGGGATTGACTTTAACACTGAAGTTTTCATAAACCGGTTTTAAAAGCGGATTATCCAGGCTGTTGGGGTCAACCTGAAGGACATAAGCTTCATAGGGACGCAGGCGGTCATAATAGAGTAATCTATCGTTTCGGTAAGACCGTCCCCCCATACCCTTGACCTTTATTTTCAAATCTTCAAGGTACTCTTCGCCTTCGTCGAACATGCCGTTGAAATTGTCATCCATAAACGGCCTTAACACCGCCGACCCGTAACCCACACTGCTGCTGCGGTCAAAGCGGAAATTGTGGCCCTCCTGGTCATAACGAACCGAACCCTTCTGTACTTGGCTCATGCTTGCCTGGCGCTCGGAGAAGAGAAGTTTCGAGGAAAAACTGGCAAAATCGTTGAAAATATTGAAGGTAATCATTACCAGGTTCGCCCCCGAATAGACATCGCGCCTGAATGACACGTTCAACTGCCCGGTCCGGAAAATCCGCCGGGTCAAATAAATACCGTAACTGGTGACCTGATTTTCAAGATGGTCGTAATCGATGCGAAACTGCGGCCGCAACCAGCGGAAGATATTAGCCGATAAAAGAAGCTGAGCGTTGACATATTTAACCGTCCGGCCTGTAAAGCGGGATATCTTATAATTACCAATATAGTTGAAATTGAAGCGGGAAACGGAACTGTTAAAACCGTAATTCATATTTATGGCATCCATATTAGTATAACGGTCGAATGAAATTCCGTATCTCAAACCCAGATACCGGTTCATCAGTCTGACCGGTGAGGTTACCGATAATTTTAAACCGAATTTCTGACCGGCCTTGTTGTGAAACTCGTTTTCGAAAAACTTCGTGAAACTTCCGTTGATATTGACAATCGAGGGCCGGCTGTAATTGATATCGCCCTTAATCTGGTATTCCGGTGCGGCAAGACCGTTCAGGGTCAAATCCCCGGTCGGCTGGTAAGTGAGGTCAAGCCCGGCCAGGGGCTTTTCGCCTTCTTCGGGTTGAAGCGGAAAGTCCGTGCTTATCCCCAGTGTCATATTTCTCAGCAAACCATAGTAACCATCGGCCTGGGCATAACCTTTTTTCTCCTGCTGGCTTGCCGCCACTCCACTCGTCAATGAATACTCAATCGTATTCTTGGGAATCAGATTATAGGGAACCTTAACAAAATCTTCCTTAGTAATAATTTCTCCATTGGGGCCGTACATTTTGAGCATCACCCGGGACGCCCCGTAATAAATATCAAGAAGGAAATTGTAATTACCGAACTGGTCGGTGTAGGCAAAATCCGCCAGTTTGTTATTGATATACAACTCCACCTCCCAGCCCTGTCCCAAATGGTCCGATATCTGAATCGTCTGGAAATACTTGCGCTGTACCTGGGGTTTATTGGTCAGTTTGACACCTTCCAAACCCCGCGAAAAAGCCCCCGCCGAATAGACATTACCCAGGTCCACCTGAGTCAGGTAATTGTTGTCGCCGATATAATAATGCCAGCGGTAATTGTACTGGTTGTCTTTGAGGTTACTCGACGTATTGCCGGTGGTGGAAACATTAATATCCCCGCCCAGTAGCATCCCCCCAAGATTGAAATTATAATAATGTGTCTTATTAACCCCCAGCGGGCTGGCGGAAAGCATCCAGTCCACCGCCGCTCCGTTTACATAATCGCGCTTCTGTTTGAGACTTTTTACATCTCGAAGAACCGTAACATCCTTCTCGAGCTTCCGGTGCGCCTTATCCCGCTCCAGCCTTTGATAAGCCGGATAAGTCTTGTCCAGCTGGGTTATAACACTGAGGGTGTTAAAATCAAAACTCATTTCTAAACCGAACAGTCTTGCGAACAGGTCCATCCGCAGATAAACATCAATCGTGGTGAGATGGAAATCCGACCGGTTTAACACTATTTCCGAACCGCGGTACTTGAATTTCAGCAGATTCAGATTTAACTCATAATACCCGTTGTCCTTATAGTACTGGCCGGTGAAAAGTTTTTGTGCGAAATCCGCCCGGATATTGATTCCCAGAGCGGAAAAAACTTCAATCAAAGGGAGATACACCGTTTTCCCGTCGTATTGAACAATCAAATCCTGAACCGTCAGACGCGGAACTTCATAGCTTACCACAATCTCTTCCAGTTGCCCCGCCTGACTGAATACCGCGGCGCCTGAAAACGATACCAGTAAAAAGACGAATATGGCGCCGCTTCCGAACCATCGCCCGCAACCTGTCCCTCGGTACAAATCCATATGCACACCCCAAAAGATTATTAGAAAATCTTCCGGTTATTATTCCACCGTAAGCGAATATTTTATTTCATTGCCGCGGATTCGGTCCTTCGGTTCGATATCGGTTCGCCCCTCGTTAGTGATAAAAATTTCAACATTGTAGGGCGGTTTCGGTCTCAAACCGGAAATCGGCAGGACCACGTTTCTTTTTAAATCGTAATAAACCGCCAGGTCGATGCGCTGGTTGCTTAACTCGTTGTTGTCGGCATCGGTCAAACGGCAGTTCAGAACCCCTATATAGGAAACATTACCCCGGTTTATCAGGTCCACCAGCACGTTCACCCGGGAATCGTTGAGAGTCGCCCGGGCATCGGCTAACTCCAATTTGGAATACAGATTCCCCTTGCGATACTTGAGGGAAATAGCTGTCTGCATTATCATATTAAGGTTGGTGCTGATGCCTTCCTCATTAGTAGCGCTGGGCACTACCACCTGGCTTTCCTGCGATTTAACGACCACTCTGGCCCAGTACTCACCATCGGGTAAATCACGGGGTGGAGTGGCGACAAAACGCACGGTCTGGTTACCGCCCGGCGGCAAAACCAGCTTGCGCGGGAAGGGCTTGATCCAGTCCATGGCGGAATGCGGATCGGTCACCGCCGAATCCAGAAGACTGACCCGGACATTGCCCAGGCTGTCCGATTCCGGCAAACCAAAACCCATCCTAATCTCCACTTCCTTTGGCTCGGAACCGGGATTGCGGATTATCATACGACCGGTGCGGCTTTTATCCGACAGAAATACAACCGTCGGCGCCACCAGCACCCCGGCCAGAATTTCGCCAATCGGCAATACTACCAATAAGAGGAGTACAAAAATAAGTCCCCGCTTACCGGTTCGCACCGGCTTGCGGGGAGAATCTGCTGAACTTTTCTTCATTCTAAACATCCTATGCTTTTTTTGGTTAATTTTTCCACCTGTTGACAATCCTGTTCATACACGGTGAAAAATTAATAATCTTTTTTATAATCAGGTCAATTTATAATCCACTTTCTAATTACCGTTATATGCAACCGTCAATATAATATCGCCGCTGTAAGTACCGGCGGTCTGGTCCGGTGATGGTCTGACTGTACCACCCATAAAAATAGCCATATTTCCACCCACGGCATCCAGCGTCAGCGTCTGGGATTGATAGGGGTTGAAATTGGTCGAGGTACCGGATTCCGGTTGCGGCAGCGGACCCTGAGCATCATCCCAGGCTCCATCGGTTTCGCTAAAGGCAATGACCATCCGGTCCTGACCTCCGGTGGTATGTGCCAGGTATTCCGGTAAAGCCATATATATCGATACTTCCCGACCAGGCGCACCGATGATGCGGAAGACTCCGGAACTATCATTGGAAGCGTTGGAAACATGAACCGGTACTCCCTGCAAAACATCGCCGAACCTGATAGCACTGTCGGCTGTGACCGTCAGGGCGGTCAGTATCGTCGCCGTCGCGGAACCATTGGCAACATCCTGAGCTTCGGTCGTCGATGCTCCTCCTATTAACAGAGCAACCGTTAACAATATGAAAAGCCCGGATGTTAATTTTGTTTTTAGTTTAAACATCTTTTTCTCCTAAAAAACATGACTTCCTATATTTCCATGTTTTTCGACTAGCTCCCGTTATAGGCTACGGTCATAACGATATCGCCACTGTAGGAACCGGCGGTCTGGTCCACCGAAGGATGAACCGTACCACCCAGGAAGATGGCCATGTTACCACCTACGGCATCCAGAGTCAGCGTCTGGGACTGGTAGGGGTTGAAATTGGTCGAGGTACCGGATTCCGGCTGCGGCAACGGACCCTGAGCGTCATCCCAGGCACCGTCGGTCGGAGCAAAGGAAATCACCATCCGGTCCTGGCCGCCGGTGGTATGAGACAGGTATTCCGGTAAAGCCAGATAAATGGACACCTCACGACCCGGGGCACCCACAATCCGGAAAACACCGGAACTGTCATTGGAAGCATTGGACACTGAAACCGGGACTCCCTGAAGAACATCGCCGAACCTAATAGCACTATCAGCGGTCACCGTCAGAGCGGTCAGAATCGTCGCCGTCGCTTCACCCACGGCTACATCCTGAGCGGCAACCCGGGCCGGGTTGCCCAATAACACTACCACTGCCAAAACCAGTAGTAGCCCGGAAATTAATTTCATCCGTGAATTGAAATTCATTTTCGTCTCCTTCTTATGCATATCAAACCTAACTCTTTTGTTTGCTATACCGTATGTGTGTATAATCGTCAACCAGTTCAAAATCTTAACAGCCCTTATTAGAAAAAATTGGCAAAATGCCATATTACTTTCCCGGTTTTGCATTTTGCTATAGACAGGGTTCCCTTTTACTGTTTCATTTGAAACTGAAAAAAGACAAAATAATCGGGCGTGTGATTAAATATAACCCATTGAAAATAAATAGATTGTAGCAGATGAAATAATTACGAAAATAAAAAAAGGAGTCTTTTTTTAAGGCTCCTTCAAATTCTCAAAAAGTCATTTATTTAAGTTCCGTTATAAGCTACCTCGCAGATGATATCGCCAAAGTAATTGCCTGCCGTCTGGTCAACCGCCGGAGTAACCCGGCCGCCTAAATAAATCCTGGTCTGATTATTGCCCACTCCCCCTGAACCGACCTGAATGCCCGCCGGTAAATTATGCGGGTCTTCATCGATAAAACCATCGGCCGGAAGTATCGTCGATGGTGTCGCCCCGGCGGTATCCACCGCGGCATCGGTAATGCCGAACGATATCGGCATCCTGTCCGAACCGTCGGTCAAAGCGATATAGGACGGCAAAGTAAGATATACGGAAATGCCGGAACCGCGATTACCGGTGATGGTGAAGATGCCCGAATTGACGTCATCGTCGGGACCAACCGACTTGGCTACTCCCTGAAGCAGGTCGCCAAACTGCAAATCCTGGGTAGCTTCAACAATAAGACCAGCCAGAACCGTTCCGGTTGCCTGGCCGTTGGCAATATCCTGTGCATATCCGCTGGTAAAAATAAGGAACAAGAACAAAACGGCTACCCCAGAGTAAATTCTTATTAATCCCCTTTTTTTAAATCCTTGCGTCATACTTACCCCAAAACTTGTATTGTTTATTCCAAGATAATTTCGAATTTTTTCACCGCCATGCACTCCTTTATCTCTTAATTAATCGCCATATTTATGCGTATTTTTCCATTTTCAGCGAAAAAAAAAGCCGGTCTTTAAAAGGTTGATTGAAGAATGAACACGGGTATAAAAAGACGCTTTAATTGCCGGTATAAGTAACCGTTAGGACGATTGTCGCTGAGTAACTTCCGGGCATTTGAATCAGCTTGGGTATGACCATCCCGCCCAGCCAGATAGTCAGGCCGTTGAATCCCAGCCGGTAGGTAATCGGGTGCCAAGGATCGACATTGTCATAGCCGGGATTGGATTGGTCCGGGGTGGCGCTCGAATCCATGGCGCAATCATCTTCCCGGAACACCATCTGCATATTATATCCGCCCTGGTTCATATAGGTCGGCAAGGTAAACTCTATCGAAACCTCGGAACCGGCGGTCCCGGATACATGAAACTCCGCCGCCGAACCGGCGGTATATTTGGAAACCACCTTGGGAATACCGGCGAACATATCCCCGAATTTGAGGTCATTATTAACCGTAATACTCTGGGCATGAACCTGAAAAATCATCCCCAGCGAAAAACCCAACGCTGTAACAAATCTGCCGAATGACATAAAATCTCCAATACTTCACTCTTATCCTATGAAATGAATATTATCAAGTCAAGATTAACTTATGGAGACGCTGGGGCTCAATTAGCTGAATAAATAACTGAAATAGTGAGGGTTCGAGCTGTATCGACCGGCCCGAAAAGAAGCTCGATATCAACCAGTTTTATGGTCGCTCTATCACCGATATCTATTACCGCCGGTTTAAACTTACTATCGTCAGGATCAAGACATAACGTTTTTATACTATTGCCGTTATCCCATCTCAAAACCACCTCGCCCTGACCCTGATACAAAAGAAAATAAGGCTGACTTCGATATAAGTACGCGTCATAAAATGTCAAAAAATCACTGCCTTCCTCAAATTGCGCTCGATAGTCAGAAGGCGTCAACATACCCAACGGAGTTTCCACGCTGGCTAACGCTCTGATAGAAGCCGATTTTTTACACAGGATATCTTCACCCCGGATAGAAATATAGCCCGGCAAGGAAAACAAAAAAAGTAAAACGACAAACTTTAAACAAACAAAAGGCGTCATTACGGTATTCGATGTAAAGTGACTGGTACATCATCAAAATACCGTAAAATTAAAAATTGTCAAGAAATACGAGACGTTATATCCCTTTTTATCGCTGTCACCGAAATCCCGCCGACGACCCTTCTCCCTTAACTGCCGGTATAGGCAACCGTCAATACCACATCAGCGGCATAATTACCACCGGTTTGAGAAATCCGGGGATAAACCGTACCTCCTATCCAGACAATCATCTCACCCCCGGCGCCGATATCCAGGGCTGAAGGTCCGTTGGGATTGATTACCCCGGTCGGCGCTACCTGGGACCCGGTACCGTCGCTGTACGAAGCATCGGTATTGGAAAAATCAATCCGCAAACCCACAGTGGAATCAATTAAAATCAGCGAATCCGGCAGTGTAAAATCGAGCGAAATCTCCGCGCCTGCCTGACCATTAATAAGCCATTCCCCGGCAAACCCGACTGAACTTTTATCAACCGCCTTATTGACTCCCGGCGTGACCGTCCCAAAACGAAGGTCATGGTTGCCAATAATTGTCAGCGATGAAAGAACCGTCGCCGTGGCCTGAATTATACCGCTTTCCTGAGCCCGGACACAGGATGAAAGCAATATAATCAGAACCATTATGTTAACCGGGAGAAAAAATAACCTTTTTTTCATCGAAATCTCCCTTAATTGTCAGAA
>CAZUAS010000078.1:0-13891 GCA_964618515.1 uncultured Ignavibacteriales bacterium | reverse complement strand
GATATAGAGGTTGTGAGACATCAAGTGCAACCGGTCATGACGACAGGGGAAGGCGATTATGCCGCATTCGGTGGCGCCGTACTCATTGATTACCGGACATTGGTAAGCTTTCTGAAGGAATTTCTTTTTCTCCGGGGACAGGGTTTCGCCGGTGCAGAGAATAATTTCCAGCCCCATCTCGGTCGGCTCCAGATTTATTTTCTGCAGGGTCTGAGTGAATGCGACAATACTGCACGGCAGACCGTAGAGATATTTGGGCTGGAAGTGTTTGAGCTCGTAAAAAAAGTGATGGCAGGTTTTTTCGGAGATATCAAAAGAAACCAGTTTTCGTCGGTTGAGGACGAAATCCTTTAACTGGGCAATCAGGCGTCGCCTGAAATCGAGCGGTCGGCCCCAGATACGCGCCTGGCGGTCACCGATTTCTATCCCGTGCCAGTTGTAAACTTCGTGCATCAGGGCGTTCATATAAGCTGTTGCCCGGCGGTCTTTGACAAAGCGGATCGGCATCCCGGTGGAACCGGAGGTTCTCCGGGGTGAAGTTCTCAGGTGGTCGCGGGACAGGAGATCATCGTTGCGGGTCTGAATAATCCGCTTGGTCAGAAAAGGAATCCGCTGGAAAGTTTCTACCGAAGTAATGTCCTCCGGGTGCAGGGATTTTTGTTCAAACAGAGCGCGGTAATAGGGGTTGTGGTCATAGACATAATTAAGTAAATTTTTCAACTTTTGCCACTGGTACTCCTGGATACCGTCGCTATCAAGCCTGTGAAAAGCCCTGACATCGTTTATCAAGGCTTTAACCCGCTCACCGCGGCAGGTCAGAGCCGGATGATAAATGATATTTCGAGCCAGCCAGGGATACATTCTATATCCGCTTCCCGGTTAATAATAAATACTGAAAATAGTTATTCAGGTTATATAATAGCCCCGTTGTCAAGATGAATGCTTGCTTTTTATAATATATAATACGAAGGGTAAAAGGACAATTACTTTTTTAGTTCATTTTTCCTTAAAAAGTCCCGATTGGGTGTACTCGGGGTCGAATTCCGGGACAAAATAGCGCAGCTTGCCGCTGCGGTCGGGGGGGATACGGTCCACGAATTTAAATTCAAACTTCATATTCTCACCCAGGTATTCACGCCATTTGACCTGAACTTCCTCAAGAAATTTCTCGGAGAAATCGGGACCTTTTTCAATGAATATTTCCAGCCGGTCAACAGCTCGCTGGTACGCCTTGAACTGCTGAATACCCTTGGTGAGGGTATAATAGAGCATACCGCCTGCGACTTTCTTGCCTTCGGGCGTTTCAATCATGTCTTCCAGGCGTCCTTCTATATGCATAAGAAACGGTGAAGCCAGCCCGCATTCACAGCAATCACCGGACGCCACCGCCCGGTCGCCGAGCTGGTAGCGGATAAAAGGCATGCCGTAATTATGAAGTTCCGTGAGGACGATTTCACCGCTCTCGCCGGGTTTTACGTCCCGGCTGGTTTCAGGATTGATGATTTCCACATAAAGATTGTGGTTCTGAATATGCATCCGGTCATGGGTACAGGCGAAAGCGACAATGCCGCATTCCGTGGTGCCGTATTCATTGGCGACGGAACAGCGGTAATGTTCCTTCAGGAGTTCCTTCTGGGCGGGATAGAGAATTTCACCGGTAGTAACCAGCACCTTAAGACCCATGTCCGCCGGGTTCAGCCCGGCTTTGATAAGCCGTTTGCTGAAATCGGTCATATAACTGGGTACACCCATCATGAATTTCGGCCGGAACCGTTTAACGGCATGGTAAAAATTGATGCTCGATTCATCGGAAACGTTGAACGAGTTCAAACGTATGCGGTTTTGAAGGTGGTCCCGTAAAAAGATGGATAACTGCCGGCGCCATTCTTTCGGGACAGCCCAGATGCGGCAGGAACGGTCGCCGACTTCAATCCCGTGCCAGCTGTAAACCTCGTGCATGACGGCGTTCATGTATGCCAGGGCGGTACGGTCTTTGATGAATTTCAAGGGGACACCGGTCGAGCCCGAAGTCTTGCGATGGTCAACCCGCCAGCGACCCCGGGAAAGCAGTTGTCCAAAGTTTTCCTGGATGGTGCGCTTGTTGAGATAAGGAATTTTTTTAAAATCATCCGGGTCTTTTATGGCATCCGGAGTCAGGCCGTATTCATCGAATAAGCGGCGGTAGTAATTATTCTGGTTGTAGGCGAACTTAAGAAGATTGGTCAGTTTCACCCATTGTTTCTCGTGCATTAGCGGTGCCGTCAGGCGGTTGAAAGCACGTACTTCCGCACGGTATTTTCTGACTTTCTCACCGCGAAGGGTTTGCACGGGGTAATAGATTAAATTGCGGGCAATCCATGGTTGCATAATATTTCCATTTATAAGACAACCGTCCGGTTTCTTTTTATTTGTTTTATTTTAATCATATTATCGTCTTCCCCGATAATAAATTTATTTCTATAAATGATACAAGATTTTACATGGATTGCAGCTATATTTTTTGGAATAAAAGAAAGTCAGTGGGAAGGGTGACGGCTGGCCACGGCTTTGTTATAGACTTCCTCGAGTTTCGGAGCGATTATTTTCCAGGAATATTTGGTAACGGCTGTTAAACGAGCCTGTTTTTTCATATTTTCTCTCAATTCCTCGTCTGTGCAGAGGGTGATGATTTTCCGGGCAAAAGTAGCCGGGTCGTCGGCGATAAGGATATCCTTGCCATCGGTAACTTCAATCCCCTCGCAACCGATCGAGGTACTTACAACGGCGCTGCTCATGGAAAAAGCGTCGAGGATTTTAAGCCTAGTTCCCCCACCGATGCGCAGGGGGACGATATAGACCGAGGACCGAGTTATTTCCGGCCGGATATCGTCGGCAAAACCCAGGAAACGGATAGCCGGGTTATTTTGTGATATTTTTTCAAATTCCCGGCTGGTTTGACGGCCGATATGAACCAGAGTAGCATGGGGCAGTTCTTTTTTGACCAGGGGCCAGATATCCTCAATGAAATATTTCATGGCGTCGTAATTGGGGAACCAGGTCATCCCCCCGACATAGATAAGCTGACCGGGCACAACCGGGTCGTCGGTAGCCTGGAAATATTCCGTGTCCACACCGTTGGGAACGACATCGACACGGGTTTGGGGATAATTTTCCAGAAGCAATTCCCGGTCCGGCTGCGAACAGGTAGTGTGGTAATCAATTAGCGGTGCCATTTTGCGTTCGAAACGTTTCAACTTAGCGGCTTGGTAGGCAATATAAATTTTAGCCAACGGATTTTTGACATATTTGCTGCGCCGATAAAGAAGGTGTGATTCGATATTATGATGTACCATAACTTTCGGAAGGTCCGGGGCTAAGCGGCTGAAATTACCCAGAGCGATAGTGCCCAGTTCCATCAGGTCAAAAGTCTGCTCCTTCAAAAGTTTCTTAATGGCGGTGGTCATGGCTCTGGAGGAATAACGCCAGGCTGAATAGGGAGTGCCCGTAAAAAGATTGAAAAATAAAAGCATGTACCAGCGCAGGCGGTTAAAATCGGAGGGGATGGGGAAAACTTCGAGATGCCGGCATAACTTGCGGATTTCTTCTATGCCCTCCTTAAGGGCTTGTTCGCTCTTATGATGCACCCGCTGGTAGAAGGTGACCATATAGATATCATGATGTGCGGCTGTTTCTTTGAGGAGGTTGTAATTGCGCAGGGTTACACCTCCTTTGGGCGGATAGGGTACCAGGTGAGTGATGAGCAGGATTTTCATTTTACCCCGGCTAATTGTCGATACAGTTCCAGGACCCGTTTTTTCTGGATAATGATGGAAAATTCGTTTTCCACCCGAAGGCGGGCGCCCCGGCCGATTTTAACGGCGGTTTCCGGACGGTTAAGGATAATCAGGCAGGCCAGAGCCAGGGCTTTTACGTCGCCGGGTTTAACCAGCAGGCCGGAGAGGTTGTCTTCGATAATCTCTTTTATTCCCCCGACGGCGGTGCACACCACCGGTTTTTTTAGTGCCATGGTTTCCAGAAGTATCATCGGTATCCCTTCATGATGCGATGACATGATAAATATGTCAAGGCTGTTCACGATGTCAAGGATATCTTCGCGGAAACCCATGAAACGGACACTGCCGTCAATCCCCAGGGCGGCGGCTTTTTGTTGCAGGGCTTCCCGCAAAGGACCGTCGCCGGCGATTAAAAACGTTGCCTGGGGTTTATCCTGTAGAATGATCCGAGCCGCCTCCAGGAAAATGTCGTACCCTTTGACCGGCACCAGCCGTCCGGCGGTGCCCAGAAGCGGAGCGGTATCGGAAATTTTTAATGCCTTCCGCGTCTCCGTAGCATTCCGTAACGGCTGCAGGCGGCCAAGGTCAACGGCGTTGTGGATGGTGAGGACTTTTTCAAGGGGAAGTTTGCTCTGTAGGTGTCGGGCGATATCATATGAAACCGCTATTATCCGGTCGAAATGTCGACGGGTCTGGCGCAGATTTAAGAAAGTGTATAATTTCATTTTTAAAAGGGACAGGCCCTTGAATTGTTCGCCGGTACCGTGAACGGTCTGGACCAGAAACCTGGTCAGACCGGCTTTTTTCAGGCGTCCCGCAAGGATGTTTTCTTTGTAACGGTGACTGTGAAGAATATCGATATTACGCCCGGATAACTTCTCTTTAAGAATTTTAAAGATTTGGGCAAAGCCGTGGCGGGTTTCGTCGACCACTAGCGTCTCCACCCCGGCCTGGCGAAGTTGGGCGGCCAGTTTTTTTTCATTAAGAACCACCGCGAAGAGGTTAAGGTCGGGCTCCTGTTGCAAGGATGATAACAGGGCGTGAGTTTGTACTTCGGCGCCGGCCCAGAGGTCGCCGGAGATGAGGTGGCCGACGGTTATCTTTTGGTCGATTCCCATGTCACAAATTTTCTGCCGTTTAAATAATAATGCCAGGCCAGCAATATTGATAGGTTGACCATCACAAAAAACAACGGAATTTTAAAGATAATAATGTTCTGAATTCCGGGTATCAGATAAGCTGTCAGGGCGAGCAGGTAAAAAACAGCCTGCCCGGCCAAAAATATCTGGTAAAAAAGCCCCTGGTCGATAAGCAGGATGTTCATAAACAGAAGGAATATCAGCCAGAATGGTACCAGCCAGCGGTCCAGCTTATGCGAAAGCATTTGCAATGAATAAGTTCCGTATTTTAACGGGTTCAATATCTTTTTGAATTTAAAAAGAACTTCGAAACCATGGACAACGGTGCGGACTTTCCGTTCGAATTCTTTTTCCGGCTTTTTCAGGACGGTGTAATAACCGATGGCTTCGGATTCCAGAACCGCGCGATAACCATGAAGATAGGCGATAATAGGCGTATAGAAATCGCTGGACATGTCATCAATCCACTCGACGCTAAGGCTCTTACGCATGGCAAAAAAGCAACCGCTGACCCCAACCAGGGAACCAACCCGGCTTTCGAGGGCGCGGAGTTTCATCTCGTATTTGACGTAAATGCCCTCGCCGTCAGTGCCGCCATCGGCGGTTTCGATGCGGTCCTCGCCGGAAACACAACCGATCCTCGGGTCGGCAAAATTGCGAACAATTTTCTTAAGAGCATCTTCTTTCAAAAAAGTGGTGGCATCGGTTAAAATAACAATTTCGTTTTGAGCCATCTGAATACCCCGTCCCTGACTATAGTGCTTGCCGTGCCGTTCAGGGATAGACAACAGCTTTACCCCCCGGTTGACATAAGTACGGACAATCTCCTCGGTCCTGTCGGTGGAGCCATCGGAAACCACGATTATTTCCAGATTCTGAGGAGGGTAGTCCAGTGACAGGGTGTTGTCCAGCTTCTTGTTGATGCGGGCTTCTTCGTTGTAGGCGGTGATTATCAGGCTGATAGCCGGTGTGGTATCTTCCTGAACAGTTTTTCTCTGGTAAAAAAGAGAAATGATTTTTAGTAAAATAAAGTAGCCGAAATAAGTCCAGAAAATCAAAAGCAGCGACAACCAGAAAATGATTTTTATGATTATTACAGTTGTGGTCAAAGGGTCAGGTCCTTGAATTTTCTTTTTCTTCTCAGCAACTTCAGGTAAATATCGGTATAAGTGGCGACCATTTTTTCGATACTGTAGTTCTGCTTCACGGTAGCCACCGCATTTTTACTGAAGCGTTCATACCGGGTCGGGTCATTCAGTATTTCAAGGATGGCGTTAGCCAGAGCCGAGGTATCTTTGGGTTCAACCACCAGGCCGTTCTCACCGTTTTTGACGATATCCGGATTACCGCCGACATTGGTCACCACCGGCGGTAAACCCGCCGCCATTGCTTCCAGAAGCGATACCGAGGTACCCTCGGAAAGCGATGAAAGCACGAACAGGTCGAAAATATGGAGCAGTTCCGGGATATCCTGGCGCTGGCCGGTAATGATTACTTTATCCTGAAGGTTGTTCTTTACGATGTGCTCGGTCAGCGTTTCCCGCATGTGACCCTCGCCGACTATTAGCAGTTTGCTGTTGGGAATCTTTTCATTGACCAGTTGGAAAGCTTTTATCATGCTGAGCTGGTCTTTGACGGCATCCAGTCGGCTGACAGTGCCGATGACTTTACACCGGTTACTGATGTTAAATTCCTTGAGCAGTTTTTCCGATTTTTCCCGGCGGGCGAATTTTTCGGTACTAATACCATTGATAACGGTGCAGATTTTTTTGGCGGGAAGGTGTACGACCTCAGCCAGGTAGGTCTCGAGATTTTTGGATACGGCAATCATCTGATGGACAAAAAAGCCACTGATGCGGTCTTCCACCAGCCTGACCGGGTCTTCCACCACCGCCCGGCCATGCTCGGTATAGACCAGGGCGGGCGTTCTTACCAGAGCTCCGGCCAGACACCCGTAAACAAACGCGCCCGGATGCATATGCAGAATATGGACTTTTTTTTGTTTTAAAAATTTCGCCAGGCGCAGCGGATATAACAGATTGGCTGACCGGGGCTTTTTCTGAAGCAGCGTTACCTGAATCCCCCGGACTGTCAGGTAATCCGCAAAACAGCCAAGCCGGTCATAACAGACAACTTCTATATTGAACCGCTCGCGGTCCATGACCATGGTGGTTTCGGCAATCAGACGCTGTAAGCCCCCGAGGTCCATATCCAGTACGGCATGCATGAGATTTATTTTCGCTCTGGAGTTCATAAACTTGGCATTTCACAAAATAATTAATGATTTTTCTGTAATTCCTGGCGCCGGTCCTTTATCACCCGGGCCGGGTTGCCGACCGCCACACTGTAAGGCGGGATTTCTTTTACTACTACCGACCCGGCTCCGATGATGCAATATTCACCGATGTCAGCCATGATAATGCTGCCCTCGCCGACAAAGGTTCCATCGCCTATTCGAACTCTTTGGTAAACCGGTTCGCCATCGAAAACGTCTTTATTCGGGTCGGTGAAATTATGCTGGTAGCGCCCGGCTAAAACACTGACTTTACTGCTCAAAGTTACACGTTCCCCCAGGTCACATAGACCGATAATGGAATACTCGCCGAATTTACTGTATTTTCTGATGCGGCAATGGGAGTTAGGGAAAATTGTCCCGAAAAGTAAATAACAACTGGGGTGGAATTCATCCATGGTGAGATAATAATAGGCGGTGCGAAGTTTGGTCCCCACCAGACCGGGAACCAAAGCCAGGCACTGCGAGCCGAAAGCGAACAAACCGTCGGATTTGAGTATTTTTTTACCGATGAGAGCCAATAAAATCAGGGGGCTGTCTATTATAATAGCTATGACCAGAATTATTTTTTTTAAAAGTTGCTTCATCGTTTCCTTTACAGGTTAAAAAATTATAATTCACTATTTGCTATATATTAACATCGGTTGTCTTTTCATTTACAATATATTTTTCCGGCGGTTTATGGCAAAATAAAACAGGGCACGGGAGAAGCGGCCTCCGATACCGGCAGCCATGCCTTCATGGACGCCCAGGCGTTTGATGGCATACAGCTCATAGCCGTCAGGTGACGGCGGACCCTGCAGCGTTGCTATTGCCGCCCTATAACCGGCCTGGCTGACCATTTTTTCAATCTCGGCACTGTAGTCGCCGTTGGGATAAGCGAAAAGTGAAACCGGTTGACCCGTTTTTTCCTCGATTGTTTTCTTCGAGGTAGTTAATTCCTTCATTATCTCTTCCGGGCTGAGCCGGGTCATTATCCGGTGTGAACAACCATGAGAACCAATTTCGACCAGGTCAGCCATTGCCTTTATTTCATCCCAATTAAGCATCCATCGCTCTGTTAAGCGGTCAAGCAGTCGGAAACCGGAAAACTCCGACATCTTATTAAGAATCGAGCTCACCGTGGAAAAATCGAACTGTTTTAAAAATTCCAGGAAGGATTCGGTGTTATGATACAAGAACTTTAGATTCTTACGGTTAAAAGAGGACTTTTCAGGTACATTTTCATGGGCGGACGGCAAGTTTTCAAAAATTGTATAAAACTGGTCTTCGGACAATCGTCCCTTTTGGTGAAGGAGAGCCGCCTCCAGAAACCAGAAGATCTTTCGTGAGTCGATAAAATCGGTGGTAATAAAGATAGTAGCGGGGAGGTTGTGTTTTTTCAATACCGGGTACGCATACTGGTAATTATCGCGCCAGCCGTCGTCAAAAGTAATAACGGCGATTTTTTTAGGCAGAGAGTGCCCCCTCTCCAGCAGTTCGACCAGTTGTGAAAGAGATATTATAGTATATTTTTTTTTCAAATATGCCAGTTGTTTATCGAAGATATCCTGAGAAACATAGAGACCGCCCTGAATAAAAATATTTTCCTTTTCGGGATTTTTAAATACCTGGTGATACATGAGAATAAGTGGTGTTTTCCTTACTGAAGGTTTGAAAAGAAATAGATAAAGAGACAGGAGCCCGCTATAGTACAGGGTGGCGATCAGGATATGTTTGATTATTCTTCTCATTTGATAAATGCAACCTTTTTCAAATTATACGCTTAAACAACGAATCATTATATCAATATCCCGTTTAGTAACATAGGGGTGTACCGGCAGAGTAAAAAGCCGGTCAACCACGCTTGAAGCGCCGGGGAAATTTTTTTCCGTCGACGACAAGCGGGAATCAAGACCGGGGATTCGCCTGATTATATCAGGATACATTGCCGAGGCCGATATTTTGTTTTTTCGAAGTTTCATAACTGCGAGATTACGGGCGGTTTTATTTTCGGCTAGAATCGGCAGGCGAAGGTAGGTAGGGCAGTTATCCGTTTTATAACCGGGAATAAAAAAACGGCCGGTATGGCTTAATCCTTCCACCAGCCGGCGGGCGTTTTCCTTCCGAATTTTATTATATGCGGCCATCTTCCGATAGAGTATCTTCCCGGCACATAGCTGGATCCGCGAAAGTCGCGTCATTGAAAAGTTTTCATCGTAAACAGTCTTACCCAACCCCAAAAACGGCAGCGCTTGGGGTAACCAGTACAAGCGCGGCCGTAACATCAGACCATAGAGTATTATCTTAATCAATATCCCGGCTTCGAATAGCAAGCCCGGCAGATTTAAGCGGTCATGTTCGATGGTCAGTTGCCTTTCAAGAGCGTCGTTGTCGGTCATCAGAATACCGCCGTTGAAAGTAGTCAGATTTTTGCCCCGGTCCAGGCTGTAAAAGCCGGCATCGCCCAGGTTTCCCGAAGGTTCCTGTTCGTAAAAGCTGCCCATCGTTTGCGCCGCATCATCGATCAGGTACAACCGGTGTTTTCGGGCGATGGCTCTAAGCTCGGTCCAGTTACTGACTAATCCGAAAAGATTGCTGGCATTGACCGCCAGAACTTTGGTGAAATCGATATCTTTCAATAAAGCATAATTATAGTCGAGCGTATGGGGGTCGATATCGACAATTCTGATTTTTAATCCGGCCCTGGCAACGGAAGCCGGAACGGAATAGCAGGTATAGGCCGGGATAATAACCTCATTTTTATCGGGTGTGGATAACGCTTTGAGGGCGGTCAGAATGAGCGTCTGGGCACAGCGGCCGGAGTTAACGAAAAAACAATGTTTTACCAGAGCGTGATTTTTAATTAAAGTGGAAAAGTCATTTAAAGCAGCGGTCGGACGCAAACGAGCTTTCATTATATTTAATATATCTCCCGAAGTTATCGGGAAACCGGCCGGTGGTATCAGATAGAACATAAAGGGCGTCAGGACCTCAGGGAAAATTCTTGATAACTTTGGGACCCAGGTAATTAGCTACAAAAAGCGGCAACCGTTGCCAGAGCTTTATAAAGAGTTTATACCTGGGATTACCCGGATTTATACTTGGCACTTCATTTACAAGATTTAAATAATACTGCCAGATTAACGGAGTGGGTGGTTGGGTCCACTGTTTTTTAAATTTGAAGGTACTGGCATCGTAACTGGAACGGCCAAAGTCAAAAAATGCATACCCTTTTTCGCAGGCATACTTGATTACCGACCAGTAAAGGGCATGGTTGGGGCAGTACGACAGAAAGTGGCGATAAGCGGAGGCTGAGGGTACATACAGCCGGTCTTTGAATGAGAGTACCAAACCTCCGGCAATAACAATGTCATTTTTTTTCACCAGCGCCAACCAGGCGTTTTGGGGAAAATTTTCAAGCACGGCTTTGAAAAATTCCTTTCCCCAGACCGGGGTGCCCAAATCACGCATGTTGTGAGCAAAAACCTTATAAAATAAATGAAGTTTGTCCAGCCCGGCGAATTCGGTGGTGAGTTCTGATTTTTCCGCTTTCCTTATCTGGTTGCGTAGTTTGGCGTCGAATTTTTTCCAGACGGTTTCAGCGTTTTTATCCAGGGGTAATAGGAAAGTAGCTTTATCCGACCGTAGAGCCATATTGAGGTTATCGTCGGTGACAGAACGGAATTCCAGAAACGCCGCTTTTTTCGCCCGGGTAAGCTGTTGAGCTTTATCCAGAAGGGCACGGGCGGCGGTCTCGTCATCGGCCAGCAGACCACCGTAATCTATCCATGGCAGGGAGATAAAATATTTCGTCCGCCACCAGGTGGTGACCAGGAAAAGGGGCAAAAGCCCCCTTATGGTTTCATGGTCGAAAGCTATCAGATAGTATGGCTCATGTCCCAAGCCGTCTTGCATTGCCCGGCGCCAGCCGATTTGATGAGCCACCGTGGCTTTCGGGCTGTGGTCAACATACGAAGTCCAGGCGCTCTCGTACTTGTCCTGGTAATCTACTATTTCTATCATGCGCCTGCCGGTAAATTGGTCATTTTATGCCTCTTTTATGCCTTTACTTAACTATCGACCGGTAAAAGCTTTTTATAAATAAACCATTTGCCGGATGTTTTTACCAGTTTAAAACGACTTATAAAGGTATTGTAGTCCGCAGGTAATCGGCCTTTGACAAGCAGGTAATCAACATCAGCATAGTTACCAAGGATATAATCGGTTTCATGCATCAGCTCATCATAGACCGGCAGAGTGGTATCGGACAACCCGCGGCGTATGACTCCAAAGTGATATTTGGTTATACATGAGGTGGAGAGGCCCTGATTCCAGATTATATTATAATTGGGAAAGTGAAGATATGTGGGGTGTCCCCGGAAGCTGTTATCGGCTATTAGTCCGGCCAGTCTCTTGTCCGGCTGCACAACGGCAAAAAATGACGGCGTGAAACCGGCATTGTCGCGGTCAAAACGAGTGAAATAATCGAAATACAACGCCAGATGCACCAGGCACAGAATAATCAGGGTTACTGTTCTGAAGCGGTTAGTTTTTTTCGAGCACAAGATACTGCCTGCCGTCACTGTCGCCAGGATAAAAATTACCGCGAAACGTTGATAGAGATAACCCTGCTCGGGGAGCCCCGAAGGTAATATTAAAAAACATAACAAAGCACTGCCTGTAAAAATAAATATCACTGTCGTGGCGGTAGATGTTAAGTATGCCCTGAGACTTTTACGGTTACGGACAAGGGCACAAAAAGAAGGTATCAAAACCGCCAGTGAAATCAGCCAGCTGACCGTATAGCCGGTGAAACGGGGAAACAGCCGGTAGTTGTCAAAGCCTAAAAATTGCAGTCGCTTGAAGAAAGTCGGGATATATTCATTCAGGTAATAATCGCCCAAAAATGACCATAGACGGCTCGAATAGCTGTCATGGTATAGATACCACCAGGCAAAAAGGAGCAAAAGAACGGGTAGAACCAAAAGATACTCGGCGAAAACTTTTTTTAGTGCATGCCGCCCAAGATACCACCCGACCGCAAAAAACAAAAAAAGGGCAAAAAGCATTACCAGAATATGAACGAAATATAAAAGAAGGAGTAAGGCTCCCACCAGGCTTCTGCGGGCAAAGGGATTGTCACCGGGATAGTCCAGAAGAAGATAAACGAAGAGCAGCAAAAGGGGCAGGGCGAAAAAGAAACCGGTAAAACCAAAACCGACATTGAAATTGTATAAAAATAAAAAGCTGAACAGGGCATACCAGATATGACCGTTTAACCTGATAATGAGCATCAGCACCGCCAGGGGTAATAAAATTACATAAATACTCATGAAAACAGCATTAGCCGTTTCAACCGAGGGGAACATGGGGGAACTGCAAAAAAGCAGGTGGAAAACATTCGGTTGTAAGAAAAGGTCCACCTGGTAATACCCGGCGAAGTGATTGGTGATATCACCGAAATATCGCAATACAGTGGCGGCGGCCAGATGGTTGGGAAGGTCCAAAAAGGGAAAGAGACGTTGTTGCCAGATTAAATAAAGGTGCAAACATATTAGAAGTGAGAAGGTCAGGAAGAAGATTTTTTTTTCGCCGGTAAGAGTCATACGATATTATCCCGGTAACTGAAAAAATTACTTTTAAGTCTCAGTGACAGTCTGCTTTTCACTCTCCTGTTCCTTTCGTTCAATGAAAACAAAAGCAAACGTAAGCATATAAAGCATCCATAGCTGGGGGTAATAGACGGTGGAGATGAAGGTGGCGGTAACAAAATAGGCGATGATACCACCCAGCAATCCGTTAGCGATTACATCATGGGGCAGGGTGCTTTGGTCGGAGGATTTACGCTTCCTTATTAACCAGAGTTCTTTTATGGCCAGATAAGCCATGAGGAAGAAGCAAGTGGTTCCCACGATACCCGTTTCCGCCATCACCTGGGGGATGGTGCCGTGGAAAGCCCGCCCCCACTCACGGTCGGGGTCGGCGGCCCCGGTAATATAGTCGGGGAGATATATACCGCCGTTGCCGGCTCCCACTCCCAGGATAGGGTGGTCGATAAAAATAGCGACCGCCGCCTTCCAGTAGCGGATACGGGCGTCGGCGGTGGATTCACTGGTATCGGAGATGGTTTGAATTTCACTCCAGTATTCGGAGGGTGCCGCCACCGCTAGCATTAAGCCCAG
The DNA here is from genome assembly GCA_964618515.1 of uncultured Ignavibacteriales bacterium. Taxonomy (GTDB): domain Bacteria; phylum Zixibacteria; class MSB-5A5; order GN15; family FEB-12; genus JAFGNW01. The sequence continues at coordinate 522 of CAZUAS010000078.1, read as the reverse complement.
CATAGCGACGATGGCAAAACTGAGCATTTTCTTTTTGGAATTCAAGATACAGTAAAATACAACCGACATCAAACCGACCCATCCCCCGCGGGAAAAACTGCTGATAATGGCAAAGACATAAGTAACCAGAAAAATACCGGTGAGCCATTTCGTAAATATATTTTTCAGACTCATGAACATGAAGAAACACATGGGGATTAAAATATTTATCACCAGGGCAAAATCGTTTTCATCGCCTAAAAAACCACTGCCGACAATCCCGCTGGTTCTCTGGCCGTCGGGAAGAGGGGACCCGAAAAAGTAGTTAAATATGCCTTTTACGGCGAAATAGAAATGGATTATGAGAAAAAGCCAGATGAGCTTGTTCAGCCGGCTTCGGTTATTCACGGTGTTACTAGATATAACGAACATGACAAAGCTGACTAACATTGGAATAAAAACATCGTAAGCCAATCCCCGGTTTTCGGCCATATAAACCGACAGGGCTATAAGGGCGATAAAAATGGCGTAAGGCCAGTTGAA
>CAZUAS010000077.1:0-13983 GCA_964618515.1 uncultured Ignavibacteriales bacterium | reverse complement strand
TACGAGATGGAATCTCGTGACTGGAGTTCAGACGTGTGCTCTTTCCGATCTTTTTAAATACTTTTCCTTTTTTTCTCCCAGCAGATGATTGGTTCACTCGATGCATTGCGCTTTTTTATCTGCCACGATGAAAAAATAGTTTAATTTTGAATTCGTTGGCAAGAAAAATTTATTCAAAAAATAAAAAAAAATGAACTTTTTTTATAGGGGAAAAGCACACATCAAAACATAAACCTACCCCTGTGCCCGGCGTAATTCGATGACCGGTGCCTCCGCCGGACATCCCAGACGGAAAGGAAACCAGTGCCCGACCCCCGCCGAGGTGTACAGGTGTGTCTGCGCCCGGCGATAATGTCCCCACAGATAGCGGTGGGGCCACCAGTTCTCGAAGGCGGACCGCCCCATTAATCCCACCTGACTGCCGTGGGTATGACCCGCCAGGACAAGGTCGAGACCTTTCTCCGAAGCGTAATCAAGCGCTTCCGGGCGATGGCTCATCAGAAGAGAAAAAAACGACCCTTCGGCTTCGGGAAAGGTTTCGTCAATGGTGCGCTGAAAAAAATCCGCCTTTATTTCTCCGAGGGTAACCGGGTCATCGATACCCCCCAGCTTAAGCCTGTGCCCGTGTATCGTCAGAATCGTCGACTGATTAACCAATAGCGGAATATTGGAGGTATCGAAAATGTTCCTGACCCGGGACACTCCCCGAAAATATTCATGGTTTCCCAGGCAGGCGTAGACGCCCATGGGGGCGGAGAAAGCCCTGAGGCGTGACAGGGCTCCCGGCAGCTGCGTCAGGTCATCAGCAATATCGCCGGTTACCAGAATCATCTCAGGCTTATAATACTCAGCGTCAGCCAGTACCCGGTCAAGGTCATCTAAGGTGACATAGTGTCGAAGGTGTAAATCGGTCAGATGAAGAAAACGCAAGCCTTCCCATTCGGGGGGAAGCTGCGTCAGCATAATCGGTCTTATGTAAACCCGAACATCGGCGAATGCCCGGGCAACTCCCGATGCCCCCATGGCCATCGTAACCAGAGGGACTGTGGCGGCGGCACCTTTAAGAAAGATACGGCGGTGCGGGTCGATTCCTTCCTCGAGCTCAGGGTCAAGACGTTGTTTTAAAAGACGACCGAGAAAATGTCCCAGCCAGTGAATAAAACCCGATACCGGCAACGACAGCATCAGAGCCACTTCCAGCACAAATACCAGTATCGCCAGCAAAGCGGCCGGCAGCGACAGCCACCGCTGAGTATAATATTCGCCCAGAGCCCAGAGGGTCAGCATGACCACTCCGATTACGGGAAGCGCCACTGCCAGAAGTCTGATTTTCCTGTTCTGCCACCATTCCCGGTTCAAAATTCGCAACAGCAGAACTTCAACCAGTCCAAAAATAAGAATAAAGACAGCGGCAAAGACTATCGGGAAAAAGATTCTCATAAACAATATTTATTCAAGTTTGACGTTTCATCGACGACAACCCATCGCCTTTAAGCATCAAACAACGGAAATTATACGAGGTTTCAGGAATTTTCAAAAGATTTCAGAGCAATCGGAAAAAAATATCAGTTTGTTTTACTTTTGCCAGACCGAGGGCCGCAGTATAATCAGAACGGTGAAAATTTCGAGCCGTCCCAACAGCATTGAAAATATCAAAAGCCATTTGCCGGCGACGGGAATCCAGCCGTAATTTTCAACCGCTCCCACTCCGGCCAGACCTGGACCGATATTTCCGATAGTGGCGATAGAGCAGGAAAAAGCCGTGGTCAGGTCGGGGACGAACATGGTCATAAGAATGGCAGTAATGACAAACAGACCGATGAAGAGGATAAAGAACGAGACAATATTGATAATCCGGTCGTCATCGACAACCTGGTCACCTATTTTTATCGGGGCTACCAGTCTGGGCTGGGTCAGTTTTCGAAGAATATTTATAGCCAGTTTAAACACAATCATTATGCGGACCATTTTCATACCCCCGCCGGTGGAACCGGCGCAACCGCCAAAAAACATCAAAATTATCAGCATGAACCTGAGGAAATCGGGCCAGAGGTCAAAATCAGCGGTGGTAAAGCCGGTGGTGGTGACGATTGACACCACTTGGAAAACCGCAATTTTAACGGCTCCGTAGAAAGGTTCGACATTCCCGGCCTGTTGCTGATAATGAACGGCGAAAGTCTCTGTATTTCCAGGGTCATGGCGGAAATGACAGCGGGCAACTTCCACCGGCGCCAGACCGTTAAAATAGAGCACCCCGACGGTTATCAAAATCGCCACGACAATAACACCGTTATAAAAAATGAATTCACGGTTGAAAAACATGTTTTTTACCTCACCCCTCAAGGCGCGATAATGCAGGATAAAGTTTACCCCGGCCAGATACATGAAAAGAACAATAATCCACTGGATAAAATCGCTCTGCAAAGCTACCGAGGCGTTCCGGGTGGAAAACCCGCCGGTGGCCATGGTGGCGAAAGCATGACACACGGCTTCGAAAATATCCATTCCGCCCACCAGCAGAAGTACCGTTTCCGCTCCGGTAAAAAGAACATAAACACCCCAGAGGATGGACACGGTCTGAGCCAGGCGTGGCAGAAGCTTATCTTTAGTGGGACCAGGGAATTCCCCGCGGAACATCTGATATCCGGATACTCCCAGCGAGGGAAAAATGACAATCGCCAGGGTGATTATACCCATTCCCCCCAGCCAGTGCGCCAGGGCTCGTAAAAATAAAAGCGACCGTGGCAAAGCCTCAACATCGCCGAAAATCGTTGCCCCGGTAGTGGTAAAACCGGACATCACCTCGAAATAGGCGTCGGTAAAGGCACTAAAGAGATTTTTAAAATCCTGACCGGGAAGGGACATCAGATAAAGACATAAAGGAATAGCAAACCAGAACGCCATTGTCAACCAGCCCAAGGTGACGATGGCAAAACCTTCCCTGATACCCTGTAAATAACGACCCTGACGGAAAGCATAGACCAGCAGGGAACCCACCCCCAGACAAATGATAATCACCAGGATAAAACCGAATACTTCCGGGCGGTAAATTATTTTGCTGACGGCCAGGGAGTGGTAATCGTATATCCCCAGACCCAGCGGTACCAGCAGTATCAGACCCATTACCTGCATTATTTTTCCGATGGCATAAATGACGGCTGATTTGTGCATGCCCGGTCCTATTAAAAAAAACCGCGGGGTTTGAAAAGTTTGGCGATATCGTAAAGGTCTTTGTGATGGGTAATGATAATGACCTGGTCGGCGGCTTCAATTTGCGTTTCTCCTTCGGGCAGAATCATCTGCTCGTTTCTAACGATAACACCTATCACTGCCGCCCGTTTGAACTTTTTGGCGATATTTTTAACTTTCTGACCGGCAATATCGCATTCCGGCTCGACAATAAACCGCACCACCTCGATATCGATATGCGAAAGCTCCACGGCGGCCCCGATATGGCCTTTCGAAATGATATCAAAAATCGCCCTCACCGCGATAAGGCGGGGGTTGATTACATGGTCAATACCGATATTGTAAAAAAGACGGTCATGACGGGTCTCGGTCGAAATGGCAATTACCTCGTGTGCCCCCTCGGCCTTGGCCAGAAGAGTGGACAGAATATTATAGTCCGACCCGTCGGAAATGGCGATAAAAAACGAAGCCGTATCGACATTGAGTTCTCGAAGTAAATCCTCATTGGTAGCATCCCCGTTGATTACTTCCAGTTTATCGAACATCCCGGCGAACTTTTTGGCGTGCTTGATATCAGGGTCAACGAAAGTTACTTTGTATTCGGTTTTATCCAGCGCCTGAGCCAGCTGGATAGCGGCAAAGGAATTGCCCGTCATGATTATCTTACGGTTTTTCTTCTTTTCAATGCCGACCATCCTTAAAAACAGCTCATGCGTTTGTTCCGGAAAAAGAGCATAAACGGTGTCGTACGGTTCAATCCGGGTTTTGCCGTCGGGGATCATGCCCACTCCACGGCGGACGATAGCCGCAAAAAGGATAACCTCGGGGGCAATAGCCTGCCGGATTTCCATCAGGGTTTTCCCCGCCAGTTCCATATTTTCCCTGATCCGGTAACCTCGTAAAAATACCCGGCCGCCGGAAAAATTGGCTGATTCCACTGCATGGGGGCTCTCGATATACTGCAGGATCTGGTCCACCATGACTTTTTCGGGGTGGATAACCGAGGTGATGCCGATTTTGTCAAGGTCAATCAGGTCGCTGGCGGGGTCAAATTCCTGTGAGCGAAGACGGGCTATTCGCTGCGGGACACCAAACTGGGCGGCCAGGGCGCAGACCACCATATTAACCTCGTCGATTGGCGTTACCGCCAGCACCATATCCGCACTCTCGACCCCGGCTTCTTTTAAAGTTACCGGCGAGGTTCCGGAACCGTTGATAATCTGCATATCCAGTTTTTCCGAAAGGTCGGCGCAGAGCTTGGCGTCGAGCTCGATAAGTGTAAGCTGATGTTTTTCCTTCAGCAGTTTTCCGGCGAGGCCGTAGCCGACCACCCCGCCGCCAACTATAATGATTCTCATTGCCTACCCGCCGTTAATGGTAATATTCTAAACCCAAAGCATTTAACCGGTATAATGTCAAACTATTTATTTAATTTAGCAATTAAAAATAACAAGTAAATAAAATGGCGCTTATAGGTAGATAAAACGGCCCTTCTCTCATTCTCGTAATCCTCTTTAAGCTTGTAAAGTACCTTAAATCACATTTTTTGAGATTATTTAAACAAAAGAAAGTATTCGATTTAGAATAAAAAGCCCGCTTGAACAGGCGGGCTTTTGTTATCGATTGCAGGACGCCGACAGGGACATCAGCCGCCCACTTATAATTTAATGTTCCGTCAGGTCCTGTTCGCCCTGGCGAATGTAACCTGACGGTCGAAAGTCGTCAGGGGTGGAACCCTGACAGCACGATAAAGGTATCAGATGCCGTAGATTTCACCGTATTTTTTGTACATATACTCCATCAGCGGCTGATGCGACAACGGCTGGCCGGTGATTTTTTTACACAGTTCATCAGCCCGGTAGCGCTGGCCGTGACGGTGAATCTTCTCCCTCAGCCACTCGCGCAGACCCAGGAAATTGCCCTGCTGGAACTTTTCCAGCATGTCCGGCATCTCTTTTTTGGCCTGGGCGAAAAACATCGCCGAATAAAGATTGCCCAGGGTATAGGTGGGGAAATAACCGAAATACCCCGACGACCAGTGCACATCCTGAAGACAACCGTTGGAGTCCTTATCGACCTCGATACCGAAATACTTTTTGAAGCGCTCGTTCCAGGCACCGGGAACGTCGGCCACTTTCAGGTTCCCTTTGAGCAGTTCCCGCTCCAGTTCGAACCGCAGGAGAATATGCAGGTTATAGGTGGCTTCGTCGGCTTCGACCCGGATATACGAAGGCGTTACATAATTAACGGCGCCATAGATGTCATCGAGAGAAACATCTTTAAGCGCCTCGCGGAAAATCCTTTTGGCCACCGGCAGGTAATAAACCCAGAACTCCTTCGAGCGTCCGACCTGGTTCTCCCACATGCGCGACTGCGATTCGTGGATGCCCAGCGATATCGATTCGCCCATCGGGGTACCGCCATACTCTTCCTTATCGATACCCATTTCGTAAAGGGCATGACCGGTTTCGTGCATGGTGCCATAGAGGGCGTCGTTCAAGCGGTGCGGATTATAGCGGGTGGTGATGCGGGTGTCGCCGGGCCCCATCCCGTTGGTAAAAGGGTGGGCGGCAATATCAAGCCGTCCCGCCTCGAAATCAAAACCGAACGAAGCCGCCACCATTTCGCTGAAAATTTGTTGAAGGTCCGTTTTATAGGTACGCTCGATAATGGTGACATCAGGCTTTTTCGGAGCCTCTTTTATTTTCGCCACCAGGGGCACCAGTTCCCGGCGAAGGTTGTCAAAAACTTTGACAATATCATCCACCGTGGCACCGGGTTCGTAATTATCCAGAAGGGCATTATAAGGTTCGCCGGTGTAGCCGTAGGCTTCGGCTTTTTTCAAAGATAAAGCCACTACTTTTTCCAGCCAGGGCTGGAAATGCTTGAAATTGGAATCCTTGCGAGCCTGGACCCATTCGTGGTGAGCCAGGCTGGTTACTTTAGAAATTTCTTCGACCAGCTCCCGGGGAAGCTTGGTTTCTTTGTTATATAACCGGCGGGTTTCCCGGATATTGACCGCCTCGACGGATTCCGGGTCTTTGGTCAATTCCGACCCTTCCAGTTGCGACAGCAGCTCGCCGATTTTAGGGTCGGTAAATTTTTCATGAGCAAGGCCGGCTAAAAGGCTTGCCTGGGCCGCCCGATGCGGACTGCCTTTCGGGGGCATAAAACACTGTTTATCGTAATCAAGAACCGCATAACAGGAACTGATAAGAGAAACCTCTTTAATTCGTTTTATCAGCTCATCATAAGTTTCCCGGGATGACATAGTTTAACTCCTAATCTTTATAAATAAAATTTCATTATGGAGGGCAAGATATGCAATAACCTGACGAAAAGCAAACCACCGCCTTAAAAAAATCTCCGAAAAAGAACATTTTTAACCGTTTAAAATGATTGATATAAAAAAAGGATAATTTTATATTCAGCTGAAACCGTTGGAGTTTTATGGCGCATTCACACAAACCCGAAGCCGACGCTCTGCTGGATAAGGAATTCAAGGTTCTCGACCATGGTTTCGTCCGGCTGGTGGATTATATGGGGACTGATGAATCCATAGTCCAGGCCGCCCGCGTGAGTTACGGAAAGGGTACCAAAAAAATATCCGAGGACCGGGGATTGATTCGCTATCTGATGAAGAATATGCATACGTCCCCTTTTGAAATGGTGGAGTTCAAATTTCATATCAAACTGCCCATTTTCGTTGCCCGCCAGTGGATTCGGCACCGCACTGCCAATGTCAACGAATATTCCGGACGATACTCGGTCATGCCCGAGGAGTTTTACCTTCCCCGGCAGGAAGATATCTGTTTCCAGGCGATCGACAATAAACAGGGACGTTCCGAAAAGGCTATTCCCCCGGAATTACAGAAAGAATTTATTGCTTATTTGAAAAAATCACAGAGGGATACATTCGAAGGTTACAGTCGTTTTCTCGAAGCCGGTCTGGCACGGGAAATTGCCCGGATTAACCTCCCTCTGGCTATCTACACCGAATGGTACTGGAAAATTGACCTTCATAACCTTTTTCATTTTTTGAAACTACGCCTTGACAAACACGCCCAGAGAGAGATTCGGGCTTACGCTGAAACCATGGCAGATATTGTGAAGACGGTTTGTCCGATAGCCTATGAGGCGTTTATGGATTACCGAGTGAATGCCCTGAGTTTCTCCGGCCCGGAATTAAAATTTTTACAAGAACCACTTGCAGGTACGAATTTAAAACTTAAGTATTTAACAGATATGGGGCTATCACGGCGCGACGCAGTCGAATTTCTGGAAAAAATTGAAACCATAAAAAAACAAAAAAATTAATTTTCTTACGTGACCAATTAAGACTAAAATTGTCCTGTATAGCACCCCTCAAAAACAATTTTAATACCTCAAAAAACCGCTTAAAAAAAGCTGTTTTCCCTTGACTTTAAGCCATTTATTTCTTTATTAATATTAAGTGTGTTGTCGGGTAAAAAAATTCCAGATAAACACAAGTAGTAAACGGTATTAGGTAATATTATTGGGGAGGTTGCATGAACGGTTGCTCATGTCTTGCAACTTTAATTTCATTTACAATTTTAACAAGTCTATCTAAAACATTTTTTGTCTTACATCAAAATACCTTATACCAATTTGTCACGTATCGAAGAAAAAAAAATTAATATATAAGTGGGTTGAAAGTATGAAATACATTCGTTTCCTTACCGGCATTTCTATAGTAATGCTTCTTCTTTTTGGGGTATTCCATTCGTCCGCTCAGGCAGATACAAATAAAATATGGGCGGATTCACTTCGGTTAATGGCAACCTCGGCAACTGATGAACACGGACTTCAATACTATCTCGATTCTCTCGGTTATGACATCGATGTCGAGAACGACGAACTGGGCTGGGAAATATTCTGCGGCCAGCCGGGTTTGAATTCCGCTACCCTTATTATTGAAGTGGCGGGTTCGGCTGTCTATGCCACTTCCGGTTATTACCGGGCTGGGAACCCTTCCCAACTGTATCAGTTATTCGGGCCTACGGCAGGTCCCGGTGATTCAGTCCAGTTTAACTTCTCCTCATCCGATTCTTTCGGCTTCTATATGAAACCCAATCTGCCGGGTGAATATTACACCTGGTTATCGGAAACCGACCTCAACTCGGACCATTACGACCATGCCTGGGTTTATGCGACCGGTGTTCCCCATGAATACTTAATTTGCTGGGAGGATTTACCGAACGGCGGGGATATGGATTACCAGGATTTGGTAATTAAGGTCGTTTTTACCAACCTGGTACCGGACATTGTCTTTGCCGGGGGCTTAACGGATACCAGTGTTGTCCAGTGCTCACAGGAAGAGATTTGTTTTGATATTTCAGCCTATGATAATAATTGTCAGAGTGATTCCATCTGGCTGGAAATGACTTATGGTGAAGGCAGTTTTACGCCCCGGGCGGGACTTACCAGTATAAACACTTCCCATTGCTTCACCCCGACAACCTCAGGTACATATACTTTCACCTTCGAAGTTGAAGATATTTTGGGTGCCTCCACCAGCCGTACTTTCACCGTCTATGTAGAACAGGCCAGTTCGCCTCAGGTTGAATTAAACGACACAAATGTAGTTTTCTGCGAACCGGCGGAAATTTGTTTGCCGGTCTCCATTCTTGACCCCGACTGTGACATCGATTCCGTCAATTCCAATCTTGGCAGCTACAGCGGTACTATTTCAAACTTCGACCAGATCGCCGGCTTGAATGAGCTGGGCGCTATGGTAACTCAAATTAACGGCGGAGCTGATGGTAAAGTTCTTTACAGTGCCGCTGATTTTGTGCCACCGGTTAATTCTCTTTCGGGTGTTAATGTGACCTTACCCAATTTTATATTTGCCGGTACGGTCGTTAAAAAAGGCTCTTTCTCGAATGAAGCTGCCGGTTATATGCTGGGAAGTCCCACCGATTTAACCTTTACCAATGTGGGCGCCGGTGGACCCGATGGCGGCAACGGAGACGGTTCCACCATTTTTAATTACGGCAACTGGTGTCGGTTGGGTTTCAATCAGGATATTACCACCTGTAACGGCGCCAGGGTTGATTTTATTGTCTTTACCAATACCTCCGGTTCCGGAACCGCCGAGCTTAAATTTATGAAGGGGAGCACAGTTGTTTATACCCTGCTGCAGATTATTCCCGGTGGTACCGCCGGGAGCGGGAGCGGTGGTGTCAAGCTTGACCTGCCCGACGGCCTCACTTTCAACCGGATAAATATTAAAAGTATTCAGAGTACCTTTGAAGTTGATGCTGTTGCCGCCCGCACGTCTCCTTCCTCAAGTCTGTCCGATATTTGTTTCAACGCCGATACCTCAGGTACTTACGAAGTCATCGTTACGGCTTATGACCACTGTGGCAATATCGGTGCCGACACCGCCTATGTTACCGTGACCATAAATAATCCTCCGGTGGCCGACGCCGGCAGTGATAAAACATATTTTGTATGTCAATTTGAGCAGATATGCTTTAACGTCAGTTTCACGGACCCGGACGATAACCTTGATTATGGGATTCTCTATTCCGGGCCGGGTACTTTGAACGGTAACCAGATTTGTTACACCCCTACCACTGAGGGAACGACCACTTTCATTATCAAGGCGGTGGATGATTGCGGAGCTGTGGATTATGATACAGTCAAAGTAACCATTAATAAAAACGCTCCGCCGGTGGCGAATAACCCCTCAGCGGTCACGCAGTTTATGTGCCAGCCTCAGGAATTATGTCATACCTTCACCGCCAGTGATCCCAACGGCGGCACCCTCACCTGGGCTCTCATCAACGGCCAGGGAAACATCACTCCCGACGGCCATTATTGTTTCACACCGGCCGCCTCGGGCACTTACAATGCCACGGTTACCGTCAGCGATTCCTGCGGCGCCAAAGACACTACCTGGATTACTTACAATATAACCATTAACTCGGCGCCGGTGGCCAACAATCCCACCAGTCCGTTTGCCGTCTTCCAGTGTGCCGCCTCGGAAATCTGCTACCAGTTTACCGCTACTGACGTCAACGGCGGTACCCTATCCTGGACCAAAGCCAGCGGTGACGGTACCGTATCATCAAATGGTCTCTGGTGTTTCACACCTGCCGGCTCGGGGAGTTATGCGGCCACGGTGGTGGTAACTGACTCCTGTGGTGCAAAAGATACTACCGGTCTGACTTACAACGTAACAGTCAACGAGGCGCCGACAATTGCATTCGGCAACGATACCTCACTAACTCTTTGCGCGCCCCAGCCGATCTGTTTGAATTACCAAGTTTCGGACCCTCAGGGTCTTGATAAGCTGGTCGAAAACATGGTCTCCGGCTTCGGGACCATTGATACCGCCAACAATAAAGTCTGTTTTACACCTACCACAGGTGGCACCTACGAGATAATTGTCGGCGTTACCGATTCCTGTAACGCCTATGATGTCGATACAGTCGTTGTTAATGTCACCTTTGACGAGTGGGCCGTGATTGACTGTCCGACCGGTAATATCAACGTTTCCCTTTGCGAAGCCGACACGGTCTGTCAGCTTCTGAATATCACACCCGCCTCAGCCACGGTAACAGTTTCCAATGGCGTTTACAGGAACGGCGAGGTCTGTTTCTACGCCGGCAACTCGGGTACATATAATATTAACGTGATAGCCGCCACCGGATGCGGAGCGGATACCTGCTTACTGACTTTCAATGTCGATATCGGCCAGGCGGCTCAAATTGACTGCCCGGAACCCGGCGAAGTCTTCATCTGTCAGGCCGGGAATGTCTGTATCCCGGTCGGGGTGGTCGGTGGCGGAACCGTCACGGTTTCACCTATCGGCACCTACAGTGGCGGGAATCTCTGTTTCCCGGCCGACACCACCGGTCATTACGAAATAACCATGATAGCTTCTACCGCCTGCGGAGTTGATACCTGCGTGGTGATAATGGATGTCACCATCAACAGCGCCCCGGTGGCGGTTGACCCGGTTTCACCGGTCGATACTTTCCTTTGTAACCCGGGTCAGATATGTTACCAGTTCCAGGCTGCCGATGTAAACGGCGGCACACTTACCTGGAACCGCGTTTCCGGAAACGGGACCGTAAGTTCCGCCGGCCTGTGGTGTTTCAACGCCGCGGCCAGCGGCACCTACACCGTAACCGCCCGGGTAACCGATTCCTGCGGCGCTTTTGATGACGTTATTTTGACTTACAATATCGAGGTCAACAGCCCGCCGGTATTCAGCTTCGGCAACGACACCACCCTGTTTGTCTGTTCCTCACAGATGCTGTGTGTTCCCTATACCCTGACTGATGCCAATGATAATATCCAGACCGTAGCCCTCATAGCCGGTAATGCCACCCTCTACCCGGCCACCAGCGAACTGTGCTTTACCCCGGCGGTTGAGGGCCTTTACCAGTTTATCGTTCGGGCTACCGATTCCTGCGGGGTATTTGACGAAGATACCATTAATGTTAATGTCGATTTCAACACCCCGCCGCTGGTAAATGCCGGCGCCGACCAGACGGTCTTTCAGTGTGAAGTTTACGAAATATGCTGGCCCACCACCGCAAGCGACCCCGACAATAATCTAACCTCCGTGGAACTGGTTTCCAGTCCCGGTACTTTTGACGGCACCAACATCTGTTTTACGCCTTCAGTCACCATGAATTACGAATTTATTCTGAAAGCCACCGATGACTGCGGCGCGGTCAGTTATGACACGGTTGTCGTTTATTATACTCTGAATATTCCGCCGGTCGCCAACGCCGGCGCCGACCAGACTTTGTTCCAGTGCACCCCGGCCGAAATCTGCTGGCCCGCCTCCTGCAGCGATGCCAATGGAAATCTGAGCAGCTGTACTCTGGTTGAAGGCCCCGGCAGCTATAATGGCAGTAATATCTGTTTCACTCCTGCCGCCAGCGGCCTCTATACTTTTGTTCTTGAAGCGGTCGATGCCTGCGGACGTAGCGATTATGATACGGCGGTTATTAATGTGACTATCAACTCCGCTCCGGTTTGTGTCGTTCCGGATGATACCACCATATTTAAATGTGCCACCGGCGAGGTTTGCCTGCCAGCTTACGGCACCGATATTGACGGTAACCTGGATTACTGCCAGATTATCTCCGGCCCCGGCTCGCTGGTCAACGGCCAGTGGTGCTACACCCCGGCCGCCAACCAGACCGTGACGGTGCTTATGAAATGCGTCGATGATTGCGGTGCGGTTTGCCAGTCGCAATTCACGGTAAACTTTGAAATCAACAAGCCACCGACGATCGCATTCGGAAACGATACCGCCATATTCTTATGCGAATTGCTCCCGGTCTGTCTGCCGTACTCCGTATATGACCCCAACGACCCGAGATTGAGAACGGTCAGCCTGGTTTCAGGTTCCGGCACCCTTGACGAAGACAACAGCCAGGTCTGTTTCACCCCGACCGGTGAAGGACTATATACTTTTATTATCAAGGTCGAAGACGAATGTGCCGCGACGGATTACGATACCATCAATGTTAACATTTCCGTCAATACTCCACCCGTTGCTCAGGCCGGTGAAAACCAGTCTCTGTTCTTGTGCGATTCGGTCTCAATTATCTGCTGGCCGGCATCATGCAGTGATGCCGATGGCAACCTGGAGAATTGTCTGTTCAACGGGCCGGGCGATTTCAATGGTTCCGAGATATGCTTTAATCCCGTTGTTACCGGTAATTACCTTTTTACCTTGAAGGCTATCGATGATTGCGGTGAGGAAAGGCTCGATACGGTCACGGTTGCGGCTGTGATCAACTCGCTGCCGCAGATATCCTTCGGAAATGATACCGCTGTTTTCCTGTGCGGACCCAACGAGATTTGTGTCGGTTACGAAGTTTACGACCCCGACGGCTTGGCGGGTTTGAAAGAGCACCTTATTTGCGGCTACGGCACTATTGACACCGTCGATAACCGCGTCTGCTTCACCCCGACCGAAAGCGGTGTCTACGAAATAATAGTCGGGGTTACCGATTCCTGCACGGCGTTGCCGAAGAGCTTCACGCCGCAGGTCGATACGATTAAAGTAACGGTTACTTTTGGTGAATTTGCCAAAATAGATTGTCCCGACCAGCCGTACAACGTCAACCTGTGTGCGGTTGACGAGGTCTGCCAGATGCTGACAATTACCCCCGGTGACGCCATTGTCACTACCTCGTTCGGCACTTATATCGGCGGTGACCTGTGTTTCCAAGCCGATACTTCGGGCACCTACAACATCCGGGTTATAGCCGAGGCTTCCTGCGGAGCCGACACCTGTGACCTGGTCTTTAACGTCAACATTGGCGAGGAACCGCAGATTGACTGCCCCGCGCCGCAATCCAAATTCATCTGCACGGCTGGCACAGTCTGCATACCGGTTGGCGTCATGGGCGCGGGAGCTGTCGTTTCCGTCAGCCCCATCGGTACCTACACCGGTGGTAATCTCTGCTTCCCGGCCGATACCAGCGGTCATTATGAACTGCAAATGATCGCTACCACCGACTGCGGCGCCGATACCTGCCTGGTCTTGGTGGATATCGATATCAACAGTCCGCCGATAGCCGATGATCCGGCCAGCCCGGTGGATACCTTTATATGCAACCCGGTTCAAATATGTTATCAATTTACGGCCGACGATGCTGACGGCGGCTCCCTGACCTGGAACCGTCTGGCGGGGGTGGGTACTGTCAACAGCAGCGGTTTGTGGTGTTTCGACGCCAACGGCAATGGTACTTATGCGGTGACGGTTGTCGTTACCGATGCCTGCGGCGCTAAAGATAC
>CAZUAS010000076.1:0-14296 GCA_964618515.1 uncultured Ignavibacteriales bacterium | reverse complement strand
TTTATCCTTTGACGACGCCGATTGGCTGCATTCGGGCTACTTTGGAGGCTATACCAGAACGGTGTGATATTTCCACCACTTTATCTATATCCTTATAAGCCTGAGGTGCTTCCTCGGAAATTACCCGGCGGCTTTTAGCCTGTAAATAAATACCCTTACTTTCCAGCTCGGCCATGATACGGTCGGCCGGGTTTTGTTTAATCGAGGTATGACGCGACATCACCCGACCGGCTCCATGGCAGGAGGAACCAAACGTTTCCTGCATCGCCTTTTGCGTTCCCACCAGCAGATAACTGGCGGTACCCATATCCCCCGGAATCAACACCGGTTGGCCGACCGCCCGGTATTTTTCGGGAATATCGATATGACCGGGACCAAAAGCGCGCGTCGCTCCCTTACGATGGACATATAATTTTCTTTTGCGACCATCGATTTCGTGCTCTTCGAACTTGGCAATATTATGAGCTATATCATACACCAGTCCCAATCCCAGGCTTTCCGCTTTTTTATTAAAAACCTCGGCAAAGGAATCTCTTACCCAATGGTTGATCATCTGACGGTTAGCCCAGGCGAAATTGGCACCGCATTTCATAGCCGAATAATACTGCTGACCTTCGGGAGAGTTCCCCGGCGCACAGGAAAGTTCCCGGTCTACCAACGGGATTCCATATTTTTTGTTAGCTCGTCTCATAATATCAAGATAGTCGGTACATATCTGGTGCCCGCACCCGCGCGACCCAGTGTGAATCATCACCATCACCTGGTCGATTTCCCTGATGCCGAAAGCGGCCGCTGTATCCTTATCATAAATCTCTTCCACACGCTGGATTTCCAAAAAATGATTTCCGGCACCAAGAGTACCCAGCTGCGGCGCTCCCCGTTTTTTGGCTATATTACCCACCGCCGCAGGGTCTGCCCCTTCAACGGCGCCGCTTTCCTCGATAAAATCAAGGTCTTCCGGCCAGCCGTAGCCGTTCTCCACCGCCCAGCGCGCCCCTTGAGCCAGGACCCGGTCAATTTCCTCTTTAGATAAGTGCACCCGGCCTTCGGAACCTACTCCCGAAGGTACATTCTTGAACATGGCATTAATCAGCTTCTCAATATAGGGCCGGACTTCCTTGAAAGTCAAATCGGAACGAAGCAATCGGACGCCGCAGTTGATGTCATAACCCACCCCGCCGGGGGAGATTATGCCTTCATCGGCATCAAAAGCCGCCACACCGCCGATAGCGAACCCGTAACCGTGATGAATATCCGGCATGGCAATGGACCATTTCACGATACCCGGCAGAGTCGCCACATTGGCCACCTGGTCTGGCGAATTATCACTGATAATCGCCTCCATCATGGCTTCGTCGGCATAAATCAGCCCGGGTACTCTCATCCGCAAGTCCAGCCTTTTCATGGCTTCGGACTGGTATGTCGTCGGAATTTCGTACCGGTAAGCATCCAGTTTTCTTAACGATTCGCCCCTATTCATAGCACTTTAAGATATTAAAACCGGAAATATTATCAAGACTTTTTTAGCAATATATCTCTTTTTCAGACATCGAAAAGAACCTGTACGAAACTTGGTTTATCCCCGCGTCCATTATAAATTTCCAACATATGATAAGAAACGCCCTTGATATGTTCACCACGACTGTGAAGATTCAAATCGTACTTTTCGCCGCAGGCAGCGACATCAAGGCGGCATTCTCCTGAAAAAGTTACGGTAAAATCAGTCAGCACAAGGTTCTCGGTTTCATGCAGGACAATCAATCGGGAAAGGAAATTTACCAAAAGCCCCTCGAGGTCAATCGAATCCACGGAAAAATAAATATGCCGCTGTGGTTTTATCGGTGAGCCGCCGGTGATAATATCAAACATGGCTTCGGCGGCGCCGGAATAAGCTTCCTCGAGAGTATCCCCGTAGGCTTTGATAGCAATATCAGCGGTATGTTCAATAAACTCATATCTTTTCATAACAAAAAAACATCCCAAATCATTTCTTTTTATTTATACTATAGAAATAAACCGGTCAAGAATAATCTGAAGTATAAGTATTTTACTTCAATGGCCTTTTTTTAAATTTATAAAAACAGAACAAATAAGCGCCACCTCAGATTCGTAATTCTTTAGTAAAAAATCTTGAACTATCCTGGCCGACAACGGGTTTAATCAAAAGCATGAAAAAAATGAGGTTATAAGAACGTATCCAGAATTATCCGGTAAAATCGCTCTGGTCACCGGGGCTACCCGCGGTTTCGGACGGGCTATAGCGTTACGTCTGGCACGGGAAGGTGCGGATGTAATCGTCAACTATCGCCGCAGCATGTCCGAGGCTCAGAAAGTAGTCGAGGAAATAACCGCCCTGGGCGTCCGGGCGTGCGCCCTGCGTGCTGATATCGGCAGGGAGGAAAGTCTGGATAAGATGTTTCAACAAATCAGGGAGCGGTTCGGCCGGCTCGATATCCTGATAGCTAACGCCGCTTTTGGAGTGCCGGGGAAACTGATGGAGGCAACCGGGAAGTACTGGGAAGTTACTATGGCTTCATCAGCTCGTTCTTTTCTGAACCTGGTCCAGAAAGCGGTGCCGTTGATGAACAACGGTTATGGCCGGATTGTCAGTATTACCAGCGATGGCGGTCAGAAAGTAATTCCCGGTTACGGATTGATGGGACCCGCCAAAGCCGCCCTGGAGTCGTTAACCCGGGGACTGGCTTATGAGCTGGCACCCCAAAAAATAATCGTCAACGGTATCATGGCCGGTTTGGCCGACACCAGGTCGGCCAATTCCGTCCCCGGGGCGACGGAGATAATGGCTCATGCCCGATTACACACGCCCCTCAAGCGAATCGTGGAACCGGACGACATCGCCAAAACCGCCGCCTTTCTGGTTTCCCATGAAGCCGATATGATATGCGGGCAACTGCTGGTTATCGACGGTGGTCGTAATATTGTCGCCTGACAGGTAAGGTGAAATCAATAACAGGGTCTTAATTGATTAAGTGGTAGCGTCTTTCCCAACATATTGAACGAAGAATCCACGGTTGAAGAATTAAAATATCAAGCTTACCTACCGGCTCATCGGAATTTTTTCTCAACCGCTTAGATAATATCCCGGCAGATATAGTCAAATTCATAAGACCATTAATAAGTATTTAAAAACCCCTCTCCGAAGGGGAATTATCATATTCACTTTCACAGCGTTAGTAGTAAGATATTTTTTTATGATAGAAATTAAGGGAAAAGGAAAAAATTATCTTAACAAATCACCCGCTAATTCACCGACTGTTGTTTTATCGAATTCGCCTGTTTCCCAATTGTATATCTCAATCTGGTGCGGGTCGGATTGAAACGCGGCAATATCCGCCCTGTTGACTTTTATATCCAGCGCTTTAAGAGCGTACAGCGTAAAGCCGAGCTTATCCTTGCCGGGCTCTTTCAGGGAGCCAATTAAAAATTGTGCTGCCACGGTGTCATTGAAAGCATCTTGCTTCACCGCCCCAATACGTGCCAGTCCCCAGCGGACCCCGTTTTCAAACGGTTCCTCGGGTAGAAACGATACGAGGACGCGGCCATATTCTTCGAGCAACGAAGGTACTTCGGCCAGGATAGCCGCAATCGCCTGCGGGGCGTACCAGCCAAGATTACCGGATTCGTCGTTCAACTGCCAGAATAGCCGGCGCAGAAGTTCACGGACTTTTTCCGGGTCTTTTTCGTACTCGACTGCGGCGGCACGGCCCAGCGCTTCGACAGCCCGCCAGCAGACCAGTTTATCCCGGTCAAATAATAGAGAAGCGAGCGTACGCAACGTGGTACCTTCATTATGAGTCAGCCCAGCAAGAGCAGTCGAGTCTCTTTTTAACAAAAGCTCTTTTAACCGCTTTTTACGCTGCTGTCCCGCGGAACGGCTTTTTTCGTTATTCCCTATCATTTCTTCTTATATGACATATCCTATATATCAGATTCTTAATATATAATCCTTCAGCCACAAAAGAAGTTCAAAAAAACGGAATAATAAACAAAGCAACTTTGACCCGGTTACCTTTTTAGTTATATTCTTTCGGATGTTTTACATACACGGTTAAAAAATATGAGCTGGTTTATCATCCTGGGAATAGCTGTCAGTCTGGGCATGGATGCCTTTGCGGTGGCGATTGCCGTCGGTTCGAGAATAAAACTGTCATTCCGGCCGGTTTTCCGGCTGGCGTTTCATTTCGGGCTTTTTCAGTTTTTCATGCCCATAATCGGCTGGCTGGTGGGATCGCAAATTAACCGGTTAATTCATGACTATGACCACTGGGTAGCCTTTATCCTGCTGGTTTTTATCGGGCTGAAAATGATAAAAGAAGCCTTTTCACACAAAAATGAGTTCGATAAAGTCAGCGACCCTACCCGCAAATGGCAACTGGTGCTTTTATCCGTCGCTACCAGTATCGACGCCCTGTCGGTTGGTTTGAGCCTGGCTCTCTTAAACGTTCAAATCTTTTCGATAAGTGTCATAATCGGTCTGGTCGCCGCCGCTATGACTGTGCTGGGGATGGCGTTTGGGCGATGGCTGGGAAAAAATTTCGGCCGTTACATGGAATTCCTCGGCGGGCTAATCTTAATAGGAATCGGCATTAAGATACTGCTGGAGCATCTGATAACCTGATTGAAACGGTGTCTTTAAGGGAACCTGTCGAGTTTCTTGGCGGTTTTAATAATATTCAGAAAGAAAGAGGTTTGAAATTGCATGTGTTCACGCGGCCATAAAAAACTTTTTAAAATAAATTTGGGACTTACCTCTTATAAAGATACCTGGGCACTGCAAAAGCAGCTTGTCACCCTGAGGTATCAAAGCAAGCTCCCTGACTGTCTTTTGCTGACCGAGCATCACCCGGTCATCACCCTGGGCCGCGGAGCGCATCCCGAGAATCTTCGTGAAACCAGGGATAATCTTTCAGCCCGGGGTATCGACCTTGTCGAAGTCGAACGCGGCGGCGATATTACCTTCCATGGTCCGGGGCAGATCGTTATTTACCCGCTTATCGATTTGAATAACCGGGGCCGCGACCTGCACCAGTACCTTCGTCATCTCGAACAAGTGATAATCATTACCCTTGAGGATTATGGCCTCAAAGCCGGTCTTAAAGAAGGTCTGACCGGCGTCTGGGTCAACGACCATAAACTGGCCGCCATCGGGGTGGCGGTTTCACGCTGGATTACCTACCACGGGGCGGCGCTCAACGTCAATACCAACCTCGATTATTTCCATCTCATCAATCCCTGCGGCATCACCAATTACCCGGTTGGGTCACTGGCTTCGCAACTTGGTTATGAAATCGATATCAACCGGACGGCCGGCTGCCTGGCAGAGAATTTCGCCGATTTTTTCCACTACGAAATGGAAACGGTGGCAAGCGTTGACATAATCATCAACGAACTTCCCACCGTCTGATAACCAATCAAAAGACAGCCTTCAAGGTCAATTTATAATGTGAATGGCTTTTTTATTCACATTCAAGGCGGCTTCCATCAGGGCTTCCGACAGGGTCGGATGTACCGCCATGATATGGCCCAGGTCTTCGGCGGTGCCGTCCATTTCCATCATGGCCGTACCGGTAAAAATAATATCCCCGGAATGGGGGCCGAAAAGGTGGATACCGAGGATTTCATCGGTCTCGGCGTCGGCGATGATTTTGGTAAAACCCTCGGTCGCCAGGGTGGCGATGCCTTTGCCTACCGCTCGGTAGGGGAATTTGCCGACTTTAATTTTCCTCCCGGAACCGGTGGCTTCTTTCTCGGTCAGGCCGATCCCGGCAATTTCCGGGTCGGTGAAAACAGCATAAGGAACAGCTTTCCAGTCTGCACCCATGGTGGAGCCGGCGATAGCTTCAACCGCCACGATTCCCTCATGGGAAGCCTTGTGCGCCAGGAGAATTCCACCCACCACGTCACCGACGGCAAATATATGCGTGATGCTGGTACGGCGACGCTTATCCACCGTGATAAAGCCCCGGCTGTCGGTCTTGACTCCGGCTTTGTCCAGATTCAGACCGTTCGTGTTGGGCTTCATCCCGGCCGCCACCAGCACCATATCAAAGGTGAATGTCTTTTTCCCTTTTGGAGTTTCCACCTCAACATCCACTTTATCGCCGTTGCTTTTCGATGAAACCACTTTTGACGAAGTATAAATCTCCATCTTCTGTTTCCTGAGTGCCCGTTCCGAGGCGGCGGAGATATCGGCATCAAGCGTCGGCAGGACCGCATCCAGAAGCTCGATTATCGTAACCTTTGCGCCCAGGGTTCCATACACGGTAGCCATCTCGACGCCGATCGGTCCGGCCCCGATGATCCCCATATTCTCCGGAATCCGGGGCAGTTCGATTGCCTCGCGGGCGCCGATTACTGTCCGGCCGTCATATTTCAGCATGGGCAGTTCGAAGGGGACGGCGCCGGTAGCGATGATGAAATTATCGGCTTCCAAAACGGTCTGACCGCCCTTGCTGTCGGTAATCTTTATTTCCTTCTCCGATTCAAAGGCGGCCGAACCACTGTATCGAGTCACCCTGGCTTTATCCAGAAGAAGCTGCACGCCGCCGGTGAGCCTCTTGACGGTATCGTCTTTATGACGACGAAGTTTGTCGAGGTCGACCGTCACCTTCTCCGCCTTCAAGCCAATCCGCCCCGCTTCTTCGACCGTCCGTTTCAACTCGGCAACATATAGAAGCGCCTTGGAAGGAATGCAACCCCAGTTAAGACAGACGCCGCCGTAGTATTCTTTTTCCACGATGGCGGTTTTCAGACCCAGCTGGGCGGCGCGGATAGCCGCTACATAACCGCCGGGTCCGGCCCCAATTACCACTACTTTGAATTTATCAGCCATAATTACACCCTTATTGTTAAATCACGCTCAACAGCCAGCTGTCGGGGTCTTCGAGAAATTCGATCATTTTCCTGAGAAATTGCACGGCATATCCGCCATCGATTACGCGGTGGTCAAAGGAAAGGCCAAAATTGAGAATCGGCCGGATAACGATTTCTCCGTTGCGGACAACCGGTTTCTCGACAATTTTATGCACTCCCAGAATAGCCACCTGCGGGGCGGCTATTATGGGCGTGGAACCGAGGGCGCCCATAACGCCGGCATTGGTGATGGAGATCGTCCCGCCGGATATTTCCTCAATCGTCAACCGGTCGGCATTGGCTTTATCTCCCAGCTCTTTCATGTCACGGGCGATTTCCAGCAGCGATTTCTGTTCACAGTGTTTGATAACCGGGACAATAAGCGAATTTTCCCGCGCCACGGCCATCCCGATATTGAAATATTTCTTGACGTGCAGGTTATCACCTACGAAAGTGGCGTTTATCCAGGGGAACTCCCGGGCGGCAAAAATAATCGCCTTGGCGATAAACGGCAGATACGTTATCCGGACGCCGTGCCGTTCCTCGATTCTGTCCACATTGCGCCGGCGCCAGGTGACCAGGGCCGACATGTCCGCCTCGTCGAACGTCGTTACGTGTGGAATGGTGAATGCCGACTTGACCATGTGTTCGGCAATGACCTTCCGAACACCGGTGACAGGGATAATTTCCTCCGGCTCGGCGCCGGGGAAAATGAAATCCGGGCGGATGATATCGACCGAATGGCGCATTTCAATATATTTCAGGACGTCGTTTTTACTTACCCGACCGCCTTTGCCGGTACCGGTCAGCTTGCGCAAGTCGATAAAATGTTCCCGCGCCAGGCGGCGCACGATCGGCGAGGATTTGACGGCCTTAATACCCGCTTCAATCGCCGCCTCGTCGGCATGAATACCCATATGCTCATGATGCACGGCGGTGCCGACAAACTCCTCCGGAGCCGGTTTTACCTCCTGCTCGCGGGGGATGCGTTCCCTGCCGTCTTCGGGCTTGACCTGAAATGTTTTGGCCTGTTCAACCTCGCCCTCGACTTCCATCACGGCAATCTCGGCACCGACCTCGACCACCGTATCCGGACCCACCAGGTGTTTTTTCATAACGCCGTCATGGGGTGAGGGAATTTCGACATTTATCTTGTCGGTCATGATTTCCACCAGCGGGTCATCGACCTTTACTTTTTCGCCTTCCTGCTTAAGCCATTTGACGATCGTGCCTTCCACGACCGATTCGCCCAAGGGGGGTACTATTACTTTGTATTCCATCTCTTACCTCCCTCAATATTCCATGACTTTTCTGACAGCCCGGACAATCTTTTCCGCGTTAGGCAAAAAGAAGTGCTCCATCGGTGGTGCAAACGGCAACATCGGTACATCAAGCCCGCATACCCGGCTGACCGGGGCATCAAGATAATCAAATACTTCCTCGGTAATCGATGCCGAGACCTCGGCCATCACGCCGCCGGTCTTGGAGTTTTCCTGCACCAGAACCGCCCGCGAAGTTTTCTTGACCGACTCGAAAACCGTCTCCCGGTCCCAGGGACGCAGTGTGCGCATGTCGATCAGCTCGCAGGAAATACCGTCCTTCTCAAGCATCGCGACCGCTTCGATGGCTTTATGGCACATCAAACCGTACGCTACGATAGTGATGTCCTTGCCCTCTTTGCGCACTGCGGCTTTGCCGACCGGAACAACGAAATCATCCTCGGGAATTTCTTCTTTAATTGACCGATACAGGCGCTTGTGTTCGAAATAAATCACCGGATCCTCGCCGCGAACAGCCGCTTTCAACAGACCCTTGGCGTCATAGGGGGTGGATGGCATCACGACTATCAGCCCCGGCTGCGAGAAAAACCATTGCTCGTTAATCTGCGAATGATACAAACCGCCACCGACCTCACCACCGCAACAGACACGGATGGTCATCGGACAGGTCCAGGCCCCCCCGGAACGATAACGCATTTTGGCCATTTGCTGGATTATCTGGTCCATCGAGGGGGTAATAAAGTCGGCAAACTGGATTTCGGCGACCGGTCGCATACCGACCAGGGCGGCGCCTACCGAACCGCCGGCTATATATACTTCCGATATAGGTGCATCGATAACGCGTTCCGCACCGAAACGGTCCATCAGCCCTTTGGTGGCTTTGAAAACGCCCCCGTAAAGACCTATGTCCTGACCAATCAGGAAAACCCGTTCATCGCGCTCCATCTCTTCATACAGGGCCTGGGTAATAGCCTCAATATATGTAACTTTTTTCATTTTTATCTCCCGAACGTTAGCTTGGTGACATGTTTACTCCGATTAATCATTATTCATTCTCCCGTTTAATACTCGTCTTTCAAAACGGGAAAATGTTCAGAATAAACATCGTTGTAAGCCTCTTCGGGCTCGACATATTTTTCCTTTTCACACACCTGAATGGCGGCTTCGATTTCCTGGTCCAGTTGTTCCACGAGGGCTTCGCGTTTAGCGGTGGTTAAAATTTCCAGGTCCAGAAGAAGTTTCTCCGCACGCATTACGGGGTCCTTCTTTTTCCAGTTTTCCAACTCTTCGGTCTGGCGGTAATCAGCCGGGTCGATTTCGGAGTGACCGTACCAGCGATAGGTTTTGCATTCGATTAATGTGGGTCCTTCTCCGGCGCGGGCACGGGCAATTGCTTCAGCCGCCGTTTTGTGCGTTTGAACGATATCGTTCCCGTCGATAGTCACTCCCGGGAAACCATAGGCTTTGGCGCGGTCGGCAAAATCCTTGATACCCGCCTGGAGCGTGGCCGGGACTGATTCCGCCCAGAGATTGTTCTGGCAGATATACACAATCGGTAATTTGTGAATTCCGGCAAAATTGAGAGCTTCATGCCAGCCGCCCCGGGAGGTGGAACCCTCACCGAAAAAAGCCAGCACAACATTATCTTTCTTCTGAATTTTAAAACCCATTGCACAGCCGGTGCCGACGATGGTCTGGCCGGCCAGCGTGGAGGCCGGGCTGATAACTCCTTTGGGGCGATAACCATAATGACAGGGATGTGATTTCCCCTTGTCGGGCGAGTTACGCCGCGCATACACCTGGGCAACAATCAACTCCAGCGGCACCCCCTTGGTCACATTGGCGCCGATTTCACGATGCGAGGGAGCGATTATATCTTCGTCACGAAGGCCGTAGGTCGGTCCCACCGTGGTCGCTTCCTGGCCCACCGCCGAGAAATAGGTCCCGGCGAACCGCCCCTGACGAAAGAGCTTGCGAAGTCTCTCGTCCAGGAGACGGGTTTTCAGCAGATTGGTATAGAGGTCCATCAGCACCGCTTCACTCAAGCCAACCTGCTTCAATGACGGTTTTTTATTCGTTGGTTTCTGTTCCGTCATTTAACCTCCTTTTTTTATTCTTACAAATTCTTACTATCATTTATAAATACGAAATCTGGCCGGGTATACCACCGTACTTCAGTCCTATCATTCGACTTTTTTCGGAAGAGCGCGCAGGTACTCGCGATTCATCCGGGCGATAACTTCGACTTTGATATTCTTCGGGCAGACGGCTTCGCATTCGTAATAGTTGGTGCAGTTGCCGAAACCTTCCTTATCCATCTGAGCCACCATATTCTTAACACGTCGTTCGCGTTCGATCTTCCCCTGGGGGAGCTTTACCAGATGCGTGACCTTGGCGGCCACGAACAGCATGGCCGAAGCGTTCTTGCAGGCGGCCACACAGGCGCCGCAACCGATACAAGCCGCGGCATCCATCGCTTTTTCGGCATCTGCTTTGGGGATGGGGATGGCGTTGCCGTCGGGCACCGCCCCGGTATTCACCGAAACAAACCCGCCCGCCTGTAAAATACGGTCGAACGCCGAGCGGTTCACCATCAGGTCCTTTACCACCGGAAAAGCCCGGGCGCGGAACGGTTCGACATATATCTCATCACCATCTTTAAAATTACGCATGCGCAACTCACAGGTGGTACAACCTTTCTTGCCGCCGTGCGGAATGCCGTTGATTACCAGGGAACAGGCGCCGCATATACCCTCGCGGCAATCGTGGTCAAAATGAATCGGCTCTATCCCTTTCGACACCAGTTCCTCGTTGACCACATCCAGCATTTCCAGAAACGACATATCGGGAGTAATATCATGAGCCTGGTAAGTCTCCATTCTCCCTTTATCCTGGGCGTTTTTCTGACGCCAAACATGCAATGTAAAGTTCATTATTTGTAGCTCCTTGTGGCCAGTTCAACATTTTCGAATTCCAGCGGTTCTTTGTGAAGTTCCGGTTTGTTACCGACGCCTTTATACTCCCAGGCTGCCACGTAAGCGAACCGCTGGTCGTCGCGTCTGGCTTCGCCATCCTCGGTCTGATATTCCTCGCGGAAGTGGGCACCGCAGGATTCTTCGCGGTTAAGGGCATCATAAGCGAAAATTTCGGCAAACTCCAGAAAATCCGCTACCCGCCCCGCGCGCTCCAGCGTCTGGTTCATATCCTCCGCCTTGCCGAGCACCTTCACATCATTCCAGAACTCCTCCCGGAGAGCCGGGATCAATTCCAGCGCTTTTTTCAAACCGGTTTCATTGCGGGCCATTCCGCAATATTCCCACATAATGGTGCCGAGCCGCTTATGGAATGATTCCGCTGTTTGGCGGCCGTTGACCGCCATAATTTTTTTAATGCGGTCTTCGACCTCTTTTTCCGCCGTCCGGAATTCCGCACGGTCGGTACTGATATTCTGCGCTCCAGCGCGGGCGAAGTAATCACTGATTGTGTAAGGCAGGATGAAATACCCATCCGCCAGCCCCTGCATCAGCGCCGAGGCCCCCAGCCGGTTGGCGCCGTGGTCGGAAAAATTGGCTTCACCGATAACATGAAGACCGGGAATATTACTCATCAGGTTGTAATCAACCCACAGTCCGCCCATGGTGTAATGCGATGCCGGATAAATACGCATCGGCACTTCGTACGGGTCTTCGTCGGTAATCAGATGATACATCTCGAAGAGGTTGCCATAGCGCTGCTCGATAACTTTTTTGCCCAGCCGTTTGATGGCGTCCGTAAAATCAAGATAGACACCGTAGCCGGTCGGACCGACACCGCGGCCCTCGTCACACACCTCTTTGGCGCTCCGCGAAGAAATGTCCCGGGGTGCCAGGTTGCCGAAACTGGGATACTTGCGTTCCAGGTAATAATCACGCTCGTCTTCGGGAATCTCGATGGGCGGACGCTTATCCCCTTTCTTTTTCGGCACCCAGATACGACCATCGTTACGCAACGATTCGGACATCAGCGTCAATTTGGACTGATATTCGCCGGTATGGGGGATGCAGGTCGGGTGAATCTGGGTAAAACAGGGATTGGCAAAAAGCGCCCCGCGTTTGTAGGCGCGGTAAGCGGCGGTAACATTGCAGCCCAGACCCATGGTCGAAAGGTTGAATACCCGGCCATAACCGCCGGTGGCCAGAACCACGGCATCGGCGGCGTGCGATTCGATTCTGCCGGTCACCAGATCACGAACGACAATCCCTTTGGCATGGCCGTTTATTAACACCAAATCCTGCATTTCGGTACGCGGAAACATTTTGACCTGGCCGCGGCCTATCTGGCGGTTAAGCGCCGAATAAGCACCCAGCAGCAACTGCTGGCCGGTTTGACCGCGGGCATAGAAAGTTCGGGACACCTGCGCCCCGCCGAACGAGCGGTTGTCAAGCATACCGCCGTATTCACGGGCGAAGGGTACCCCCTGAGCTACACACTGGTCGATGATATTATTGGCGACCTGCGCCAGGCGGTAAACATTACCCTCACGGGAACGGAAATCACCCCCCTTGATGGTATCGTAAAACAGCCGCCAGATGGAGTCGCCGTCGTTCTGATAATTCTTGGCGGCGTTGATGCCGCCCTGGGCGCCGATCGAGTGCGCCCGACGGGCGCTGTCCTGGAAACAGAAAGCCTTGACATTGTAGCCAAGCTCGGCCAGCGAAGCCGCCGCCGAGGCACCCGCCAGACCCGTGCCCACCACGATGACATGGTACTTTCTTTTATTGGCCGGATTGACCAGCTTCATTTCGAAACGGTGCTTGTCCCATTTTTGAGCCAGCGGCCCCGAAGGTATTTTGGATTCCAATTTCATTCTATAACCCTCCTCCCGGCAGTTGTAAATAGCCGAACATCACTCCCAGAGGAATTGAGATAAAACCAAGAAATATGAGCACTGCCAGCGTCCAGGCGATTTTATCGAGCACGGGCTGGAACCGGGGATTATTCAGACCCACCGTTTGAAACATACTGGCAATGCCGTGCGTCAGGTGGTAACAAACCAGACCCACCGCTATAATGTACACGACAGCGATAAGATTGTTCTGATAGCCGGTTATCACCATCGAGTATACATCGGGGCGCCCCAGGTCATCCACCATCTTCTGATACTGCGGATTGGTAACCCGCACGGTGAAATGCAGGATATGATAGACCACAAATGACAACACCGCCAGGCCGGTCCAGATCATGGTACGCGACGACAAACTGGCCTGTACGGTGTTATTTTTAACGTACCGCTGCGGCCGTGAAGCCCAGTTTTCCAGCTTAAGCTGGATCCCTTTCCAGACATGAATAACAAAAAAAGCAAAAAGGAAGACCCGGATGACCCATAATAGCCAGCCCAGGCTGTGAAGAAACTCCGCATAATCGTTCAGGCGTTCCCGGCCGATGAAAATCTGAAGGTTGCCCAGCATATGACCGAGCACATAAGCAAAAGCAACCAGTCCCGTGACCGCCATGAGCACCTTTTTACCCACCGAGGTGTAGGAAATCTCGGCCGGAAGGCTTCTTGGTTTCTCCAGTCCAATAGTACTCATAAGCTAAACCTCAATTTGATGATAGAACAAAAAAAATTCCGTTAAGTGCAAAAAAACAAATATTCCCAATTAAAAAAAAGACAGGTTAACTATAACAGTTAATTTCCAAATTTATATGCAATATATCAAACATCAAGTATATATACGCCGGGTCGAGATTCATAATTGGTTTAACAAGGTCGAATTTATCTTTTTTATTTGCATCCTGTTAAGTCTCAAAAAGCCATAGCCCTCCATTGAGAACCACTTACCCTCATTAACCAATCATTTTCGGAATCTACCTGTTCCATCAACCCGAAAGTTAATAATATGACAAACGCCCGGCACTGTAAAGCCCTAAAAAGGCATACCTGAAAAACATGGTGACAGAAGAAAAATACTACCGGACAGCCAGTTGGCTTCAGAACTTGTTGCCCCTGTTGACCTTAACAGTATCCACCAAGGTCTGTCAAATTATACCTCCATGACCTTACTTTATTTATTTCCCTAAAATGGATTTAATTAATTCAACTCTGAAGGTGGTCGGAGATCGGAAGAGCGTCGTGTAGGGAAAGAGTGTAGGATAGGGTGGTG
>CAZUAS010000075.1:0-14482 GCA_964618515.1 uncultured Ignavibacteriales bacterium | reverse complement strand
CCGAAGGGTCCATAAAATTGCCAAAAGCAACTTCCGCCGGACGAATTAAAAACAACGCCTGGGTCACCCCGATGACAATCCCGGTAACACCAATCGGTACGACCTCGAAAACCCACCAGATACCGGCCAGAAGAAATAATGCCAAGGCGGCCTTGCCTTCACGGGTCAGGGGAAAGTGTTCTCCCTTGGGGTCGACAGCATCGGGCCAGGCGGGTGAAAAATAAACCGCACAAAAAAGGGCTACCCCCAACGTTATAAAAGCCAGCCTCTTCCAGTCGAGCCGGCGCACGGTACGAGCCACATAGATCTCGTCGGGTCTAGCTAACAGTTTCCCCGTCGCCGCTTCCTGACTTCCATGTTTTTTAAAACGCTTGAACATCATAATTCCACCCCGGCCATGATAAAACTTACTCAATCGAAAAGCATATGGGCAATTTCATTAAAAACATCCACACTGCGAACCACCCCCACAACTTTCTGGTCTTTAATAACGGGTATCAAATTCAAATCCATATTGACCATTTTATAAATAATTTTTGCCAGATGGTCCTCGTAATCAACGGTCGTCACTACCGGTTGCATAACTTCTGTCACCGGCAAGCCGGACTGGTCCTGAATACTTTTGGCAATTTTACCCTGGGACAGGTCCACCAGATTAGGGTCGACTTCAATATTAAAAAGTTGTTTCCTATGAGTTAAGGGCATGGTTTTTAGAAACTTGGGTTCCAAACCACGAAGAATATCCCGGCGCCGGACTATACCAAGAAGCTGTTGGTTGTCATCGAAGACCAGCAGGGCGCGGGGCAAAGACCGTTGCCCCTTGACCTCAATAACCGACATTTCCATCTCCGCCACTGCTTCTTTCAGAGTAAGAGTATGCGGAATATTGGGATACTTGTTTAAAGGAATCATTATATCTTTAGCATGTTTGGTCGCCATTTTAACACTCCATCTGTTTTTATGCCCTAAAACTAAAAAGGACAGCTTGGTTTTTTATTAATAGAAAAACCAATCTGCCCACGGAATAATATGCACCGCATCAAGTTAATTAATTTCATTTAAAAGACCAGCCCCTGACCGGAATGTTATATTGTAAAGCCGACAAAAAACCTGAATATCCAATAAGCTTTTTCGCCAGCTTCATAAAAAAGACAATATATACTTTTTGGCAGGATAAAAGTCAATACTTATTAAGAACCAAAATAGGGTTACAATCCGGCAAAAAATGTTAAGTACCTAATCTATCACAAGATATAGCTTTTCTAAGTCACCCGTATATCATCATTACATATTACTCAAGACGCAGTCCCGCAACGCAATCATATTTCAGTGTCTATTTCCAGGGAACCGCTTCTTTCGTTTCCTTGTTGAGAACTTAATATGTTAAAGACTCTTACCATTTTCCTATTACTGAGCGGGCTGTTCTATTGGGGCTTAGTACCCCGGAAAAACAGTTCCGATAGAAATCAGGATAGACAAACAGGCAAATTAAGCAGCAGATGCAGTGAGGACTTATATATGGATGACAGAATAAAGAAAAGTGATACCGAGTGGCAATCCCTTTTAACTCCCCGGCAATATTACATCACCCGTCAGAAGGGGACTGAGCTGGCTTTTTCCGGTCAATATTATGAAAATACCGAAGACGGGCAGTACCTGTGCGTCTGTTGCGGGTCGGCATTGTTTTCCTCGGTCACCAAATATGATTCCGGTTCCGGCTGGCCCAGTTTTTGGGCACCGGTTGATGATAAGGCTATCGAAGAACACCGCGATTTAAGCCTGGGGATGGTGCGAACCGAAATTACCTGCCGCAGATGCGGCGCCCACCTTGGTCATGTCTTCAATGACGGTCCGCAGCCTTCGGGATTACGCTACTGTGTCAATTCAACCTCGTTGAAATTCGTGAAAAAGGATTAACAATCACCAAGCATATTCACCGACTTTTCTATTCCACATAATATTTTACCCGTCGGTAAAAAAGTAGCCGGGATAAATATAACCATATCAGGTATCTTTTCAGGGAGCATGGGACTCAAGGTTACCTTCACCGCTGCCTTATCATAGAACAAATCGGGCAACGACCGGCAACATATTTTGTTGCGGAATAGTCTTAGAATCTTTATCTATAGTGATTACCGGATAAAAACTTGTGATAATAAAGAATACCGGAGATTGCATAAATTTTCTTTTGTATATTAACTCTCCATCTCCGGGGCTTTAAGGATTATATAGTTTTATTTGATTTGCAGACAGAAGTTAATAATATTACCGTAAATATTGTAAAGGGGTCGGCGCTTGGCTCAGATTTTTCCTAAATGGACTAACAACATTCAGACTTATCTTGCTATACTGAGCGTTTTTTTGGCAGTTGCGGCCGTGGTTTTTATCTGGTATTATTTTTCCCCGTGGTATACCGATGTCGGTTACCAGCCGTTACAACCAGTTGCTTACAGCCACAAGCTTCATGCCGGCGACCTGGGTATCGACTGTCGATACTGCCATAATTTTGTCGAGTATTCTTCACATGCTAATATTCCCGCCACCCAGACCTGTATGAACTGTCATAACCTGATATTACCGGAAAGCGAAAGGTTATTACCGGTTCGGGAAAGCCGGTCGACCAATTTTCCTTTACAGTGGGTAAGAGTGCATAAAATACCCGATTACGCCTATTTCAATCACAGCCTTCATTTGAAGGCGGGGGTAGGTTGTGCCAGTTGTCATGGCGATGTTTCCTGGATGGATGTTGTTACCCTGAAAATGCCGCTGAGTATGTCCTGGTGTCTGGACTGCCACCGCCATCCGAATAATCATCTACGCCCGCCGGAAGAGTTGACCAGTATGGACTGGCAACCTTCGGCCGAACAGACCACATATGCTGAGAAGGTAATACGGGAGATGAATATCAACCCGCCGGTTACAGATTGTTCGGGGTGTCATCGATGAGCAACAAAGCGAAAAATGAATATAAAAAATACTGGCGAAGCCTCGAACAGCTGGCTGACAATGCGGAATACCGGCAGAAACCCCTGTTACCATACCATGCGAATCAAGAAGAACAAGATTCCGGTCTATCCCGACGTAATTTTTTGACGCTCATGAGCGCCTCTTTTGCTCTGGCTTCTCTGGCCGGCTGTCGCCGCCCCGTGGAAAAAATCATTCCTTATGTAACCCAACCGGAAGAAATTACACCAGGCCTCGGGCAGTATTATGCGACCACCATGCCCTGCGGAACATCCGCTATCGGCATCCTGGTGCATACCCGTGAGGGGCGGCCGATTAAAATTGAAGGCAATCCCGACCATCCTTCATCACAGGGAGCCACTGATTTCATCACTCAAGCCTCCCTGCTTAGTCTCTACGACCCCGACCGTTCCAAAAAAGTCCTGCACCACGGGGCTGAAGACAGTTTCGATAATTTTATTTCATTCTGGCGCGAACAAATGACGTTATTCGCCGCCAACAAAGGCCGGGGGCTGGCGGTCCTGTCTGAAGCTTTTTCCTCCCCCACTCTCAATCGTTATCGAAATGAATTTCTAAGGACTTTCCCTGAGGCAAGGTGGGTATGCTGGGAACCGGTCAGTGATGAAAATATCTTCAGCGCTGTCGATAGAATTGCCGGTCAGGGACTAAGACCCCTCTACCACTTTGACCGGGCTGAAGTCATTCTTGCCCTTGATTCCGATTTCCTTCAGTACGAAAGCGATGCCGTAGCTGCCGCCCGAGGTTTCTCCAAAAGACGCCGGGTTTTAACGACCGATGACAGGATGAATCGCTTATATGTAGTTGAAAGCAATTTCACCGTAACCGGCGCCATGGCCGACCATCGCCTGCGATTGAAAAGCCGCCAGGTCGGGCATCTGGTAATGGCACTGGGAACAGAATTAAAAAAGCTGGGCTTGAACATGGATGGCATCCCGGAAACTTCGAGTACGGTTTTTGGTGAAAAATGGCTTTCCGCCCTTGCTCAAGACCTTGTCAGCAACCGGGGAAAAAGTTTAATTGTCGCCGGTCGCCGCCAGCCGCCACCGGTGCATGAAATGGTCATAAAGCTTAATGAAGCCCTGGGTAATATCGGTGCCACACTCACATTTAGAAAAAAGCATGAGACCGTCGTCCCCAGTACGGAAGCTTTGAATCATCTGGTCACGGCGATGAACAATAGCAGCTTAGAGACGTT
The DNA here is from genome assembly GCA_964618515.1 of uncultured Ignavibacteriales bacterium. Classification (GTDB taxonomy): domain Bacteria; phylum Zixibacteria; class MSB-5A5; order GN15; family FEB-12; genus JAFGNW01. The sequence goes on along the minus strand of CAZUAS010000075.1, from coordinate 10,302 downwards.
GATAATCCTCGGCGGCAATCCGGTTTATAACACCCCGGCCGACCTGAAATTCAATGAGGCCCTGGCCAAAATTAAAACCAGCGTGCACTTGAGCAGTCACGTCGACGAAACTTCGCAATTATGTACCTGGCATATTCCCCGGGCTCACTATCTGGAAAGCTGGGGCGACGCTGTCAGCTCTGAGGGTACATATAGTGTAATACAACCCATGATTGAGCCGCTGTTCGGGGGATATTCCGATGCGGAGATTTTCGCTTTTCTGACCACCGGCCAGGATAAACCCGGTTATGACATCGTTCGGGATACCTGGAATAATCTTCTTTCGGATGGCGACTTCGAGAAAAAATGGCGGCAGGTACTGCATGATGGTTTGTATAAAAGCACTCCCTTAAGTGATGAGAAAGTACCAATTATAAATACGGCCATGGTAGCGGATGATTCCGCGAAAACCGATAACGAACTGGAAGTTAATTTCTACCTTTCCAACCTGTACGACGGCCGCTTCGCCAACAACGGCTGGCTCCAGGAACTTCCCGATGCTATCACCCGATTAACCTGGGACAATGCCGCTCTAATAAGTCCGGCTACGGCAAAACGCTTACGTCTGAAAAACCAGGAAATGGTAAAAATCAAATACAAAGAATATACGCTCGAGATACCAGTCTGGATTTGCCCCGGCAACGCCGATAACACCATCGCCCTGCCGCTCGGTTACGGCCGAACAGGCAGCGGGCGGGTCGGCAACGGTGCTGGTTTTAATACCTACCGGCTGAGAACCAGCGATTGTCATTATTTCGGTTCGGGAGCAAAGATAACAAAAACAAATAAAATTTATGAACTGGCCACTACCCAGGACCACAATCGCATGGAGGGCCGGCCGATTATTCGTGAAGCCACGCTCGAAGAATATCATCGAAATCCGAATTTCGCTAAAGAAATGGTTGAACATCCACCACTTAAATCCCTCTACCCTGACCATGACTATAGCAAAGGTTACCAATGGGGAATGGTTATCGACCTGAATGTCTGCATCGGCTGTAACGCCTGTACGCTCGCCTGCCAGAGTGAAAATAATATCCAGATAGTCGGTAAAGAGCAGGTGGCAAAAGGTCGTGAACTTCACTGGTTACGCAACGACCGTTATTATGTCGGCGATATTGATACTCCGGATATAGTCTATCAGCCGGTGCCCTGCCAGCAGTGTGAAAACGCCCCCTGTGAACAGGTCTGCCCGGTGGCGGCCACCGTCCATGACAGTGAAGGTCTTAACAACATGACCTACAACCGCTGTATCGGAACCCGCTACTGTTCCAACAACTGCCCCTATAAAGTCCGCCGGTTCAACTTTTTCAATTATATTAACAAACTTACAGAAATCGAAAAGATGGCGCAGAACCCGGATGTAAGCATGCGCTCCCGCGGTGTCATGGAGAAATGCACCTTTTGTATTCAGCGGATTAAAACGGTAAAGACCAGAGCCAGGTTGGAAAACCGGGCCGTGACCGACGGCGAGATAAAAACCGCCTGCCAGCAGGTCTGTCCCACCCAGGCGATACAATTCGGCAACATCAATGACCCGTCCAGCCTGGTAGCCCGGTTGAAAAAAACCGACCGTAATTATGAACTGCTGGCGGAGTATAACGTCAGGCCGCGCAATTCGTATCTGGCCAAGCTCAGAAACCCAAATCCGTTGCTGAAGGATTACAAACCCGAAACAGGTTAAATATGAGCCCCGAGATGTCCACAACGACCGCTATGCCCGAAGATGCCCCGTTGATTGCGGGTCACCCGACTTTTAGTGATATTACCGACCAAATAAGCGGTATCACCGAACGCAGGACGCCGCCGGTCTGGTATCTGGCTCTGGGAGCGGCGGTATCTCTGCTGATGGTGCTGGTCGGGTCTGTCGGTTATCTGGTCTGGGAAGGTGTCGGCATCTGGGGTCTGAACAATCCGGTCGGCTGGGGCTGGGCGATAATTAATTTCGTCTGGTGGGTCGGTATCGGTCACGCTGGCACGCTGATATCCGCTATTCTCTTTTTATTACGGCAACGCTGGCGGACATCGATAAATCGGTTCGCCGAGGCCATGACACTGTTCGCCATCTCCTGTGCCCTGATTTTCCCGGCTATCCACGTCGGCCGTATCTGGGTCGTTTACTGGATGTTCCCGGTTCCCAACCAGATGGGGATGTGGCCTAATTTCCGTTCTCCGCTCTTATGGGACGTTTTCGCCGTCAGTACTTATTTCACCGCCTCACTCCTGTTCTGGTACACGGGTTTGATACCCGACCTGGCCACTTTCCGCGACCGCGCCGTCAAAAAAATTAAGAAATTTATCTTCGGCGCCCTGGCGCTGGGCTGGCGGGGCGGCAACCGTCAGTGGCGGCATTATGAACTGGCCTACCTGATTCTGGCCGGCATCTCCACCCCGCTGGTTCTTTCGGTACACAGTGTCGTCAGCACCGACTTCGCCGTCAGCATCCTGCCCGGCTGGCATACCACTATCTTTCCGCCCTATTTTGTAGCGGGGGCTATTTTCTCCGGTTTCGCCATGGTGGTAACTTTAACCATCATTGCCCGTAAAATCTTCTCCCTGGAAAACATTATCACCGTCAACCATCTCGAAAAAATGACAAAGGTGATACTTTTGACCGGGTCGATGGTCGGTTATGCCTACAGCATGGAATTTTTCATCGCCTGGTACAGCGGTAATATTTATGAACAATTCGTCTTCATCAACCGCGCTTTCGGCCAGTACGCCTGGGCTTACTGGATTATGATTGGTTGTAACGTGATTGTCCCGCAGCTTTTCTGGTTCAGGAAATTTCGCACCAGCATCGCGGTGATGTTCCTCGCCTCTATCCTCATCAATATCGGTATGTGGTTTGAACGGTTCGTTATCGTGGTTACTTCCCTGGCGCAGGATTTCCTGCCCGCCAGCTGGGACTATTACAGACCGACCATCTGGGACATCAGCACTTTTGTCGGCTCGTTCGGCTTGTTTTTCACGCTGTTTTTACTGTTCATCCGTTTTTTACCGATGATATCGATGACCGAAGTAAAGGCTGTTTTACCGGAAGCTGACCCGCATAACTACCACTTGGGAGGTCACCATGAATAATAAAGCCACTCCCCGGATACTGGGTCTTCTGGCGCAGTTTGACAATCCGGCAGCGCTTTTGGAAGCGGCTCAAAAAGTACATGACGCCGGTTATAAAAAATTCGATTGTCATTCCCCCTTCCCCATACATGGCATGGACAGGGCAATGGGTTTAAAACGTTCCCCTCTGGGCTGGCTTGTCGGCGCAGCGGCACTGGTGGGGACATCCAGCGCCCTGGCTCTGCAGTGGTGGTCGAGCTCGGTTGAGTACCCACTGGTTATTTCCGGTAAACCGTTTTTCAGTTTCCAGGCATACGTCCCGGTTACTTTCGCTCTGGGGGTGCTTCTCTCAGCCTTTACCGCCCTGGTCGGCATGCTGGCACTTAACGGTCTGCCCCGCCTGCACCACCCGGTCTTTTACTCGGATAACTTCGCCCGGACATCCAACGACGCTTTTTTTATAAGTATTGAAGCCGATGATCCGTTATTTGAAATCGAAAAAACCAGCGCATTCATGTCTTCAATAGGTGGTAAGAACCTGGAGGTCTTAAAGGAAGAATGAACACCTTAAGAATACCCGCCTTTATCCTGACGACACTCGGGCTTTTGAGCCTGGTGAGCCTGTCCGGTTGCACTCGGGAGTTTCCATCGGACAAACCACCAGTCCATCTCAATCCTAATATGGACAATCAGCCCAAATACAAAGCCCAGTCAAAGAGCCTGTTTTTCGCCGACAGCGCGGCTATGAGACCACCCGTAGCCGGGACGGTCGCCCGGGGACAACTTCACGACGATAATATCTATTACACCGGTTCTGTTAAAGACAGCCAGTATATTGCTAAGAATCCGATGACCATTGACATGCCGCTTTTGAAAAGAGGCCGGGAGCATTATGATATCTACTGTTCACCCTGTCACAGCCGTCTCGGCGATGGCCGGGGTATCATCGTCAGTCGGGGTTATATATCGCCACCCAGCTTTCATGACGACCGCCTGCGGCAAATGCCTGACGGACAAATATTCGAAATCATTTCCAACGGGATAAGGAATATGCCTTCCTACCGGGCTCAGGTAAAACCCGAAAACCGCTGGGCGATGGTCGCCTATATGCGGGCTCTTCAGCGCAGTCAGAACGCCCGGCTCGAAGATATTCCCCCGGAAATGCGTGAAAAGGTAAAGCCCTAATGAAAATCGACCGTCAAACATATCGGCTTATCGATAAAGGTAAAATTGGCTCTATCGCCCTGACTATCGGCCTGGTGGGATTGGTCGCCGGAGTTTTCGGTTTCACTATCGACCGGGAGCAGTTCTTCCATTCCTACCTGACGGCGTTCATGTTCTGGTTATCGCTGTCTTTGGGCGGCTTGTTCTTTACCATGTTGCATCATATTGTCGGCGCCCGCTGGAGTGTAGTGTTAAGAAGAATTTCCGAAAATATCATGGCGGTAATGCCACTCATGGCGCTCCTGGCTACCCCTCTTCTTTTCGGCCTTGGCGACCTGTATCACTGGAGCCATTATGACCTTGTCGCCGGCGATAAGCTTCTCCAGGGCAAAGCGGCTTATCTTAACACCACCTTCTTCATTATAAGAATGGTCGGTTACTTTATCGTCTGGCTTGTCCTGTCCCGCCTTCTCTACCGAGTATCTTTAAGGCAGGATAAGGGTCACCAGGTTTCCCTGACCCGTAAAATGCGTCTCATCAGCGCACCCGGTATTATCCTGTTCGCCGTTACCTTTACTTTCGCCTCTTTCGACTGGCTGATGTCGCTCGATGCTCACTGGTATTCGACCATTTTCGGCGTCTATGTTTTTTCCGGAAGCCTACTGGGGATGCTGGCGCTGATGACCACTACAGCCGCTATATGGCGTAAAAAAAACATCCTCGATAAGGAAATTACCATCGAACATTACCACGATTTAGGCAAGCTGATGTTCGCTTTCACCATCTTCTGGGGTTACATGGCTTTTTCGCAGTATTTTCTCATCTGGTACGGCAATATTCCCGAAGAAACCGTATGGTTTTTACATCGCTGGGAAAACTCCTGGAAAACAGTATCCCTGGTCATAGTGTTCGGCCATTTCGTCATCCCCTTCTTCCTTCTCTTTCCGCAGGTAACCAAACGCCGTCCCGGAATGCTGTTGTTCATTTCCCTGTGGCTTTTGCTGATGCACTGGCTGGACCTTTACTGGCTGGTTCTGCCGACGCTTCACCCGCAGGGCGTGCATTTATCCTGGCTGGATTTGGCAACCATGCTCGGAACCGGCGGCTTTTATATCTGGTATCTAGGGCGCAAGACAGCGGCGGTTCCCCTGTTGCCGACCGGTGACCCCCACCTGGAGGACTCTATACATTTTATCAACCATTAGGTTACCATATGCCCGAAAACACCAATTCATATAAAATCGACGAAATCAAACAGACTGAAAAAAGCAACCTCAAACTTTTGAAAGCCCTTATTTACGGCGCTGTGTGTATTTTCATCGCGGGAGTGGTGATTATTTTTACCTGGGACTACTTAAGTGCGGTTAAAGAAAAAAACTTCGAGGGGACGAGAACAAAACCATCATCGGAAACATTACGGGAACTCCGAGCTCACGAAACCGCAGAGCTGACCACTTACAAATTAATAAATGAAACGCCGGCGGTTTACCGCATTCCTGTTGAAAAGGCTATGGAACTGCTGGTGGAAGAGGTTCACCGGGAACAGTTGAAAAACAAACACTAAAGGTGAATTAAACCTCTTTCATTATTTTTTTTTATTCGTCCATCTTCGTGATGACATCATAAAAGTAAAATAAAACGCTTGATAGAAGTCAAAAAAATAATATTTTTTCAGATATGATTCGCCCGGTGAAATGTCTATGGATATGTATATTAATCCTGGCCTTGGTCGTTTTCTTTTATGACAACGCTCAGGCGTATATCGACCCGTCCACCGGCAGTTATATCCTCCAATTATTACTGGCGGGAATTCTAGGGGCTATGTTTACCTTGAAATTATTCTGGAGAAAAATAAAAGCGACGTTCGCTCAATTATTTTCAAAAAAACAATCGAGCCGAGAAACATGACCGCTGACGTGATCCAGCCCGCCTCCTTCCGTGACCCCGACGGTTTTATTTTTATTCGTGACCACATTCTGTACCGCCAGGTAAATAAATCCTATCAAAAACATTATGAGCTCTTAATGACTTCCGGACTTTACGACCATCTGGTCAAAGCCGGGCTATTGATAGCCCATGATGAAATCGATATCACCCCGGCCCAACCCGATATTTGTTATCGTATACTCAAACCGGTTCTGGTTCCCTTTATTTCGTACCCTTATGAATGGTGTTTCAGTCAGCTTAAAGATGCCGCTCTGGTGACACTGTCGGTGCAGAAAACCGCTCTCGAATACGGGCTTACGCTCAAGGATGCCTCGGCTTACAACGTTCAGTTTTACCAAGGCCGGCCGCTCATGATAGATACACTCTCTTTTGAGACTTATGTTGAAGGAATTCCCTGGGTAGCCTACCGGCAGTTTTGTCAGCATTTTCTGGCACCACTGGTTTTAATGAAGTATGGCGATATCCACCTGGGCATGATGCTTCGTAATCATATCGACGGTTTGCCTTTGGATTTGACCTCGCGCCTGCTCCCCTTTCGAACATGGTTTCGTTTTGACCTGCTGATGCATATTCACCTGCATGCGAAAAGCCAGAAACACTATGAAGTTAAACCGCGGGTCGTCACCCGGCGTAAAATGAGTCTGACCGCGTTCAAGGGCTTGGTAGATAACCTGGAGTCTTATATAAAAAAACTCTCCCTGCCGCTCCGCCATTCCCAGTGGAGTGACTATTACGACCATACCAATTACACCATAGCCGCTTTAGAACATAAACTATCGCTGGTTGAAGAATTTCTCGAGCAGGCGAAACCCACCTCTGTCTGGGACCTGGGAGCCAATATCGGGCGGTTCAGCCGTCTCGCCGCCGCCAGGAACATCACTACCATCGCATTCGACATGGACCCTTATGCTGTGGAGAAAAATTACCTGACCGTCAAAGCTGAGCAGGATAAAAATATTCTCCCTCTTATGGCCGACCTGACCAATCCGAGTCCGGGTCTCGGCTGGGAAAACCACGAACGACAATCGCTTATCGAACGCGGTCCGGTCGATGCCATCATGGCTCTGGCTCTGATTCACCATTTGGCTGTTACCAACAACCTTCCCCTGGAACACATCGCCCGTTTCCTGAGCAATACCTGCCGATGGCTGATAATCGAATTTATCCCCAAAAGCGATTCCCAGGTAATAAGACTTCTGGCCGCTCGAAAGGATATTTTTGAAAATTACAACCGAGCGGCTTTTGAATCTACATTCAGTTGCTTTTTTACACTTGAACGCTCGGAAACACTGCTCGAATCCGAAAGGATTCTATACTTAATGCGTAAAAAGTAAAGCGGTTTTCTAATATTAAAACCTGGTTTGTTCTCACTCTGTCTTTCTGATTTTCTTTATACCATCCGGTAAAAATCGAACAGGTTATTCTCAAAAGGGAGGATTAAGACATATAAAAAGCCCATGAGCCTTATACTCATGGGCTTTTTATAATCAATAATTCATGTTAGAATTTATTTTTTATGATGCTTGTGGAAATTATGACGGAATCCATAGCGATTCTGAAACATATTATCTTCCCTGTCACAATGGCCGGGACCGATTAAACCGTTATTATAGTCATCCAGCATATCATGCCAGTTTAATACCATATACCTGTCTCCTATGCTGAGACCGTCCCAATCCATCCAGTTATGTTCGGCCAGGAATTCATCGGCGGCGGCAATAATATCGTCAACGTCGGAGTAACCGGCACCGGTAGCAATATTCAATTTGGCGCCCAAAAGCTGAGCATACAATTTGGTGATGCCGTTGGAAGGTCTGCCGTAAGATTTCTGAACAAGCACATCAACCGCCATCGCAGCCGTGGTAACATGCAGGCTCTTCGCACCCCCGGCAGTACCCAGCCAGACTGGCAGAAGGCCGCTGACCATATCAGCCTGGGGACCGAAACCGGCATGATTCTTCCAGTAGCCAATCGTAAAGGTACAACCGTCATCGGTTTCGTAGGGTTCAATCTCAAATTTGAAAATCGATTGTTTTTCCACACCGGTTGGATCCGGCCAGCCGGTAATAAGAAGTTCGGCTTTGCCAAAATTCTGGTCCGGGTAATATTCACTTATCATGGCATCCGCGAACGGTACGATAGTTTCACAGGTCGTACCGTCGGTGTTGGTGAAGCAGATTTCCAGATAAGGCTGATTCACAGCATTTTCACGTGAATTATAAACCTGGCGGGGATAGCTATGGTCGCTATGAGCTAACAGGAAACCATAGTTATCATAAGTGCCGGCCATCCAGCCTTCCACAAGAGAAGTTATATCAACTTCGTACCAGCCGACATGGTCAGGCTGGAAGGAACCAAAGATATCATTCATATAAGCCCGGTTGAAATTGTTCCAGGTCACGACCGTTTCCAGCCAGGGGTCGGTGATTCGATGAACATTAACAATCTGGTTACTGGCGATATTTACATAAATGTGAAAAGTAGCTGATTCCAGAGTCCCGTATTCAGCCAGGCTGAAGCCGCCCATAGACTTGGCCCCGGCAGTAGTCGAATCCTCGTTGATAAGAGGGTTGGAATTGTCCGAACAGCCAACCATCATCATGCCCATCACCATTACGAGCATAAATAACTTAGTCAGCTTCATCATAGCGTTTGCCTCCTTTAGATATAGTTTTAGACTTAAATTTCAAACCAGTAGAGTTAGACCAGGAAAAGACCAGTTGTTAAACAAAAACAGGGTAGTTTTGTTTCGATAAATATAATTACAAATCCGTATATACAAAGATAAATATGAAAAAAAAACATATCTGATTCAATAAAATGTAAGTTTTTTGCACATATCCGGAATTAAACCGAGGACATGAGCTTGACAGGTTAACTTATTGATCCTCAACAAATAAAACTACAATTCAACACTTACTTTGATTTCACCACCATACTTGACGACCATTGTCGTAAATAAAAAGGCGTTCTTCCCGGTCAGACCCTTCCTCCACCAGCCAGTAAAATCCCCCGGCCGGTACTTCTTTGAAAATAAGAGGTTGGTTTTCGGCAACAATTTTACCCCGCGACTTCCAGCCGTCAGCCCAGTAAAACAATTCATATTGTTTTCCCGGCGTGAAAAACGAAGAACCAGCACCGGCAGAATCTATTTCCAGCCGGCGTCTGGCCGCGGAATACAATTCAAGGTCAATAAGACGGGTGGTATCAGACGAGAATTCCCGCACCTTACCGTCCACCGTTAATACAAAGGGCTCCCCGTAAGGAACGATTTCCTTATCAAGGTAAAGGGCTGGAAGATACGCTATGTCACGACCCATATCCGTAAAAACAGTTTGCTTATCTTTTATCCGGCCCCAGTGGATGGCTTTCCATTCCCCGGAGTTAAAAACACATAAATAAGCTACATCGACCGAATCCGGGATATCTTTATTAAAGGTCACCGTGACATCGCTGACCGGAACATAGTCAGCCGTGACATCAAGATAACTCTTCCCGGCCAGCCAGCCGGGAACATGTTCCTGTTTTCTTTCCTGGAAAACCAGGTTTTGTTTTACCCGCCGGTATAATTTACGATAGACCTTGGCCATTTTTCCGGTCAGGTGATAATCTCCCGGATTACTTTCCCCGCCCATAAAAGGAATAACTTTGCCTTCGGTATTCAGGATGGCGTTCCAGGCATGGTTATTTCCAGTATCCGCCCAGTAGGGGGTATAATCACTGGTTACCGCCAGGCCATTGGCCCGCATGGCATAGATTGTCAGATTGGTCATATCCTCGCAGCGGCCCTTTTTCTGTTCGAACATCTCAGCCAAACCCTGGTCGGTCGGGTGATAATAGTAGCGGGGGTCAAAAGTGAACCAGGAACGGATGTCGTCATTTATAAGACGCGTCGCTTCGATAACATCGGTTGGAACGGTCATCCGGGCTTCAAGATTCTGATATCGTTCCCAGAACGGTTCACGCCAATTTTCCAGCGGTTCGTTACTGCCGCGATAAGGCAATACATATTCACAAAAGTTTTCAAAAGAAAGGTTTTTTGACCAGGGTTTCTCCCGCCAGGCTCTGAAAGCCATATCTATTTGAGTC
>CAZUAS010000074.1:0-14555 GCA_964618515.1 uncultured Ignavibacteriales bacterium | reverse complement strand
CGGTACGACCAATATCACCACTCTGGCAGATTATGAAAATAATCTCGATGATAAAACGGCGTTGATATTGAAAGTACATAAGAGCAATTTCATACAGGCTGGTTTTTCCGAGGAGGTTTCGTTAAAAGCCCTGGTTGCACTTGGAAAGCGGCACCGCTTGCCGGTTATAAATGACCTCGGGAGCGGGGTTTTCATCTCTACCCGGGAAATCCTCGGTTATGAAGAGCCGACAGTTCAGCAATCCGTACGCGCCGGGGCCGACCTGACCTGTTTTTCAGGCGACAAAATGCTTGGCGGCGTGCAGGCCGGTTTAATCGTCGGCTGTGGAGAGTTTATTCAGAAAATCAAAAAAAATCCCCTTTTCCGAACCATGCGGGTCGATAAAATCGTTTTCTCCATAATCGAAAAAATGCTGACAATATATCTTAATAATACCCATGTTACCGACATCAAACTCTGGTCGCTCCTGGCGGTACCGGAAGCGGAGCTTTATAAAAGAGGTAAAGCTGTCCTGGCTGAACTGGGCAAACCGGATGGTCTGAGTATCGAAGCCACCCGCGTTTTTATCGGTGGTGGAGCTCTTCCCGAAGCCGCCATTCCTTCCGTGGGACTGGTTTTCGATAAAAACCATAACCCTGTAAATCTCATTAAGAAATTCCGCTCTAATCAGCCGCCTGTTATCGGACGAATAGAAAACGACCGCTTTATCATCGACCTGAAAGCCATCGATGTCGCGGATATACCGCTTCTTATAAAAGCCATAAAAACAATTTTAACTGATTTGTAATTAGCCGTCATGATTGTTATTGGAACCGCCGGACATATTGACCATGGAAAGTCTGCTCTCGTGCGGCGTTTGACCGGAACCGACCCGGACCGGCTGCCCGAAGAACAGGCCCGCGGCATGACTATCGACCTGGGTTTCGCTTTTTATCGAACGCCTTCGGGGGAGAATCTGGCATTTATTGATGTTCCCGGACATGAGCGCTTTGTAAAAAACATGATTGCCGGAGCCGGCGGTATCGACTGTGTCATGCTGGTGATAGCGGCTGACGACGGCTGGATGCCCCAGAGCCAGGAACATTTCCAGATTGTCAGGTTGTTGAACATTAAAAACGGCTTTATTGTTATCAACAAAATTGATCTGGTGGAAAAAGAATGGTTGGAACTTCTTCGCCAGGAAATTAAACAGAAAGTCGGTGGTTCATTTTTGGAAGAAGCACCTATATTTGAAGTTTCCGCTCAAACCGGAGAGGGTATTGACCGGTTATACGACTACTTGAACCGGTTGCCGTCACTCGTTAAAGCCCGGGCGGATATCGGGAAGGCGCGCTTGTATATCGATCGGATGTTTGTACAACCGGGTATTGGCGGGGTAGTGACCGGCACTCTTCGTGGCGGAGTGTTCACGATAGGACAAACGGTAACGGTCTGGCCCGGCGGCGTAACCGGAAAAATCCGCACCCTGCATTCGATGAACACCCAGGTGGATAAAACCACGCCGTCCCAGCGAACCGCGATTTCCTTTACCGGCCTTGAGAAAGAACATCTTCGGCGTGGCGGTGTTATTACCGACCGTCCGGACCTCAGCTTTCTCCAGCGTCACCAAGTATTCGCCCTGACGGTGGAACTCCTTCCGGAAGCGGTGGTGGAACTGACCGACCGTCGCCGCGTGCTGGTGCTGCTGGGAACGACTGAGGTGGAAGGTGAAATAAGATTGTACAGGAAAGAGCGTCTGGCACCCTCGCAAAAAGGAATTATCTTTTTCAAACCCACCAAACCGCTTTATGCCCTGGTTGGTGATAATTATATCATGCGTCTGGTAACCCCCATGGTCACTCTTGGCGGCGGGATGGTCATCGACCAGTTACCGGCCTTTCCCCGGCGAAAACATATTTTGCAATTTGCTTATCTCGAAGAACGCCGGGAATTCAATTTAAGTCGCCTGATATTGTCCGAGCTTCGGAAAAATCTCCTGGATGAAGCGGATAAGATTCTCGAAGAAACTAATTTCTCCCGTAAAGACATTCTGTCGGAGATTCGACACCTGGCTGAAAATAAAAAACTGGGTCGCTTCGGCAATTATATTTTTCATCCGGATTATTTTCAGCAAACCATAACCGTCCTGATCGATAAAATTGAAAAACACCTCAACGATAACCCGCATCTTAAAGGGCTGTCCCTTGAACAGGTGTCGCGGTTATCATCCTATTCGGAAAATGTTACCCGGGTGGTAGTCGACTATCTGTTATCCGATAAACGGCTGGTAAAAAACGATGATCTGTATAACCTGCCCGGTAGGGGTATGAGTTTAAAAGGGGTCATTAAAGAAGCTCACGATAAAATAATAACCGCCCTTAAGTCCCATCCCTATGCCCCACCGTCATTGACCGAACTGGCCGGGGAGGGAAAAGTTTATCAACAGGCGATTAAGTACATAATTGATACCCGTGAAGCTTACAAATGCGGTAGTGATTTTCTCTTCCTGGCAGATATCTGGCGTGAAATTGTAATTTTTATAAAAGATAGATTGAATACTGAAGGTCGTTTGATGGTAACGGAATTAAGAGACCGGTTCGGCTTTACCCGCAAGTATGCCATACCTATCCTCGAGGAAACCGACCGTCTGGGATTGACCCGCCGTGAAGGTGATATCAGGGTCAAAGGAGAAATGTTTGAAGATAAAAAATTTGATTTATAATGCCCGGATTTACACCCAGGCTGATAACCTGGTAGTCAATTCCATAGCGCTATATAATAACAAGATCGTTGCCCTTGGTAACAACCTTGAATATGACCCGGATTTTAAAAGTTATCACAAAATTAACCTGAAAGGACGCCCGGTCGTACCCGGACTGGTTGATGCCCATACCCATTTTTATTACCTGGCTATGATGCTGGGTCACGTAAATCTTGATGGTGTGGAAACGCTCGAGAGTGCCCTGGATAAAATCAGGCGGTATGCAAAACCGCTGGGGAAAAATGATTGGATTGTGGGTGACGGCTTTTCTCCTGACCGTCTTAAAAAGAGACTGGAATTCGACCGTTACAAACTTGATAAAGTGAGCAGTGGTCGGCCGGTTTTTATTTTTTCCAAAGACCAGCATACCGCCTGGGTTAACAGTCGGGCTCTGGCTCTGGCCGGAATCGATAAAAATACCCCCGTTTTGGAAGGCGGGGAAATCGGACGCGATGAGGACGGTGTCCCCAATGGTGTTTTGAGAGAAAATCAGGCTTATTTACCGGTTTATAAACGGATAACCAGGCCCTCAAAAAGTGAACGCGACCGGCGTTATAAAATGGCTCTGGCTCTCGCTTATAAAAAGGGTGTGACCGGGGTACATTCGTTCGACGGTACCGAGGCGTTTGCATATTTCTCGGCTTTGGCGGAAAAAAACCGGCTGGGCTTACGCATAAACTATTATGCTCCGGCTGACCATCTGCCGCAACTGGTAAAAAGTAAAACATACTACGGCACGGGAACCGATTTTTTCAGACTCGCCGGCGTAAAAATATTTGCCGATGGTTCGCTGGGAAGCCAGTCGGCATACTGTTTTAATAAATACCTGGGGTCCAAAAATAACTATGGCATTGAAACAACCACTATCAAGGAAATGCACCTTCTCGTTAAGGAAGCGGCACGGTTGGGTCTGCCTTGTGCCATTCATGCCATCGGCGACAGGGCGATTGCCCATGTCCTTGATGTTTTCCAGACCGCACCCAAACTTGATTTCGGAGCCCGTCACCGTATCGAACACCTGCAGATGATTCGCCGCAAGGATATTTCCCGGGTAAAGAAACTTAATATCATTGCCTCGATGCAACCTTCACACTGTCCGTCCGATATAAAACTGGTTCACCGTTACTGGGGTAAAAGGGGCGCCAACGCCTATATATTCAGAACGTTGATGGATAGAAAAATTGATATTGCTTTCGGCTCTGATGCCCCGATTGAACCCCTCGACCCAATAGCCGGCATTGCCGCCGCCGTTACCCGCGCCAGACCCAAAAGTCGGGAAGTATTTTATCCTGAACAGCGTCTTTCTGCCGCTGAAGCCCTTTATTGTTTTACGGTTGGTCCTGCTGTTGCCGCCGGGCAGTCGCATTGCCGGGGGTATCTGCTTCCCGGTTACCCGGCTGACCTGGTTGTTCTCGATAGCGATATTACGCGCCTGGCTTCAACCAGGCTTTACGATACGAAAGTCCTGGCTACCGTAATCGACGGACAGGTACGGTACTGTCATCCTTCTTTAAAGCTGTGGCAGTGATATTTTTTCTTATTTTATTTGACTGTTTAAGGATAATTGACAATATTTTAACAAATATATTCGCAGGGTAGTAAATTATGAGACATAAAGCATTTCTTATTTTTTTCAGTTTTCTGTTGTTGCTGTCGGTTGTCCTTCTGGTATTGCAAACTGTCCGGGCAATTGCCGATGACAGTCGGAAAACGGAAGATTCTGTTATTGACCTTGATACCCTGAAGCAAAATGCCCGGGTTATAAGGCCGCTGGTTTATAACATGGTGGTTGACGGTGCCATTGGGACGGTCACCGATGACCGCATGGGTGAAGTTATCGAAATGGCCGAGGAAAACGGGGCTGAACTAATCGTTGTTACCCTCGATACCCCCGGTGGCTTTTCCAAACCAACCTGGTCGATTTGTAAAAAAATCCTCAACAGTTATGTTCCGGTGTGTGTCTATATTGCCCCAGCCGGGGCACGGGCCGGTTCGGCAGGGGTGTATATAACCTATGCTTCGCATTTTGCCGCCATGGCGCCGTCCACCAATATCGGGGCGGCTCATCCGGTTGGCGGGGCCGGGGAAAAGGTTGACTCGGTTATGAACGAAAAAGTCACCAATGACGCCGTAGCCCAGATTCGAGCGGCTGCTGAAAAACGCGGCCGTAACGCCGACTGGGCGGAAAAAGCGGTACGCCAGTCGGTTTCCATTACCAACAATGAGGCTCTGGAATTAAAAGTAATCGACATCATAGCGGAAAATATGGACGACCTGCTGACCCGGCTCAATGGTCGTATTACCGATATCCCTTCCGGAAAGAAAACCATGGACCTGATCGATGCCCGTGTCGAGCTGGTTAAGACCACTTTCAAACACCGTTTCCTGGAAGTTATTACCTCGCCTGATATCGCTTTTATCCTGTTCTCCATCGGTGGTCTGGGTATCGTACTGGAGTTGTATAATCCCGGCGCTATTTTCCCCGGCGTCATCGGAGCAATTTCACTTATTCTGGCTTTTTACGCTTTTCAGACATTGCCGATTAATTATGCCGGTGTGGCGCTTATCCTTCTGGCGTTAATTTTATTTATTGCAGAAATTAAAATTGTCAGCCACGGTCTGCTGGCCGTTGGCGGCATTATCTCCTTTGTCCTCGGAGGTCTTATGTTAGTCGATACGGTTGACCCGGGAATGCGCATTTCCCTATCCCTGATTATAACCATGGCTGTTCTGGTCAGCCTGACCCTGCTGGTAGTCGTATACCTGGTGATAAAAGCGGCCAAACGGCAACCGTTTATCGGTGAAGAAGGTTTGGTCGGGAAAATTGCGGAAGTACGCAAGGGTGGTTTTGTCTATGTCGACGGGGCGTTATGGAAAGCCGAAAGCGGCGAGGAGTTGACTGAAGGCTCGAAAGTTGAAATTATCGCCGTGGATAAATTAAAATTGAAAGTAAAAAATATTAACACATAAACAGGCAGGTTAGGACTATGATATTTACATCTTATATTTTAGTCTTTATTATTTTCTTCGTGTTGATACTTCTGTTCAACATGATTAAAGTGTTGAAAGAGTACGAACGTGGTGTTATTTTCCGGCTGGGACGCTTAATCGGCGCCAAAGGGCCGGGGCTTATCATCCTTATCCCGATGATCGATAAAATGGTGCGGGTGGACCTGCGTATTATCACCTACGATATCCCCCCTCAGGATGTCATCACTAAGGATAACGTTTCCGTAAAAGTCAATGCGGTTCTTTATTTCCAGGTGCTTGATGCCAACAAGGCGATTGTTTCGGTAGCAAATTATTTCGAAGCTACATCGCAAATTGCCCAGACCACTCTGCGGTCGGTGCTGGGACAGGTGGAACTCGATGACCTTCTGGCTAACCGTGAAAAAATCAACGCTGAACTCCAGCAGATTATCGACGACCAGACCGAACCGTGGGGAGTAAAAGTTACCGTGGTCGAGGTCAAGAATGTCGACCTTCCGGAGCAGATGACCCGCGCTATCGCCCGTCAGGCCGAGGCTGAGCGGGAACGGCGGTCGAAAGTTATTCATGCCGATGGCGAGTTCCAGGCGTCACAGAAACTGGCCGATGCCGCCAAGGTTATCGCCACCGCCCCTAATGCCATGCAACTGCGGTTCCTTCAGACACTGGTGGAGGTTTCCGCTGAGAAAAACTCGACTCTTATCTTCCCGGTGCCGATTGACCTGCTCGACGCTCTTAATGGTTACCTGAAAGCCAACACCCCGAAAAGGGATTAGGATTTGATGATTGAGCTGTCAGGGGCTGTCAGGATTCCACCTTTGACAGAAGGGAGCAGGGTAGATTGATGGTCGAAATCCTCGTGCTTTTGACCATCAGTAAAAACAGGTCGAGTTCCGTACTCGTTACGGCAAACGCGAGACCCGGCAAAGGGATTTTTTACCGATGTCGGGTTTATCATCAAAGTGTGACGAATGAAGAACCCCAATTGTTATGTTTCGATTTTATGATACAAGTCAACCTGTTGAACCCGTAAATTGAAGTCTCGAAAGAGCTTTGGCATGTACGAAGTCTGATGAAAAAGTACCTGTTCGTCAACCTGAGCGGAGTTAAAGGATTATTGTAGCAAGTCATATTCCGATTTTGTTCGATGTGAATTGATAAATATTTTAATAAATAATTAACGGTCAGGACTTCAAAATCCTTAAGGAAAATGATCCGTGAAAAAACCTGGGCTGAAATTTCACCCTGGCTGGATAAAGCCAAACTCGATGATATCTTTTATCCTCTGTTTGATTATATTACGGATAACCTGAAAAATAGGTTTGAAAATATCAAAGTCACCGAGGGTCGTATGATTTCCTTTTTTCAGGGAAACGAGAATTTTTGATTATCAATATTACCAGGAAAGATGTGCGGATATATGTTCATCCGCCGACCGGAGCTTATTTTAACACTGATGATAAATTTAAAGTGGAAAAATCCGTTTCTGGGATGGTTCTTATAATAAAACCCATCCCTATGTCAGAAGCGTAAGTGGAAAATGAGATATCATCTTGCCATTAATGATATTGAACCTGATCACTGGGTAGCCTGGATACTGGAATTTCATGGTTGTTTCTCCAAAGGGAAGACTTATCAAGATGCCGTAACATTCGCACCGAAGGCAATACATAATTATTTTCTGTGGCGGCATAAACACGAGTCTTCATTCGTCATTCCCGAGAGTCAGCTAGGGACAGAAATCACTGAGGATATTCGTTCCTATATGGTTGATGATTATTTTGTCAACGCCCTTTTCGAGCATGACAGAATCCCCTTAACTGAAAATGACCTTGTTGAAATTGGTAACATTTTATCTTTTACCCGTAAAGATTTATTGGAAGTAATTGCCGACCTGTCGGAAAACCTGATGAATCAACCTATCGAAACCGAAGTCACCGGTTCTATTGCCGGAGTAATAAAACATATTGCTACGGCTGAAATGTGGTACTTTGACCGTATCGGGTTGACCTGTCCAAACGAGCAACGTCCCGAAAGGCTCATTGATTTGTTACATTTCTCACGTCGTCATACATTGGAGAATATGCCCCAATTATTAAACAATGTCGCTATTTACGAGAAAAGAGATGAGTTATGGACGTCGCGGAAAGTCATGCGGCGCACCCTCTGGCATGAAATCGCCCACACCCGGCAGATACAAAGATACAAAAAGAGATTTGGAGTGCCATAAATTCTTGAATTGATAACTAAAATGTTGCAACCTGGGAATTAAATTGTCAGTTGAGCTATTGAAGAGTTACGACATGGAGGTCTGAACTTTATAAGATATATAGGATCCACATTATGACTGAGGATTACCTGTTAAAAACACGTCAAATGGGAGTGCGCTATACACTTATTGATGACCTTGATGCCATTTTGAAAATGGAACGTGATAAGGAGAACTCACCTTTTATCAGGCAGTGGAACCGGCGGCAACATCGCGCCGCTGTCACCAGTAAAAATATCGCCCATTTGACCTTGCAGAAACTATCCGATGACCGGATCATTGGTTATATCATCATGGTCGGGCTGGAAGATTATGACAAAAATATCGAGTTTAAACGGCTGGTGATTGCCGAAAAAGGGCAGGGTCTGGGGCGTCAGGCGGTCCAGTTTATCAAGCGGCTGGCGTTTGAAAAATTCGGTGCTCACCGTTTATGGCTTGAGGTAGTTTTTCATAATGAGCGAGCTTATCAGCTTTACAAGTCCGAAGGCTTTATAGATGAAGGGATCCATCGCGAAAGCCTTCGCCAGGACAGGAAATTTGTTTCCATGCGGGTGATGTCCCTTCTTTCACATGAGTATTTTATAAAGAAAGTCCATCCTTAGATATTTACACCCCGGGAAAAATTTTCCATATAAATGCTGAAAATAATTAATAATTTCGGGTCAATTCGTAATTTTTTCTTAAAATTCGTAATTTATAACCTCAAATTCGTAATTTTACGCTCATTTTCGTAGAAAATTCGTAAAAATAACGTAAAATTCGTAATCAAACCAGAGAAATTCGTAATTCCCTTGTTTTGAGAGTATATAGGCAACAATTAAGCTATTCAATATGTTTTTATAATTTCTTTTATTTCAATCGGTTATAAAGTATTATTGGACGATATTTACCGTGTGGCACATAATTTGTTACTCGAATTTTGATAAGGGTTAACAGCCCTTACAGGCAAGTGAAAGAAACCGGTCAGGTGTGGTATTAAAAAGGGTTTGATGACAGGTACCTGCCTGACCGGGGATAATAAACAAAATTGCCATGATATATCAATGACACCCTTTTTGGAAATAAGTTTTATAACTTTTTTGTTGTAATTTAAAATGAGGAAAATACTTTTTGATTACAGGCCATGAGAAAATGATTATTCTGGATTCTGTAAAAAAATGTATTAAGTTATAATATCAATTTGTTTCAGAGGGTAATTTTCACCAGGTCAGCTATCAATGATTAAATAGTTTCTGAAACTCATTATTAAATATTCGGTTCGGGGATTTTTTAATGATGGGGCGAAAAGATAAGTCGTTATGGTTGATTATCACTCTGGTTGTTTTTAATCTGTACGCAGTTCCAGCCGCATCGCAGACATGGGATGTAGAGGATGGAGCTTCTCCCGCATGCAGTAGTATAAAACCTCTTCCGAAGCCAACTCCAGCCCAGCCGTTCAAGTTTTTGGCTTTCAATGATTGTATAACCGGAAAGCCTGTGATTGACATAATGACTGTTTATGGTTCTATCGGTTTTGTTTCATCTGTAGTTGCAGACACGGTTATACTCGACTTGAAAATGCAAGGTAAAAGGGAGAACAACGCTGAGCTCTATTTTCCTCCTGTAGATATTTTCTTTCTAAAGGTGATAATGGGCAGATATGGGGACGCCGTTTTCAAGATTGACGTCAGCCGTAATCCGATGGTTGTTGAGTTTGTTAAAAAATTGAATTTGCTCCGGATGCAGGAAATAAAGGAGCTTCCCGAGAATACTGTTTATATCCAATTCATGACCAAAGATTCAGAGGAAGACGCCAGCAACTTCCTTGAGGATTTCAAAGATGAAATTGGAGAATCGGCGGAGATAATTGCTCTTCCAAAAGGGTTCTACAGATGTCTTCCAATTCATGAGACCAGGAAAGTTCAAATCGGCGGCAGGAAGCAAAGAGTAACCATCAACAAGAACTTCTTAGGTCATGTCATCGTTATCCATATTCTCAACGCCGATGATTATGAGAATATAGCGAACTGGGTTTACAGGCATCAACAGGATCAGATAAAGAAAGCGGCGGAGCTTTTTGAAAAACAGCAGGCCAGTAAAAACTAGGAAAGGGGGTGAGTTATTGATAAAGTTGGCGATTCGTAAGACATGGAATTCCGGGCGGTTGGGAAAAATCGGAATTATTCTGGTTCTTTTCTCCCCAATATTTTTTCCAGTGTTTGCTTGGGGGCTGTATGACGGTTATAGAATGATTGACAACTTTTCCAGGGTACATAAGATAATGCAGCAAAAAAAACAGGCCTTTGAGGAATACGTCATTTACTATGATCCGATTGCTTCCTTGGAGCTTGATGAAGAACGCAAGAAAATAATCATGGAAAGCATCGAGCATCTTAAAGATTCGGTATTTACCTACTATGACGTATCACCGAATATTCCCGAAGGATTTAAGCCTGTTGAGGTCGGATTCTATTACCAGACAGACACGTCTCTGACTGACTATGATATTTTTGTACGTGTTGACTTCAGGCTTGACTGTCAATGTAGGTCCGCTGGCTACTTCTATATTATGAGATTCCATGTCAGAATGGACGGTAGCTGGGATTTGATAGCAGAAGGGAATCTGGATTGGCTTAATTACGCGCCCATGGATAGGGTGCCTGATGAAATCATTGAAGATGATGAGAATAACTTAAGCTTGAGCGCAGGCTGATTTCACTAAAACCCTGAACCGCCTTTGAAAAAAGGCAGAAAGGAGGTGCTTCTTGAAAAAGAAGTTGCTTCTATATTTTATGGTGGTCCTGATGGTGTTATCGGTAATGGCACCAGCGGTGTCGTATGCGTTTGCGGATAGTTGCGAACGATATGTCACCTGCTCAGGACCCGCCGATTGCACATGGTGGGCAATACGCTGTTTCACCCAAGATTGGAGAGAATTCTTAATAATAACGAACGTTTTCTGGTAAGTGCAAATCGGTATGAGGGAGTATCAGGTAAATTTCTTGATACATAACGGGTTCGTGTGATATCTGCAGGGAGGTAATGTGATGAAAAGACCAAGCCGACTTCAGATAGTTTACCAGAGAAACTATCTCCTGGCCATGCTGATTGTGGTTTTTTGTTTCAGCCTGGCCGGATGGGGGGTAAGTTTCCTGAATGACCCCAGGGATGTATCTACAGGTAAGGGTTTGAGCACTCGCATTCATACTACTGAAATTGAACCAGACAAGTTATCGTCAAAAAGAACAGTAAGTTCTTATCAGCCTTATGCGGATGAGGGCTTTCTTGGTTTTATCCGGTTGGACCGGCATCTTATCGATGAACCGGAAATGACCCGGACGGTAAACGACCAGTCTCTTTTAATATCCCACCAACCCGTTCCCTCTTTAAATATCAATGATATATCGTTACCCGTATCTGATGATGATGATAACGGTGTATTTTTAACGGATAATTATAATCTTGTCGAGTTCGCCTTTGAAGACTCGCTTCCGATAACGGTTCAAAGAGATGTTAATGTATTGTCAAGAGGAAAACCGGAGTATCCCGCCGTGGCCAGAATGGACGATATCACGGGGGTCGCGGAAATTGTTATCCGCGTCGATGAAACTGGTCATCTGGCTCCCTTCTCATTTAATATTGTAACGGTTGACAGCAATAGATATAGCATTGAAGTCTATGTTGCGGGAGGACCGAGCGACTCACTGTATCAACTTATCAGCCGGGAAGAACCCAAAGGCTGGTTTTTCGGAGAGAAGCTCAGCGAGTTCATATTCGACAGCTGTACGTTCGTACCGGCCATAGAAAACAATAAACCAGTCAGTCAGTTTGTTTTTGTTGAGGTAAACTTCTGTCTGGGTTCCGGCTGTATGCTGCTGGAATACCGGTCGGCCGGTTTGTCGGCAAAACTCTGATTAGTTTTATTATCATGTAATAATTCCCCCTTAAAGGCTTAACATTATTTTTTACTAAAAACATTTACCATATAACACTGCCAATGGTATTGGTCTCAGGATAATCACCATGTCCGAAACCGAAAAGTTAAATCCTTGACAGTTAAAAAATCCTCTTTTCAACTCGTTATGAAAAAACTATATTTTTCATTATGGTTACCAAACGCACCGATTACATAAGCTGGGACGATTATTTTATGGCCGTAGCCCAACTGTCCGCTTTGCGCAGTAAGGACCCGTCCACCCGGGTCGGTGCCTGTATTGTCAATAAAAACAAGCGGATTATTGGCATCGGCTATAATGGCTTTCCCAGTGGTTGTTCCGACGATATGCTTCCCTGGGCTCGCGAGGGTGACTTTTTGCAGACCAAATACCCCTATGTTTGTCATGCTGAAATGAATGCCATTACCAATGCTTCCAATAAGCCCGACCTTGAAGGCGCTACCCTGTATGTCAGCCTTTTTCCCTGTAATGAATGTGCCAAACTCATTGTCCAGGTTGGAATTAAGGAAGTTGTCTATTTATCCGACAAATACCGCGACCAGGATATTTTTGTGGCGGCACGGAAAATTTTCGAGATGGCCGGCGTTAAAATGCGTCAATTAATCCCCCTAACTACCGATATAAAATTATCCCTGACCGATGGGGAACGGCAATAGGTTCGTATCAATTAAAGGGAAATTTTTTTATTCCCCCGGCCAGTGTTTTAAATTGCTTCCCGAAGCTGAACTTTTAGATTGAAGCCTTAAAATCTATTGAAAAAACGGAGAAAAAAATGACAAGGACAAAAGAAGATATATTGAGACTTATCGATGAAGCCGGTGTGCGTTATATCCGGCTGTGTTTTACGGATATTCTGGGTAAAATCAAGGGGATGTCCATAACCCGTTCCGAGATTGAACAGGTACTGGAGGAAGGACAGGGTTTTGACGGTTCTTCAATTGAGGGTTTCGCTCGTATCGATGAGTCCGACCTGATGGCCATACCCGACCCGGTGACTTTCCGGATTATTCCCTGGGAGGTCGCGGGGGAGAAGGTGGCAATGATGTTTTGTGATATTCAGAGTCCCGACGGCAAACCTTACCCCGGCGACCCGCGCTGGGTTCTCAAACGCACCCTTCAGAAAATAACCGAAAAAGGCTGGACTTTCTATGTCGGCCCGGAGATAGAATATTTTTATTTTGAAAACGATAAGGAGCCGAATATTCTCGACCAGACCGGTTATTTTGACTACGGTACGGTTGATATTGGGACCCAGCTGCGCAAGAAAACGGTCAACGCTCTCGAGCTATTGGATATCCCAGTGGAGTGCTCGCATCACGAAGTGGCACCCAGCCAGCATGAAATCGACCTCAAATACCAGGAAGCGCTTGTGATGGCGGATTTCGCCCAGGTTTACCGTTTTGTGGTGAAGGAGGTCGCGCTGGAGAATGAGCTTTACGCCACTTTTATGCCTAAACCGATTTTTAACGAGAACGGCAGCGGTATGCACTGCCACATGTCGATTTTTAAAGGCGAGAAGAATCTCTTTTTTAGTCCCGACGGCGAGTATCATCTGTCCAAACTGGCCAAACAGTTTATCGCCGGGATCCTGACCCATATCAGGGAAATCACGCTGGTGCTCAACCAGTGGGTTAACTCCTACAAACGTCTGGTGCCCGGCTATGAAGCGCCGGTTTATATAAGTTGGGGCCGCCGAAACCGCTCGAGCCTGGTGCGTGTGCCCATGTACCGCGTCGGCAAAGAAAAAGCCACCCGCATCGAACTGCGTTCCCCCGACCCGGCCGCCAATCCGTATCTGGCTTTTTCCTGTATTCTGGCCGCCGGTCTGAAAGGTATCGAGAAAAATTACAAACTGCCCGACCCGGTTGAAGTTAATATTTTCAAACTTTCGGAAACCGAAAAAGCCAATCTCAGTATCGATACCCTGCCGGATTCCATCGAATCGGCGATACGCCTTGCCGAGCAGTCGGAACTGGTCAAGGAAGTACTGGGTGACCATGTCTTTCGCAAGTTGATTGCTAACAAGAAAATTGAATGGGACCATTACCGCACCCATGTCAGCCAGTACGAGATTGATAAATACCTCACGATGCTGTAAGGGAAAAGCGGTCGCCTCGTGTCGGTTAAGAGTATTTCGATTCTATGAAAACCTATAAGTAGGTGCTATAAAGAGCACCTGTATTTTTTCAGAATAAATGAATTTCTTCGTTACCATGATTTCTGTCGAAGTGTAATACTGCCGGGGTGCCCCACCGCTTTAGCGGTGGGCTTATCACATTTTAAAGTTATCTCAAGCGAGGGGCTGTCAGGTGCTGGAGCGTAGATATCCCTTTAAACGAAAATTTCTTTTTTCCCTTACCAGATTGGGAATCCAGGTTTTTTAAAGTTGTGTTAACGTTGTGTCAGTTTTTGCTCGCCGAAGGCGAGTGTGAACTGACACTTTAATTTCTGGAGATTACCTTCAGGTCACGATCCCCCGTTAAAGCAGGGGGTCAGTACCTGACGGAACCTGAGAACATAAGGAGACATATGCCATGCACGGCATATTTAAAGAGGCAGTTGCGGATAACTACCGCCAATTTAGTAACTTACCAAATAAATCCTTTTTTTATTAAAAAACACT
>CAZUAS010000073.1:0-14565 GCA_964618515.1 uncultured Ignavibacteriales bacterium | reverse complement strand
CGAGATGGAATCTCGTGACTGGAGTTCAGACGTGTGCTCTTCCGATCTTTTTGGCCGATCGCAACATTCGGAGCCCCGCATACCAATTCATATTTTTCACGACCGGTAACAACCGTGACTTTTTTGATTTTATCCGCGCCTTCGATTTTCTGTAAATCGATAACTTCACCAACAACCACCTTATCCAAGTATTTTGACAGGGGAATTATTTCTTCACAGGCCGTTCCTGACAGGGTGAGCCGTTCAGCCACTTTTTCTACCGGCCAATCAAGACCGGTTAATTCCAGCAACCATTTATATGAAACTCTCATGATTAAGCAAACTGCCTGAGGAAACGGAGGTTATTATTAAAAAGGAGCCGAATATCATTAATTTTGTACTTAAGCATGGCCACCCGCTCGACTCCCATACCGAAGGCATAGCCGGTATATTTTTCACTGTCGTAACCGCAATTCTCCAGAACCTTTGGGTGAATCATACCGCATCCGAGAATTTCCAGCCACCCGGAATATTTGCACAGCTGGCAACCGACACCGTTGCATAAAAAACAGGATATATCAACTTCAGCCGAGGGCTCCGTGAAGGGGAAGAACGAGGGCCGAAATTTCAATTTAAGACCGGGGCCGAAGAAAGCTTTACAGAAGGCCACCAGCGCACCTTTGAGGTCGGCCATGGTCACCCCTTCATCGACAAGGAAGCCGTCCACCTGATGAAAAGAGACATGGGCACGTGTTGAAATTTCCTCGTTGCGGAAAGTTTTCCCGGGGGTAATTATTTTAACCGGTGGTTTTCTTTTTTCCAGTTCCCGCGGTTGCACCGGGGTAGTGTGAGTTCGCAACAGTCGCCCGCCTTCGACAAAAAAAGTGTCCTGCATATCGCGAGCCGGATGGTCCGGGGGAAAATTAAGCATTTCGAAATTATAGTGGTCGGTTTCCACGTGGGGACCACGGGCGGTTTCAAAACCCATCCCGTAAAAAGTATGGCATATCTCGCCCATAACACGGTTGACGATATGGATGGCCCCGGGTCGCGGCCCGGTGCCCGGCAAAGTCGGGTCGAAACCCTTTTTTTCTCTGGTTAGAGAAAATTTTTGAGTGGCAAGTTGAAAATGATTTTCCAGGTCCTGGCGAGCCCGGTTGGCCTGGGCGCCGACGGTTTTACGTTCATCGACGGGTAAAGTCCCCAGAGTTTTCAAGACAGCCGTAATCAGGCCCTTGCGCCCCAGGTATTTTATCTGGAGTTCATTAAGCGCCTCAAGTGAGTCTGCCCCCTTTATTTCCTTGAGGGCTTCGGTTTCTAATCGGGTTACCTCATCAAGCAGTGACATTTTTAACGCACTGCAGGTTTATTTCCCGGCAGCCATTCTGGCCAGGTTGGTGAAAGTAGCCATATCGCGGGCGGCGATATCCGCCAGAGCTTTGCGGTCAAGATTAATGCCGACTTTTTTCAAACCGTTGATAAAAGTCGAATAGTTGGTATTGCACATTTTGGCGGCGGCGGAAATACGGGCAATCCACAGGGTGCGGAATTCCCGTTTTTTTGCCCTCCGGTCGCGATAGGCGTATTTTAATCCCTTATGCACCGTTTCCAGGGCGGTGCGGTATAACTTTCCGCGAGCGTTATAATTACCCCGGGCTCTTTTCAAGACTTTCTTATGGCGTCGGTTCGCCTGAACATTATTTTTAGCGCGTGACATCGTTTATCTCCTGTTACATCTCAGTTGGGCAGCATTCGTCTAACACTCTTCATGTCCGAATTACTAATCAGGGTGGCTTTACGCAACTGACGTCTCCGTTTGGGCGACATCATGGTAAATTTATGCGTTCGAAAAGCCTTTTCTCTTTTTATGCGACCGGTACCGGTTTTCTTGAACCGTTTGGCAGCACTGCTTTTGGTTTTCATTTTCGGCATCTTTCAAATCCTATCTATATGTTGCTATCAATCTGTTTTTCCGATTCCGAAACAACATTCGGCTCCACCGTTTCCTGTTTATCGGTTTTGACGGGTTTTTCCGGTTTCTTCTTTCTTGAACTTTTTTCCGCCTGAACCTTTTTCAAGACCTCCGGTTTGGGGCTCAGTATCATACTCAGGTTACGACCTTCCAGTTTATCCTCAGAATCAACCAGTGCGATATCGGCCAGATCGCCTTTTACACGGTCAAGTATTTTTTGACCATATTCCACATGGGCCATTTCACGTCCGCGAAAGATAACAAAAATTTTAACCTTGTTGCCGGATTCGACAAACTCCCGAACATGTTTGGTTTTGAACTGGTAATCATGTTCTTCGGTCTTGGGCCGGTAACGCATCTCCTTCATCTGAAAGGTATGCTGTTTTTTCTTGGCTAATTTATCCTTCTTGGAAAGTTCGTACTTGAACTTTCCGAAATCCATTATCCTACAAACCGGCGGACGACTGTTGGGGGATACTTCGACCAGGTCCAATCCGTATTCGGCCGCTCTTTTCAGAGCTTCATTGGTGGGGATGATGCCCAGCTGGTCGCCATCGGGTCCAATCAGCCGAATCGGTGATACCCTGATACGGTCGTTTATCCGTACGTCTTTCGTGGCGATAAATTCCTCCTAAGATTCCTTTTTATTTTCTAAACCTTTACTTTCTATTTCTTCGAGCATCCGCTCGATAATTTCCTCAACCGCCAGGCTACCCTGGTCACCGCGGCCGTGTTTTCTTACGGCTACTTTATCGCTTTCGGCTTCTTTGGCGCCGACAATGAACATATACGGTACTTTCATCATTTCGGCGTCGCGAATTTTAGCCCCGATTTTTTCCGACCGTTCATCGAGTTCCGCCCGGATACGACGGGCTTTCAATCTTTCCACCACCCGACGGCCATAGTCATTGAAGCTGTCGGTAATCGGCAGAACCTTTACCTGCATCGGTGCCAGCCAGAGCGGGAAATTGCCGGCATAATTTTCAATGAGCACGCCAAAAAACCGCTCTATCGAACCCAGCAGAGCCCGGTGAATCATGTACGGTCGCTGCTGCCGGCCATTAGCATCGATATAATGCAGGTCAAAACGCTCCGGCATGGAAAAATCGAACTGAATCGTCGAACACTGCCAGTTGCGGCCAATAGCATCCATAATATTAATATCTATTTTCGGACCGTAAAACGCTCCGGCACCTTCGTCAACATCGTATTTAAAACCGATTTTGTCAAGAGCTTGTCGCAGACCGTTTTCCGCTTTCACCCAGTTCTCGGGTTCGCCGATGGCATCTTCCGGACGG
Organism: uncultured Ignavibacteriales bacterium; assembly: GCA_964618515.1. Taxonomy (GTDB): domain Bacteria; phylum Zixibacteria; class MSB-5A5; order GN15; family FEB-12; genus JAFGNW01. Next base: position 11,316 of record CAZUAS010000073.1, on the reverse strand, counting down.
GTGGATAAAAATATCTTGTAATCCGTAAAACCAAATGAACGCAGAATATGGGCACAGAAATCCAGTAGCCAGACTAGTTCCGCTTCCATACCCTCCGGGGTGACAAAATGGTGTGCATCGTCCTGCGTGAAACCCCGAACCCGCATCAAACCATGAAGCACGCCGGGTTTTTCATACCGGTAAACCGTACCCAGCTCCGCCCACCGTAAAGGCAAATCCCGGTAGGACCAGAGCCGCGATTTGTACATGCTGATATGGAACGGGCAGTTCATCGGCTTGAGCTGAAACTTACGGTCATCGACTTCGACCGGTTGATACATGTTTTCCGCATAAAAACCGGTGTGGCCACTGCGGTTCCAGAGATCCAGATTGGCGATATGCGGCGAATAAACCAGTTCATATCCGTATTTGAGATGCTCTTCCCGCCAGAAGTTTTCCATCTCGTTGCGGACGCGGGCACCCCGCGGCATCCACAGAACCAGTCCCGCCCCGACTTCATCGTTTATGGTGAACAACTCCAGTTGTTTACCCAGCAGGCGGTGGTCGCGCTTTTTGGCTTCCTCGAGCCGGGTGAGATAAGCCTCCAGCATCGCTTTCTTCGGATAAGAAACACCATAAATACGCTGTAACATTTTATTTTTTTCATCTCCGCGCCAGTAAGCTCCGGAGCTGGCGATAAGCTTAAAAGCTTTGATGATACCGGTACTGGGGATATGCGGACCCCGACACAAATCCACAAAGCGGGAGTCATAATAAAACGTTACCGTATCGTCGGCCATTTCTTCCAGAAGTTCCACCTTGTAATCGGCTTTATGTTTGCGATAAAAATCAATCGCTTCCCGACGGGACTTATGCTCGCAGCGAAAAGGGGCATCCTCGGCGATTATTTCCGCCATCTTATTTTCTATTTTTTCCAGGTCCTCGGGAGTAAAAGGATGGTCCACTTCGAAATCGTAATACCATCCTTCATCAATCGGCGGCCCAATAGCCAGCTTGACGCCGGGGAAAACCTCCTGTACGGCCTGAGCCATGATATGCGAACTGGAATGCCAGAAGACCTTTTTCCCATCCGGGTCGTTAAATGTCAATATCTCCACCTCAGCATCGCGCGGTATGGGGTAACTCAAATCCCTGAGCTCGCCGTTAACCCGGACGACAATCGCTTCCTTAGCCAGGCGGGGCGATATTGAAAGGGCTATTTCAAGCCCGGTGGTCCCGACTGCAAAATCCTTAACCGAACCATCGGGGAATTTTATATTAACCTGCGACATTTTTCCAAACCTCTAAATAAAGGCGGGTGCCCGGCTTAAGTTCTCCAACCCTGGCAGCCCGCAAATTATGGTGGGCGATACTGGAATTGAACCAGTGACCCCTTGCATGTCAAGCAAGTACTCTAACCAACTGAGCTAATCGCCCATCGAACCTTTCGACAACACCAAAATTTAAAGAACTTTAAACTTATAAATTAATATCGAACTTGTCAACACATATTTTAACCAGTGGTCTCATATAACTCTATTGTCATTTAACAGTTTAAACAGGTTTAAGTTCATCATCACCTCATAAAATACGACCTTTTAAGTCCTTTTAATATATTATTTTTCATATTTTTTATCTTATATCCTCTTCCCTTCGGGTGTTCAATTTTTGCACAATTTGCCGATATAAATAATAAGAAAGTGAGAAAAAAACTCCATAGGAAGGAGTGAGAAAATGAAAAAAAGTAACAACGAAATTATTTGTACTCTAATCAAGAGTATTACAAGAATTTTTATTGCAATACTGGATTTCTTTTCTAAGTAACTAGCCTTATAATTTTACTACAACTCTTTTCCCTGCTTCATATTAAAAAACCTATTCTCGCTAAAGGTTTCAAACAGCTAGCCGATAAATTCAATAATAACGATTTGTTCAGTTTTTGAACAATTAGATTTTATTGGAATATATTTAGTATGGATGCTGTCAAAACCGGTGAAGACCTTTTCAGCAAGGGAAAAATTGACGAAGCGGAAAAATATTTTCAAAAGCTGATCCAGGACGAGCCCCTTCAAAAAGAAGCTTACAATAACCTCGGTGTTATAGCCCTGCAGAAACAGAATATTGAGACTGCAATCGATTATTTTACGCGCGCTCTTGAGATAGACCCCTTTTACCGGGAAGCCCTTCTCAATTTTACCGAGCTGGCCAGAACCGCCGGGACTCCCTCGGTCAGGATAATTCTGAAGCGATATCTGAGGCAGTATCCCGAAGACCGGGAAATGACCGAGGCACTTGACAGCCTGGAAACTGAATTTCATAAGAAAGGGAAAATTGCTTTCCTGGCTTTACCCGGCTGGGACACCTTTCTGAGTGATATCGTCGGTCATTTCCAGAAAAAATACGAAGTACGCACCTGTTACAGCCAGGATATCAATGAAATTGAAGCCAATGTCATCTGGGCTGACATCGTCTGGCTGGAATGGGCTAATGAACTTACCATGATATTAACCAGCCAGAAGGCCAATCTTCTGAACCATAGACAGGTTATCTGCCGCCTGCACAGCTATGAAGTTTTCCGGGGGTTTGCCGACCGTATCAACTGGACGAAGGTTGACGATTTAATTTTTGTAGCCGACCATATCCGCACCCTGGTGCAACAGCAGGTACCCCAGTTATCCAAAAAAGTGCGTCTGCATACCATTCCCAACGGCATCAATCTCAAGAAATTCACCTTTATGGAAAAAGAGCGTGGCAAGAAGCTTGCTTTTCTGGGTTCCTTGAATTACAAAAAAGGTCCCATGCTGCTCTTGCACGCCTTCCATGAATTACTGCAAACCGACCCTGCTTATCAACTGCATATCGGAGGGGATATCAAGGACCTTCGCTACCGCCTTTACTTCGAACAAATGATACGCGATATGGATATTACAGATAATTTACATTTTGACGGCTGGGTTAGCGACGTTCCATCCTGGCTGGCGGACAAACATTATATCATCTGCAGTTCGGTTTTGGAAGGACACCCGGTCGGCCTCATGGAAGCAATGGCCTGCGGTCTCAAACCGGTGATACATAATTTTGTCGGCGCCCGTAGTATTTACCCGAAAGATTACATCTGGACCACCATTGGTGATTTTATTCGGTTGGTAACCGAAGACAAGTACCTTCCAGCCGAATACCGCCGGTTTATTGAAAGCCGTTATTCGCTGGAAGCCCAGCTGGAGAAAATTGAGAAAATAATCGGCAAGGAGATGAACAAATCGCCCCGGGAAGACAAAATCGCCCTGCCCGAAACCGGCGGTAACCCTGAAATCCTTGAACCCGTTAAAAATCCGGGATTGTCGGTGACATCATCGTCCTTGCCACTGGAGATGTTCTCCGAAGACCCGCGAGAACGAATCGAAGCTCTCTCGCGGGAAACCGGCGTTTGTTTGCAGGATAACCGGCGTGACCTGGCTGAAGCCCACCTTCTCCGACTGGCCAAAATGACCGGTTATACCAATGAAACGGTAATCATGAATCTGACCCGGTTGTACCAGAATATAGACGCTATAACGGCCATTCAAAACCTGTGGAAAAGGGCCGCTGTAGCCGCCCTCGAAGAAAAACGTCTCGATGACTTCCTTCAATATGCCTATGTATCGATTTACGCCGAAAATATGTTCAGCCGCACTCCCGGTTATAAATATGCCCGGGTCGATGAAGACCTTAACGCTTTCATCAAACTGACAGCTCTCAAGCACCCGCTGAAAAAATGGGTCGATGACCATCGAGCCGCAAACAAAATAGGCGACAAACTGAGAATCGGTTTTCTGCTGGAAGGCTTTTCCCAAAAACAGGCGCCTTCCAGAACTTATTACCCTCTGGCGGAACATCATGACCGTGAACATTTCGAACTCTATTTTTATTCCCGCTGGTCGCTTAACGAAGATATTGCCCGCAAAGAGGGCTATGATATCACGGTGAACGAGTTGAAAAAAAACCAGTGCCGGGTGCGGTTCCCGGAACGGGCTCTCGGCCCGATGGCACAGGTGGAATTTCTGACCAAACAGATTGTCAATGACGGCATTGACATTTTAGTTTACCAGACGACATATTTCGTACCGGTCTATAATTTTATCGCCGCCCTGCATCCGGCATCGTGCCAGGCGGCGCTGGAACACCAGCAGTCCGAATATTCCCATGAAATGGACCTAGTCTTCACCACCCGCAAACAATATCCGGAATGTTGCACCCGGACGGCTCCCGGAGTGATTCCCCTCACCCGTAAAACCAAAGTCACCCCCCACCGCAAGAAAGCCTTCGGAATCCCCGAAACGAGCCCGCTATTAATCAGCGTCAACCGGGCACGGCGTTACCGGCAGAAAATTTTCTGGGAACAGCTTCGGTCTCTTCTTGAAAGAAATCAGGATACCTTTTTTATGGCTGTCGGTCTGCCCGAAACGGGTGATTTACTACCCGATAACCTCGCCATCAGAAAGCGGATTATAACACCCGGATACCGCGACGACATAATGGAATGCCTGGGCATGGCGGATATATACGTTGACCTCTTCCCTTCCGGGGCCGGGTCCTCGCTTATAGAAGCCATGAACGCCGGGCTTCCGGTGGTTTATTTCGAACCGGATTACCGCACGCTATACCATGTCGATGATGTTTCCCTGGGCACCGATTTTATCGCCCATGAAAAACTGGCCATCCCTCATGGCGATACCGAAAAATGGCAACAGACGATGGACCTTTTAATACACGACCGGGAGTTGCGAAAAAAGCTGGGACGCGACATGATGACGCGAGCCCGGCTATACGAACCTTCAGAAGTAGCCCGGGATTTCTTCGGGCGTCTTCAAAAACTTTACCAATCGAAAAAAACATCAACAATGGTCGAGGTCTGATATGGTTACTTTTTTTCAAACCTCGGAAAAGGGAATTCGCCCATCCACCGATATTGAATCCGGACAACCACTGATAATGGCACGAAAAACCGCTATTGAACCGGGAGTCACTTTTGGACAAAACTGCCGCATTGAAGCCGATGAAGTATATATCGGTAAGGAGGTGGTAATTGGTGATAATTTCAGTTTCAAAGGACGCTTTTTGAATCTGGAACCGTTATCCCGCCTTGATAATAACGTGACTGTCATGGTAGATTCTTTTACTCTGGGGTATAAGTCAATCATTGAGCAGAACTGTTTCTTCTCCGCCATTCGGGGACAGGGACAAAAGGTTATAATCGGTGATTATACTTTTATAGGTTATGCTTCCCGGATAATGGTACCCGAACTGACCATCGGCGACTACGGGGCGGTGCACAATCACTTGCTTATCAACGGCTATGCCCCCTGCCGTATCGGTCACAACTGCTACGTGGGTCAACATTCGGTATTGAACGCCTCGGACAAACTGACCATCGGTAACAATGTCCGCCTGGCGCTCAACGGTTATATCTGGACGCATGTCGAAAGTGGTGAACTTCTGGAAGGCTGCAATTTTTACGGTCGGGCTCCAGTGACGATTGAAGATAATGTCTGGCTGACCGGCTGCAATATCTCCATATCGCCGGGCGTAAGGCTGGGTAACGGCAGTATCATTCTCCACGGCTCGGTAGTGACCAAATCGACCGAACCCCGGCATTGTTATTCCGGGGTGCCGGCCCAGGATGTTACCGAAAAACTGAATCCTTATCGCGAACTCACCCGCAATGAAAAGTTTGAATTGCTGAAACAATATGCCGAAGAATTTTATCAGGCCCGCCCCGAATATCGGAGCCGGTGTGTTTTCGTCAAGAATTTTCCCGATGCGGTCGATATGACCGGAGAGGCCTTTTTAGTTATAGCTGAAAACGGTGAAGTTAAAGACTACGGCGGCCTGATCTCCAGTTTCAGCCTGGAAACCAAAAAATATATAAAGAGAAGAACCGAAGTCGAGGAAGCCTATATCCGCTTCCATCTGGGCTGTCGGGCAAGGTTCATTCCGGTTTTAAAATAAGAAAAAAAGTTTACGGGATAAATAAATGGAAATAAGAGGTTCAAGGATACTGGTAATCGGCGGTGCCGGACTTATCGGTTCCCACGTGGTTGAGGAACTATTGAAGGAAGACATAAAGGAAGTAATTATTTATGATAATTTCTGTCGGGGGACGCAGGCGAATATCGAAGAAGCCCTCAAAGACCCCCGCTGCCGTGTTTTTGAAATCGGCGGCGATATCTTACAGAGCGATATTCTAAACGCGGCTATGAAAGATGCCGACGCCGTCGTGCACCTGGCCGCGCTGTGGCTCTTACAATGCTATGAATATCCCCGGGCGGCTTTTGAGGTCAATATCCGCGGGACTTTTAATGTTCTCGAAGCCTGCACAGCCAACCGTATAAAACGTCTGATTTACTCATCATCAGCTTCGGTTTACGGAGATGCCCTCGAGGAGCCCATGACTGAGAACCATCCCTACAACAACTGGACGTTTTATGGCGCCACCAAAATCGCCGGTGAGCACATGTTCAAAGCCTACCATAAAAGATATGGCCTTAACGGAGTCGGATTACGCTATATGAACGTTTACGGCCCACGCCAGGACTATAAAGGTACGTACATCGCCGTAATGATGAAAATCCTCGATAATCTTGACCGGGGTCTTTCCCCGGTTGTATATGGCGACGGTTCGCAGGCTTATGATTTTGTCTATGTGAATGATGTCGCCAGAGCCAATGTCTGTGCCCTAAAAAGTGAGGTACCGTTCGGCTTTTACAACATCGGGCGAGGTATTAAAACTTCGATAAAAGAGCTCACCGAACTGATACTCAAAATAACCGCTTCAGATTTACCTATAAAATACGAGCCTTTTGGTCAAACTTTTGTAACCAACCGGGTGGGGGATGTCACGGCTGCAGAAAAAGACCTGGCATTTCGCTGGCAAGTCAACCTTGAAGACGGACTTCGCAAACTAATCGCCTGGCGCCGGTCACACCTTCAGCAAACAACCGGTGTTAAAATAAAAATCCTCAAAAAAGCTGATGACATTCCAGTTACCGGATAAGCGTTAAGCAGTTAATCATAGAGAAAAGTTTTCCATTATCTTTTGAATTATATTCCCAATTAATTTAAAGTATAACAACCTCTTTTTTAAACCGACACAGACATGTCGTAATAGATTATCCCGCAATACCTTACAAGTCTGAATTATTGTGCGAAAAGAATTGGTTCGGCATATATCCTGCTTATAAAAACAGCGGAAATGTGTGGAATAGCCGGTATATATAATCTGCGTCGTAAGCCCATTCCGGCTTCTTGTCTGAAAAAGATGTGCGATGTCATGAAACATCGCGGGCCGGATGATGAGGGTTATGTCTTTTTCCATATTCGTAATCATCCATTTAAAGATGAAAGTTACTGGATGGAAAAGGGCAATAACCTTCCGGCCAATCGTCGCCAGGAAGACTGGTTCCAGGTCATGAACGACAACGGCGAATTCAATTTTGCCCTGGGGCACCGTCGCCTTGCCGTTATCGACCTTTCCTCGGCGGGGCATCAGCCGATGTCCAACCGGACCAACGGTATCTGGGTATCCTACAACGGCGAGATCTATAATTATCGGGAACTGCGAAACCAGCTTAAAAATCAGGGACACCATTTCTTTTCTCAATCCGACACTGAAGTCATAATCCACCTCTACGAGGAGTACGGAGAAAACTGTTTCGGGAAGCTCAACGGTATCTTTGCCCTGGCGCTCTGGGATGGCCGGCATAACCGGTTGTATCTGGTACGCGACCGCTACGGCGCCAAACCCCTTTATTATACTATTCACCATGAAAATTTATGTTTTGCCTCGGAGATAAAAGCCCTTCTGCAGGTGGAAGGAATCCGGGCATGCCTTAACTATCGCGCCCTGAGGGAATATTTTACCTTTCAAAATACTTTCGGTGATGTCACCTTGTTCGAAGGCGTCAGGCTGCTGGAACCCGGTCATTATGTCATCGTTGAAAACGAAAACATGGTTAAAAAACAGTACTGGGATTTCAATTATGAAGAAATGACCGACCGCGGTGAGAATTATTTTATCGAACAGCTTAAGGAACGTTTCGAAGAAGCGATCAAACGCCAGCTGGTAGCCGACGTTCCACTGGGCAGTTATTTAAGCGGCGGTCTGGACTCGGGAAGCATCACTGCCCTGGCATCCAAATTCATTCCCCGGCTTATGACTTTCACCGGTGGTTTCGATGTCGCCACGGCGGTGAGTATCGAAAGTATGTTCGACGAACGGCAGAAAGCCGAGCTTATATCGCGCCAGTACGGTACCGAACATTACCAGATGATTATCCATGCCGGCGACCTGGAATGGGCACTCCCCCGGGTTATCTGGCACAGCGAGGATTTACGGGTCGGGATGTCCTACCCTCACTATTATCTTTCCCGGCTGGCCAGCAAGTTTGTCAAGGTTGTCCTGGCCGGGCCAGGCGGCGATGAAACTCTCGGCGGCTATCCCTGGCGCTACAAAATTTATAAAAATTGCCGAAGCCCCGAAGAATTTGAAAAAGCCACTTATAATTACTGGTCGCGACTGGTCGCCGACCATAACTTTAAAAAATTCTTCACACCCCATACACAAAAAGAATTCGGCGCTTATACCCCGTTTGATTCTCTCCATGAAGTCATGGCTAAAAATTCTTTCGGTAGTTTTCTCCGGAGAGCCCTGTATGTTGACGCTAAAACCTTCCTGCATGGCATCCTGGTCATCGAGGACAAACTGAGCATGGCTCACTCCCTGGAATCACGGGTACCCTTTTTGGATAATGAACTGGTTGATTTCACCACCCGTATCCCCACCCCCTACCTGCTAAACGACCACTGGGTGGAAACCGCGCGCACCGATATCAACGTCTCCGGAAAATATATATTGCGCCGGGCGATGGAAAACATCCTCCCCCGCGAAATAATCGAAAACCGCAAGCAGGGCTTCAGCCCGCCCGACCAGTCCTGGTACATGAACAAACTGGTGCAATACATAAAAGATACCATCCTGAGTGATTCAAGCCTTGGCCGGGGTTATTTCCAGAAAGAGTATCTTGAAAAAGTACTCGAAGAACACATTTCCGGCAAGATAAACCATCGTCTGCTCATCTGGTCGCTTTTGAGTTTTGAATGGTGGAACCGGCTTTTCATCGACTGTGAAAAAATTGAAAATATCTACTGTGAAAAAGATCAAATCAACCGTCGTTTAATATTTCAAAACTCCCGGTTTCTTTCCCCGATAAATATTACGGCGGACGATACCATGTTAATAAAACAAACAACAGAGTAAAGAAGGCGCCATAAATGATTGAAACGAAAATTGAAGACACAACGGCTATGGTTTCGACCTTAGATACACCATCCCCAGTAAAGATTTCCATCACCCGTCCTTACTTCGGCCAGGAAGAACAACGGGCGGTGGAAGAAGTCCTAAAATCGGGCTGGCTGGTCCAGGGGCCAAAAGTTCAGGAGTTTGAGCGCCGGGTCAGTGAATTCGTCGGTTGCCGGCATGCCATCGCTACCAATTCCTGTACCTCGGCTCTGCATTTATCGCTTATTGCGGCGGGCATAGGTCCCGGCGATGAGGTTCTCCTGCCGTCGTTCACGTTTATTGCCACCGCCAATGCCGTGGAATATACCGGCGCAAAGCCGGTTTTTATCGATATCGACCTGAAAAGTTTCAATATTGACCCGACTAAAATAAGGTCTTACCTGAAAACCATTCCCCGCAACAATCCCACCTGGCCCAAATGTATCCTGCCGGTATCGCTTTTCGGTCTTTGTGCCGACATGGCCGAGATAAATAAAATCGCCCGGGAATTTGGCCTCGTGGTAATTGAAGATGCAGCCTGCAGTCTGGGGGCTTATCGCGAAGGTCATCATGCCGGCACGGAGAGTCTGACCGGGAATTTCAGCTTCCATCCCCGTAAAGCCGTCAGTACCGGCGAAGGCGGCATGGTGGTCACCAACGATGATACGATAGCTGCAACGATAAAACAATTGCGTGACCACGGAGCATCTAAAACCGACTTTGAAAGACACCTGCAGCAGGGTGGTTCCCTCCTGCCTGAATATTTTTTATTGGGTTATAATTATCGTCTGACCGATATTCAGGGCGCTATCGGCATTGTCCAGATGAGCAAAGCCAGAGAAATTTTACACGGACGACACCAGGTGGCCGAAAGATACCACCGCTTGCTGACCACTATTCCCGAATTGACCCCGCCTCATACACCAGCGGATTACATCCATGCTTTCCAGTCTTATGTCTGCCTGTTCAAAGCCGACCGGTTGGATTTTGAAGACAATTCTGATTTTGACCCGGAGCAACTGAAAAAAATGAACCGGGAACGCAACCGGTTGATGGCGACTCTGGAAAAAGAAGGCATATCCGTACGTCAGGGCACTCATGCCGTCCATACTCTGGCTTATTACCGGCAGAAATACGCCCTCAAAGATACCGATTATCCGCAGGCCTATATCGCCGACCGGCTGTCAATTACTCTTCCTCTTTATTATCGGATGACGGAAGAAGAACAGATTCGAGTGGTACAGACTATCAAAGCATGTCTCTCCGGCCTATAAAAAAAGGCGCCAAATGGCGCCTCTTCTTTTATAACTAATATTACAGCCTAGGATTTGATGCCCACCATTTGCATAAAGGTCTCCGATTTCAAATATTCCTGGCGCAGTAATCCACAGTATTCGTCGACGTCGGCCTCATTGAAGTCCATGAAATCGAAAATACCTTTTTCAATATTACCTATGAGATAAGCCTCATCTTTTTCATAAAAAGTTTTTTTGGCAATATAATTGGCAATGCAGATAAGGTACGGCGTCGGGTCATTGTTCTCATTAAGCTGGGGGTGATGATGATAAGAAATGGCTTCGCTGATTTTCGAGGGCAGTTTCCACTGCAGGGCCAGTAGAGAACCGATTTGACTGTGATTATATCCCAGGGTCTGTTCCTCAACGATATAAGTGGCCAAACTATGGTCCTGCTGCCGGGCTTGGCTGAATTTTTTATACTCATCGCTCAGGAAACAGCAGAGAATTATTTTTCCGATATCATGGAGCAGACCGGCGGAGAAAGCCAGGTCCGGGTCGACAATTCCGCGGCTGCGCAGTTTTTTAGCCAGGATTCGGCCGCAAAAAGCCGTCGCCAGGGAATGGCGCCAGAATTTCTCCTGAAATTCCTGGTCGATGTCCTTTCCCTTGAACATATCCAGAACGGATGCGGACAGAACCAGATTTTTTATCGCTTCCATACCGATAATAACCACCGCCTGCTTAACCGATTCGATTTCGCGGGACAAGCCGTAAAGATCGGAA
>CAZUAS010000072.1:0-15040 GCA_964618515.1 uncultured Ignavibacteriales bacterium | reverse complement strand
AGTTCAGACGTGTGCTCTTCCGATCTATATCGCAGACATCACCAATACCGTCAATGTCACCATCAACCTGGTCGGCATTGGCTAACGAAGGGCAGTTATCACAAACATCACCAATATCATCCCAATCCACATCTGCCTGTTCCGGGTCATATATTTGTGGACAAATATCGCAGACATCACCAATACCGTCAATGTCACCATCCGCCTGGTCGGCATTGGCCAGCGAAGGACAGTTGTCACAGGCATCGCCAATACCGTCACTGTCGATATCTTCCTGTCCCGGATTCGCGACCAGCAGGCAGTTATCATCCTCATCACAAATACCATCGCCGTCACTATCATCACAACTTACGGGGTTGCAGCCTGCTCCCAGGGCACCGATCGGGTTTCCGCCGTTATAGGCATAAGCTGCCAGAGGAGAGGTTTCCTGGAGATGAAAATCGCCATCATCGACATTGCAAAACAGAGGGTCAACATTGACATTACCGACACCCGGACCGCTCCAGCCACCGTCAATATCACAGTATGAAACCACCACCGGGGTGGGCGGTTGACCGTAAGCTTCACGGCCACCGCTAACCGCTGAATCGCTCCACAAAATTGACCGCTCGACATTGAGCAGGGCAATTCGGGTGAAAACAGCGCCGCCGTATCCTCCGGCTTTATTTCGATAAAATGTTCCATACTTTATCTTCAGATTGGTATTGGACGAAGAGATATTGGCTACGGCTCCGCCATTGGCCGAGGATTCATTATAGGCAAAAAGGTTATGATTGATATCCGGATAAGCCAGGCCATCGATAGCTATCGCACCACCGGTGCCGGCCTGGTTAGACAGGAAATAGTTTTCGGTAACAACCGGATTACCGGCTTTAATATATATACCCCCGCCGGAAAGAGCCGCGTTTTCATATATCTTGTTATTGCGGATAAGCGGTTCCGCTCCATTAGTGCTTGCAATTCCGCCGCCATCACCGGTATTTATACAGGAATAAATATTACAGTTTTGAATAACAGGTGAAGACCCGTCACACAATACACCAGGGGCGGAAACAGTACGGCTAATCGAGAAACCATCGATGATCGCCTGCGAACTTTCTTTTGCAGAAAAGCTGACTATGGGAACAGCCGGGTCAAGCGGTTCAAGAAAAGTTAAAGCTGGACCACCAGTGGCTTTCACCAGTGCTTCTTTGCCGCTGAATACTATATTCTCGACGTACGTTCCGGGACTGACCAGTATGGTATCACCATCCGCAGCAATATCGAGAGCATGCTGTACCGAGGCAAAGGGAGTTGCTATCGTTCCGGTGCCGGTGATATCACTGCCGGACACCGAGACGTGGAAAGATGAAGCCATTGAAAATACCGGCAAGGATATTAAAACCAACATTATAAGGCTGATTTTGCGTTTCATAATTCCTCCTTTCCCGAGGATTGAAACAATAAAGCACTGTCATGGTTGTTCTACCCGGACTGGCAATCACTTAACTGGTTTTATTCAGCCTGACAGCCGCTTTTAACCTCAAATAAGTATATCAACCGGTATGCCGGAGGTAAGTAAATATGCAGAATGAAAAAAGATTACTTTAAATTAATAATTTTCAAGTAAATAGCATCAACAAAAGGGCTTTGTAAATATCTTTGAGGGTAAGCCTTTATTAGGCCAAATATTATTTCTGTTCAAAATATAAAATTTGGTACTGATTTTGAACACTTTCAATATCATATTTTTAAAAAAGATTTTAATTTTATGCCGCTATCAATTAAACCAGGCTAACTTCAAAACCGGCAGTCTAACAAGCTACAAGAATGATAAATTGCCAAATATTTTAAATCATAATCATAATTCATCAAACCGTACCTCACATGAACCGCCTTCAAAATTGGAGATGAAAAGGTCAAGGTCACCGTCACCGTCAAGGTCACCAACGGCGCTTACCATACTGCCGGCATTACCGCCTAATCTTATACCGGAATCGTATAAAATACCCTTTCCGTCATTAAGAAAAATATAGTTGGGCAATCTAAAATTGGTAACCAGAGCATCAAGAAAGCCATCGTTGTTGAAATCACCGAAAGCAATATTCCCCCACTTAGTCCGGGGCAGGTTGTTGCGGACTATTGTGAATTATCCCGTTCCATCGTTTGACAATTGCAAGGTCGGATAAAGATTATCGTTACCGCCATTGGTGAGTAATATATCGATGTCGTCATCGTTGTCCAGGTCGGCAAAGTTCATAAGACCGCTGTCAGTGGTATTGTCGGCAAGAGTCCAGTTCTCGATTAATTTTCCCCGGCCATCATTGAGAAGGACTTTATAACCACTACCTTCTTCTCGAACGAAAAAATCAAGGTCACCGTCATTGTCCAGGTCGTCGCAAAATCTTCCCGGCAGAGTGGAATCAGAGAGCATGAAATGACCGGTGCCATCATTTTTGTACCAGCATCTGGTCTTGCCGGCATAATTTACCAGGACGTCGAGCGCCCCATTATTATCCATGTCGATCAGGGACAAGTCAAAAATATATTTTGAAGTATCTCCAAAAAGGCTGTCCGAAGAAGTAAAATTGGCATGACCGTCATTCAAGTAAGGGCGGCTGTGCTGAGCAGCGAAAATGATATCGATATCTTTATCTCCGTCAATATCGCCGATATCCACACCGTGTCCGCGATATATCATATTATCCTGTTTTAATGTAAATTGACCATGACCATCGTTAAGCCAGACCTGACCGCATGAGAAAACCGCATCAAGGTCCCCGTCGGAATCCAAATCATCAAGCCGAACCACCCGAGTCTGACCGGGTCCGAAATCCTGTTTACTTTGAACGAAGTGAACAAGAGCGTTTTTAATTGAATCAGGTTGAAGGATGACACTTTTTAAATCTTCAATTACTTCCGTTGAAAACCAGTAATAATTATCACTCTTCAAGTAAATAACATACTTGCCGTCGGGAGTAATAAAGGGATACCAAGCACCTACGGTGTTTATGGATTGTTCCAGCAGCACCGCTTCCGTCCAGGCGCCTTTTCTGTCTTTAAGGCTGACGTAAAGATTCAAACCCTGGTTATTATAAGGATTCGGCCGGTTGGAAGAAAAAATCAGGTAACTACCATCGGGAGCAATTATCGGATTGAGTTCATGCTGGGGACTGTTAATTTTATCACCCAGATTTCGGGGTGCGGTAAATTTACCTCCGATAAAATCGCAAACATATATATCACCCGTGTCATAGCTGTCTTCGTAGCCCTCACCAATAAAATATATAGAACCATCAGTGGCGATACAGGGGTCATATTCACTGTGGTTCGAGTTGACCGGCGCTCCCACATTCACAGGTGAGCCCCAGCCATCTTTTGTTCTCTGAACATACCAGATATCGGAATCCTCATTGCGGGCTTCACCGGCTGTTACGGGGCGGTGGGAGTGGTAATAAATCCGATTGCCATCGGAAGAAAAACTCGGGCTGCCATCGAAGTAATCACTGGCCGGATCCGTAAAGGAAGCTATTTGTGGTTTTGTCCATATTCCATCTATTTCTTTCATATACCACATGGCTTGAACAGGCATGGCGTGATGGCACCAGAAAATCTCCCGACCATCGTGTGAAAAAGCTATGGAGCCATGCGGTGCAAAGGGCGTCAGGAGCATATTTTCAGCAAATGGTTGGGGTTGTTTTGAAGGCGGCTGCTGGCCGAGATATTTCCCTTTAAACCCTTCTCGCCGGGGTTCAATGCTCAGGGTGTTTTTTCCTCTCAGGTAATTTACCACGGCATTATGCGCCCACAGGGAAGCATAATCCAGAGCCGTTCTTTGATTGACATCGAGAACATTGACATCCACTCCTTTTTCAATCAGTTTTTCGACCTGGCTCAGAAATCCCCGGGCGGAGGCATAGTGAAGCATGGTCATCTGATATTTATTTTTCAGGTTAAAGATTCTAGCTTTATCAATCATTAAATCAGCCAGTGCTTTATCACGATAAGCAACAGCAAAATAAAACTGCGTCAGACTATCATTGGTGTAAGCATCGACATTGGCTCCATGATTGACTAAAAGCTCCGTTATAGTTTTGTTGTTAATCCAAAGAGCACGTGATAACGCCGAATTGCCATCCTGAGCGATGAGATTGACATCATTCCCCTTATCAATAAGTAACTGACAGAGTTCGACATTACCGCTGCCTGCCGCGTAAATCAAAGGTGTCCACCCTGTATTGGTACTGACATTTATGTCAGCCCCCCTGGTAATAAAAAGTTTGACAATATCTAACCGTCCTGTCGAACAGGCACCCAGAAGCGGGGTAAAACCGCTGCTGTTACGGCTTGCGATATCGGCTCCATTTTCCAGAAGAATCTCTACGATATTCAGATGCCCGTAGGTTGCAGCGCCGTGCAGGGGAGTACTGCCGTTGCCGGCGGGGGCACTTATTTCCGCTCCGGACGATATCAGATATTTAACAACCTCCGGATGATTGTTATAGGCTGCCTTGTGAAGGAGAGTGTAGCCCTGGACGTCTTTTATATTTATCAATTCCGGGGTTTCCTTTAAAAGGCTTTTTAGCTGTTCCAGCTCACCCCGTTCGGCAACCGATAGGATATCAGCAGAAGCAGCTGGAAGCGACAACATTGCCCAAAGTATTACGGCAAGTAATATTTTCTCGTTATTATTCAGTTTTGTCCTTACTGTTTTGCTTTAATTAAAATATTTTATCAAAGACGAAAAGAAAAAATAATTGTTTAACTTACATGGCGCTAAAGATTGGAATAACAGAAAAACAGAATAAATTATTTATGCTCGTTCGAGCAATGCCAGGGCTTCGGCGCGGGTGGCGTCCTTGCGCATCATGCCCCGAATAGCCGAGGTCACTATTTTACTGCCGGGTTTTTTTATACCTCTCATAGTCAGGCACAGATGTTCCGCTTCGACCACAATCAGTACTCCTTTGGCATTGAGAGCGTCCCGGATGGAATCGGCAATCTGCGAGGTCAGACGTTCCTGCACCTGCAGTCGTTTCGAAAAGATCTCGACCATTCTTATCATATTGGAAAAACCGACCATCTTATTATTCTGGGGGATATAGGCGATATGCACCCGGCCGAAAAAAGGCAGCAGGTGATGTTCACATAATGAAAAAAACGAGATATCTTTCAAAATAATCATCTCGTCTTTATTTTTGGTGGTGTATTTCCGAAGCTCCACCTCCGGGTCCTCGGACATGCCGCTTAACACTTCTTCGTAAAAATCGGCTATTCTTTCCGGGGTATGCGTCAACCCTTCACGCTTGATATCCTCACCCACCCCATCAAGTATCAACTTGATGCCCCGGATAATTTTCTTGCGGTCGATTCTTTTCTTTTTCATTTACCCGGTTCCGGAGCCGGCTCTTCAACCTTGGTTTTATCGTCCGGCGCTTCGCCAATCAGTTTATCAATTTCACTGCTCTCCACGATTTCTTTTTCCAGAAGCAGGCTGGCCATTTTATGTAGTTTATCGATATGGTCGGTCAGAATCCTCCGGGCGGTATCTTCGCCCTTTTCAATAAGAGCTTTTATTTCCTCATCTATAATTACCGCCGTGGCATCGGAATAGTCCACATTACGGGCCAGTTCCCGTCCCAGGAAAATATGTTCCTCGGTCTTGCCGAACGTTACCGGTCCGAGTTTTTCCGACATGCCCCAGTTGCAGACCATCTTACGCGCCAGCTTGGTCGCCCTTTCGAGGTCGTTACCGGCGCCGGTATCGAGCTGGTTGAAGACAATTAGTTCCGCCACCCGACCGCCCATCAGCACCGCCAGGGTAGCTTCAAGATATTCTTTCGAATGTGTATGGCGTTCATCTACCGGCAGTGACTGGGTCACCCCCAGCGCCATTCCGCGCGGGATGATGGTCACTTTATGAATGGGGTCGGCCTTGGGCAAATACTTCGAAACCAAAGCGTGACCGGATTCGTGGTAAGCGATAATTTTCTTCTCTTCTTCGGCAATAACCAGCGATTTCCGGGCGGTACCCATCAAAACCTTATCCTTGGCTTCCTCGAAATCTTCCATTTCAACCGCATTCTTGTTGCGGCGCGAAGCCAGCAACGCGGCTTCGTTAACCATATTGGCCAGGTCGGCACCCGACATGCCGGGTGTGCCGCGGGCCAGCACTGACAAGTTGACATCATCCCCCAGTTTTATTTTTCTGACATGGACGGCCAGAATACCTTCCCGACCTTTTACATCGGGCGTGGCCACGACTATCTGGCGGTCGAACCGCCCGGGTCTTAAAAGAGCCGGGTCGAGAACATCCGGACGGTTGGTGGCTGCAATCAGAATAACTCCTTCGTTGGATTCGAAACCATCCATCTCCACTAAAAGCTGATTGAGGGTTTGTTCCCGTTCGTCATGGCCACCACCCAGGCCGGCACCCCGCTGACGCCCGACGGCATCAATTTCATCTATGAAAATTATACAGGGGGCATTTTTCTTGCCCTGGTCGAAAAGGTCGCGTACCCGGCTGGCCCCGACTCCGACGAACATTTCCACAAAATCCGAACCGGACATCGAGAAAAACGGTACCCCGGCCTCTCCGGCAATAGCCCGCGCCAGAAGAGTTTTACCCGTTCCGGGCGGCCCCAGAAGCAACGCTCCCTTGGGAATCTTACCACCCAGTTTCTGGAATTTGCCGGGCTCTTTCAAAAACTCGATAATTTCCTGGAGCTCTTCCTTGGCTTCATCCGCTCCGGCCACGTCTTTAAAGGTTACTTTCGGACGTTCGTCGGTCAGAAGTTTGGCTTTGCTTTTACCGAAAGAAAACAATCCCTTGGGACCGCTGGCTCCCTGCATCTGGCGCAGGAAAAACAGCCATATTAAAACCAGGAAAAGCCATGGCGCCACGGAAATTAAAACCGAAAAGAAATCCGGTCCTCGAACTTTGGCGATAATTTTAGCCCCGTTCGCTTCCAGACGATTAACCAGTTCATAGTTATTATCCTCAAAGGGAATACGCGATTTAAAACGGGAAAACTTCTGGGTAGAGTTGGTCGAGGTAAACAACTTGGCTTCTTTGAGCTTACCCTCTATCTCCCGGTCCGTGAAAGTCACTTCCAGAATATTGGCTTCATCCATTTCCTGAACAAATTCAGTATAAGTAATCTCGGCCATATCCTTATTGAAGCCGGAATAATAAGTATAAATAACAATAATAACCAGGAACAATCCCAGCCAGAAAATAAGTGATTTACCCGGTCCCCGCCAGACCCCCGGTTCTTTGGGGGATTCATTTTTATTTTTTCCCGGATAGGAAAAACGGTCTTTTTTATGATCCAAATTGGCCATTGTTCTCCAATAACGTTACTTTAACAGTTATACCCTGCCCGGAGGGTATAATTCAATATATCGGTATAATATGTCAAAAATTAGTTGTCAATTACCCGTCCGATAAAAGGCAGGTTCCGGTACATCTGGGCATTATCCAGACCGAAACCAATGACAAATTCATTACCGATTGAAAAACCCTTATATTTAATATTTATCTTAACCCGGTGGCTGGCCGGCTTATCTAAGAGTGTAACAACCTCCACCGATGCCGGTTCCATTTTCGCTATTTTCTGCACAATAACTGATGCGGTTCGGCCGGTATCGACTATCCCCTCCACCACCAGGACATGACGACCCTTCAACGGTATCGAAACTCCCCCGCCGATGACGATATCATCCTCTCTCCTTATACCATGACGGTACGATGCCGCGGAAATAAATTCTACTTCCACCGGTAATTTAATATGCCGCATCAAGTCCGCCATAAAGACAATACACCCCTTCAAAACTCCCAGCATGACCAGAGATTTCCCGGCATAATCGGTGCTTATACTTTCGCCCAGTTGAATGATACGCTGGTTAATCTTCTTCTGGTCCAGCATAAGTTCAAAAGGTTTGAACCCGGCTTTTTTCCCTTGCACTGACTTCAATGGTCAAAACCTTCTCTGTTTGATGGTCCACTTTTACCCGGTCGGCGATTTCATATCCGACCAGCCAGATAATACCTTCCTTGTCGCAAACCACCGGGATTTCATCCCGGTAAATGACAGGAATTTTCTTATCGGTTAAATAATCTCCTACTTTTTTCGTACCGCTAAGTCCCAGCGGAATAAAACGGTCACCCGGCCTGATATTACGTACTATCAAAGGCGGGAATATTTTCCCGCTGTCAAGCGTAACCACCTTCGACCGTTTTTCCCGGTTCAATATTACGGAACTTTTAATACCCTGACGGAGCTTAAAATTTAATCCCAAGTTTTTCAACTTGAGAGGCCTGTCAATCGCCAGAACACCTTCAAATACTACTTTTTTGCGTTGACAAATTACCAGTTTATCATCAGCGGTAATCGCCTGTAAACCATCTGCTAAAGTTAAAGTTCGATAACCCAAACCGAGCAGGCGGTCAACACTTTCTTTGTCCGGCGTCAAGTTCTTTTCGGACAACAACTTTAAGCAATATCGCAACAGTCGGCGTTTCAGCCATAAATCATAACTTCTAAAACGCTCTAACGCAACCACTAATTTCCCACCGGGTGTAATATTTACTGTTTTCTTAACGTATTTTTTCACTACCTGTTCCAGAAACCGTTCTTCCTCACCCGTTATCTCCGACAAATTCAAAAGAGCCCGGTCAACCCGGGGATTAATCCTTTTTCGTATCCGGGGAAGAAGTTCATTCCGGATATAATTGCGGCTGAAATCCGTCCCGATATTCGACTCATCCAGGCAGAATGAAAGCTTGTTTTTTTTCAGATACGCCAGGATGTCTTTTTTGGTGAAATCATAAAGGGGACGGATACATTTATCTCTCATAATCGGAATCCCCGCCACACCGGCGGAACCGGTGCCTCGAAGAATGCGAAATAATACCGTTTCCACCCGGTCATCGGCATGATGCCCCAGAGCAATTTTATCGTAACCATCCTCGGCCGCCAGCAAGTCAAAAACCTCATAGCGAAACTCGCGAGCCGTCTCTTCGAGCCCTTTTTTTCTCTTTTGTGCCAAAGCCGGGATATCTTCAGAGACAATATCCAGTTCAATTCCATACCTATCGCATAACTTTTGACAGAATTCTTCCTCGATACAGGCGGCTTTTTTCCTGATTTGATGATTAATATAGACAGCGTTAATACTAAGCTTCATCTCTTTTTGTATCCGACTTAAAAGATGTAGTAAAGCCACCGAGTCCGGTCCTCCGGAAAGTCCGATTAAAACCGCATCACCGCTTTCAAGAAGTTTATTTTCCCTGACGGTATTTTTAAAAACCTTCAACCAGTCCATACTTGTAAGATAATAAAAAAATTTGGGGGAACTTATAAAATAATCCGGTCTTTTCCATGGCTGATGACACAATACTTGACCTGCCCGAAATAAGGTTCTATATTCCTTTTTTGCCAAAAGGAAAGATTTTATGGCTGATAAGTTCAAACAACCCGAAGTTACTCCCGAACTGGTTCGAAACCATGGGCTAAACGACGAGGAATATGCCCGAATAAGGCAAATCCTGGGGAGGGAACCGAATTTTACCGAACTGGGGATTTATTCGGTGATGTGGTCGGAGCACTGTTCTTATAAAAATTCCATCGCTCTTTTAAAGACCCTTCCCCGTGAGGGCGACAACCTTCTGGCCAAGGCGGGTGAAGAAAATGCCGGCGCGGTGGATATCGGCGATGGTCTGGCGGTGGTTTTCAAAATCGAATCGCACAACCATCCCTCGGCTATTGAACCCTACCAGGGAGCGGCCACCGGCGTGGGCGGTATTCTGCGCGATATCTTCACCATGGGCGCCCGACCCATCGCCTCACTTAATTCCCTGCGCTTTGGTTCTCCTGAAAAGCCCCGGGTACGATACCTGGTGGACGGGGTGGTACGGGGCATCGGTGATTACGGCAATTCCTTTGGTGTTCCAACGGTAGCCGGAGAAGTCTTTTTCGATGAAGCTTACACCGGCAATCCGCTGGTTAACGCTATGGCAGTCGGGCTGGTCAAAACCGACGGACTGGTTTCCGCCGTAGCGAAAGGCGAAGGCAACCCTCTGATGATTGTCGGGTCCAAAACCGGCCGCGACGGTATCCATGGCGCCACCTTCGCTTCGGAGGAATTAAGTGAAGCCTCCGAAGCCAAACGTCCCTCGGTGCAAATCGGCGACCCTTTTACCGAAAAACTGCTTCTTGAAGCCACCCTTGAAATAATTGAAAAAGGTCTGATTGTCGGTATCCAGGATATGGGCGCCGCCGGCATTACCTGCTCATCATCGGAAATGTCCGCAAAAGGCAAATCGGGCGTGGAATTGCATTTAGATAAAGTTCCGGTAAGGGAAACCGGGATGACACCCTATGAAATCCTTTTATCTGAATCGCAGGAACGAATGCTGGTCTGCGTAAAAAAGGGAAAAGAAAACGATGTTCGGGAAGTGTTCGACAAATGGGGCCTGGATTCAACCATTATCGGTCATGTCACCAGCGATGATATGATGACCTGCAAACTCAACGGTCAGGTGGTCTCACGAGTACCATCAGAATCACTGGTTCTCGGCGGCGGGGCACCGGTCTATCACCGTGAGACTAAAAAACCCAAATACATCGATGAACTGGCAAAAATAAACCTCAATGATTACCCCCTTGATAAAAACTGGAATGAGGTTTTGTTTACTCTCATCGGGTCTCCCAATCTCTGTCACAAGGGTTGGGTGTTTGAACAGTATGATTCGATGGTGCGCACCAACACGGCGGTGGGACCCGGTTCGGATGCCGCGGTTCTCAGAATCCGTAAAACCGATAAAGCCCTGGCGATGGTCACTGATTGCAACGGCCGCCACTGTTACCTCAATCCCCGTACGGGTGCGATGAACGCCGTTGCTGAAGCCGCCCGGAATATCGTTTGCTCCGGGGGGCAACCGCTGGCTATAACCAACTGTCTTAATTTTGGCAACCCCTATAAACCGGAAATTTATTACGGCTTTGCCGAAGCTGTGGCCGGCATGGGCGAAGCCTGCCGGGTCCTCGGTACACCCGTAACCGGCGGTAATGTCTCTTTCTATAACGAAGACCCCGAACGGGCGGTTTTTCCCACCCCGACTATCGGCATGGTGGGACTGATTGAATCCACCCGACATATCACCACCCAGTGGTTTAAAACTGAAGGTGATATTATTTACCTGCTGGGAGAAAACCGTGAAGAACTCGGCGCCTCGGAATATTTACGCACCGTCTTCAATCAACTCCAAGGGGCACCACCGGCGGTGGATTTGAAATTTGAAAAAAATCTTCAGGATACCCTTCTTGAAGCTATTCGTAAAGGCATGATAAAATCCGCACATGACATCAGCGATGGTGGTTTGGCGATTGCCCTGGCTGAAGGTTGTATTACAAATAAAGATAACCAAATCGGCGCAATGATTAAGCTCGATGATAAAATCCGTCCCGATTGTTTACTGTTCAGCGAAGCACCCTCGAGAATTATTATCACCTGTTCACCGGAATATGCCAACGATATTGAGAAATGCTTTAATGAAAAACAGATACCTATAGCGAAAATAGGCACGGTTGACGGTAACCGTTTAAAAATAAATGATTATATCGATGCTCCTCTTGAAAAACTATCCGATGCCTATTATAACAGCATGAACCGTTTCATGGAGCGTATCGAAAAGTAACTTTTTTAAAATACTGTAGTTTCTATAGGTCGAAATCTCTTAGAGTTTCGACACACTCTTTGTAGGTCGAAACCCTTGTGTTTTCGACAACTGTTTTAAAGTTGTAGTTGTAGGTCAGGAGCCCTGTGCTCCTGACAAATATTAGTTTTCTGCAAATCGCGACTCGAGCGGTTCCGAAATTGGAAACAATCATGGCCCTGTATATTTTCTCCGATGCTCATCTTGGTTCTTCAAACCTTGAAAACGAGAACCGTAAAATACAAATGATTGAAAAACTGTTTAAGCTGGTCAAAGCCGATGGCGACCGGCTGGTGATACTGGGCGACCTTTTCGATTTCTGGTTTGAATACAAACACGCCATACCCAAAGACCATCATAAAGTCCTCTTCATGCTATACGATTTAAAAAAACAAGGGATTGCGATCGACTATATCAGTGGCAACCATGATTTCTGGATGGACGATTTCTTTGAAAAACATATTGGTATCGAGGTTCACAGGGACACTTTCGATTTGGAATATAACGGTAAGAAAATTCATTTTATCCACGGCGATGGCTTGGCGCCCGCCGATTGGGGATATCGCATACTTAAGCGTATTCTTCGCAACCGCCTTAATATCTGGCTGTATCGTAAACTCCCCCCTGACTGGGCAATTCCGCTGGCAAAATATGTATCAGGGTCATCGCGCGATTATACCACCCGTCGTGACCATACTTTCGCCCCGGCTTATGAAAAATATGCAAAAGATAAATTAAAAGAGGGCTATGATATGGTGGTAATCGGACATCTTCACATCCCGGTGTACGAAAAATATGAAAACGGCATATATATCAACACCGGCGACTTCATCAACCATTTCAGCTACGCCCGGTTGCAAGATGATATTATTCTACTGGAATTCTTGAAAGAATAATTCGATAAGGCGGATGGCTTGCGTTTTTATTTAAGGTAGGTCCTTCCCCTCGTTCCAACGTTCTGCGTTGGAACGCCATCCTTGACGCTCTGCGTCGATTCAGGGGGCGGAGCGCCCCACAGCTCCGGTAGGTCAAGCCTACTTGGGGCTTGACCTTTCCCTTAACAAATTCTCAGAACCGTCATATCGATTATATTCATTATAATCCGGTGCGACATAGTTTGGTAAAAAGTCCCTTTGCATGGAGGGAATCATCGCTACACGAATATGGAATAAAAGGATATTATCCTCCGGATTGGGGTCAAAGGGAGGCTTTAGTAATTGAGGGTGACCTTGGAGAATAAGAAATATTGTCAGGAGCACGGGGCTCCTGACCTACTTTTACTTGACGTGATAGTCCGGCTCAGAATTTTCAGTTATCCGAATAAGAGCATCTTTATTCTCCTGTCCGTTTATCACTTCGGCTACTATAATCATCAGCACCGATAACAAATAAAAAACACACCTACTTCTCATCTTTTGTCCTCAATGATACTTTAACGCCCCAAGTCCAATGCAAAAGCGAAGGTTCTTAAAAATAATAGTATTATACGAAGGTTTTAATCAAGGGGTTTCAAATATGTCTGGCCAGTCAGTTAATCGATAGCGTCTTTTTCCCCTCCATCTCCCGCTCGAACGGGTGGGAGTTTTGCCAGCCGGTTTTGCCAGTCGTGCGGTAATGTTCCAGACGGCGAATGGTTATCTCGGCGAAGACCGGGTCAATATCGAACGTGATACATTTGCGATTCGTGCGCTCGCAGGCTAATAACGTCGTGCCCGAATGGGAAAAAAAATCGGTGACGGTGTCTTGTTCATTAGATGAAGCTTTAATAATCCGTTCTATCGCCTTAAGTGGTTTCTGGGCGTAACAGCCGTTGACATTTTCCTCCATGCGATAAAACACCTGCTGGATATCTACCCAGACATTACCGGGACGGATATTGGGCGAATGCGAGCGCTCCATGTTCTCGGTCACTTGACCATTGATTTCTTTGTAATACCCTCGCAAAATCTTGGGTATATCGGTATACTGGACGTTAAATACCGGTTGCCCCTTGACGTAATACAAAAGCTCCTGCCTGACAGCCATCCAGTTTTTCTGCGTGCCGTAACCGCGCTGGTTGCGCATGGTGATAAACGAGCGGGCGGTAAAACCACTCTGTGACATCATCATCATGAATTGTGGTAACGGCTGGAAATGTTCTTTCTGGTCGGCGCCCAGCCAGATATAAAAAGCGGCATCATCTTTTAGAATCCTCCGGCAATTGTCCACCCATTTCCGGCACCAGGCGATATATTCCCCGACCGTCTGCCGTTCAAAAACCGCCAGATTGTACGGCGGGTCAAATACCGCCAGAGTCGGCAAGTCGGCACTTTCGAAAATTTTCCTGATAAAACCATTATCGCCGGCATCGCCGCAGCCGACGACATGTTTGCCTTCCGGGTCATGCCAGATTTGCCCCGTTTCAAGGCGACACAGCGACAGCAGTTGCTTTCGAACGGCGCCGCTGTCAAGATCCAGCCGGGGAAATGAAGTATTTATCATAAACTTTATAAAAAACAGGTTCTTTCTTGCCTTCAACAAAAAAAACACAACCAGCCTTGCTTTCAGATAAAAAAAGCATTATACATAAACTGAAAAGCAAAAGGCGAAACCCTCAACCTTATAACCAAGGAGGGAATATGGCTGAAGAAGTTGGCTGTGCCAGGCCAACCGGTAAGGTGCTGGGTCAAAAGACCGAAGAAGGCACTCCAGTAAAGAAAGAGCTTGAAAAGGAGGTTGTCAAAATGTCCGTTAAAGTTGGACAAAAAGCCCCGGATTTCGAATCCCCGGCTTATCACGAGGGAGCTTTTAAAAAAGTGAAGCTCTCCGAATATCTCGGTCACTGGGTTCTTTTGTGTTTCTACCCCGGTGACTTCACCTTCGTCTGACCGACCGAATTAGCGACGGTCGCCGCTTCATACAAAAAACTCACCGCCCTTGATACCAAAGTTCTGGCCTGTTCGGTAGATTCGGTGTTTGTTCACAAAATCTGGAACGAGCAGGAATTGATGAAAATGGTCGATGGCGGAATTCCTTTCCCGATGTTGTCCGACGCCGGGGGTAACCTGGGTCGGGTGTACGGTTGTTACGATGAAAACGCCGGGGTAAATATCCGCGGCCGGTTCATCATCGACCCGGACGGTGTTATCCAGGGTTATGAAATGCTGACACCACCGGTGGGAAGAAATTTCGATGAAACCATCCGTCAGATTCAGGCTTTCCAGCACGTGCGCAAGACCAAAGGTGCCGAGGCTACGCCGGCCGAATGGCTGCCCGGGAAACCGACCCTAAAAGTCGGTCCGGCTCTGGTAGGCAAAGTCTGGGAAATCTGGAAACCGGATATAAAATAGAATTTATTTATTA